>JAWODS010000315.1:0-3291 GCA_046483205.1 Armatimonadota bacterium | reverse complement strand
TCGCCGACTTCGGCAAAGGTCCGCCGCCACAGGTCGTGGCCGTGGGTGAGGACATTTGCCTTGTCAACGAGCGTCAGGGTCTTTTCATCATCGCGGCGGCGGCACAGATCAAACGCGTAGCGGATGACGCGCTCGGTGCCCTTGCGGGTGTAGGTGGCCATCTGCGTGGCGACCTCGTCGGGGGTGTTTTTCTTCATGCTGCCCCCCATGCCGACGTAAAGGCCCTCGGTGTTTTCGCGGACGACCATAAAGTCTATGTCCTCGGGGCCCTTGTTGGCGAGGGGAGTTTCCACACCGGGATACAGCTTCACGGGGCGAAGGTTGACATACTGGTCGAACTCAAAACGCAGGGTCAGCAGGATGCCGTGCTCCAGTATCCCCGGGGCGACATCGGGATGTCCGACGGCGCCCAGATAAATCGCGTCGGTCTGCGCGAGCTCATCTTTGACTGAATCCGGCAGGACCTCTCCTGTCTTCAGGTAGCGCTCGGCGCCGATATCATACTCCACCGTCTCATAATCAATATCATATTTCTCGCCGACGACCTTCAGAACTTTCAGTCCTTCGGCAACAACCTCCGGTCCAATTCCATCACACGGTAAAACAGCTATTTTGTACATGCGGCCACTCCTTCTCTTTTAGTGAAACCTGTCTCGAACATATTTTCGATTTTTTCTTGACATCCACCCCGGCCGCCCCTATAATCAAACCGTTGTTCGACGAACATGTGTTTGAGAGGGCGATGAGCCGTGCATGATATGGCAGGTCAGACAGGAGGCTTCACCGGCTGGAATCTTCTCCTGCTTGTGGCATGGATCGTGCTGATGCCACGGATGTCAGACATCGCAGCCCGGGTGCGAAGCTGGATCCGGAGCTGGCGCTGATTTACGTCCTGGTGCACAGATAGATGAGCTGGCGTTCGAACCCCTCGAAGGTATCGCCACTGTAGGAGCTCAGACGGGCATCGATGTCAAATCCGGCACGCTGCAGCATCTCTTCGATCTCTGCAGGTGCATACAGCCGGATTGAGGCCCGGTGATAGACGTCCTCTTCATCCGCCGGATTTGACCACACGGAGTTCAGGCGGCTGGCATCGGCGTCATAGTAGCACCGCACCTTCGCCGGGTCCCCACTGGCCAGTGAAACGGTGGTGTTATACGGCGCGTAGATGATCTGGAACTTCTTATTCCTCGTTTCCAGCATAAACCGGCCGCCCGATTTCAGACACCGTGCCGTTTCGGTCAGCACGGCATGATTCTCCCGGTCATCCATGTACCCAAGGCTGTTGAAAAGGTTCAGTATGACGTCGAAGGCGCTGTCGGCGAAGGGGAGATTCTGCGCGAGCCCCTGCACGAGCGCGACATCCACACCGGCCTGCCGGGCGCGAAAACCCGCAATGTCCAGCATCATCTCAGATATATCCACACCCACAACGTCGTGTCCCCGCATCTTCAGCGGAACCAGGTGACGGCCATAGCCGCAGCAGATGTCGGCGATCTTCGGATGTGTGTCCCACTGGAGCAAATTTTCGATTCCCTCGACCTCCGCCATGGTCGTTTCCGGTTCCGGAAAGTACGACAGGGGCAGGGAGTCGGGGCTTTCGAAGAAGGTGCGCCACCATGATGTTTGTTCTGTCGGCATGTGCAGTGTGCCGCCTATAGCATTTCAGAAATTTCGACAAAGCCGTCGGTGCCCCGCTCGCCGGTACGCTGGCGAAGCTCGACGGTCTCCAGCAGTCCTGCCGCCTGCGCAGCCAGCACACGCAGGAGGCTCATTTCCATCTCCTTCACCGTCGGGCCCTCATGATCAAACAGCACCAGCATGTCGCCCGAACGCTGCTGGTGTGTCAGGGGCACTGTGAGTGATGACGCCAGCCCCATCATTCCCAGTTCATTCGGCGCATCCCGCGAGGCCAGGAGATCCTCCACCTGCACCGGGCCCTGGCCTGAAAACGTTTTCTGCAGCGCGTATTCGTCGGCCTGCAAATGCACGTTCTGCAGGTCCGAGCGGGCGTCACCGACAGCCAATACACAGTCGTAGCCGTTATTGGCAGAGACGAAAATCGCTCCGGTTTTCGCGCCTGAGAGCTGCACGGCAGCCCGCAGAATATGCGTAAGACTGGAGAGCACGCCGTCGGAGGTGGCGAGCTGCTGGCCGAGTTCGATGAAGGCCTCCAGCTTCTCGGAGGTCACCTGGACGCGGTTTTCAAGCTGCTGCTTCGTCTCCAGAAGCTGCTGGTTGGCCGCATCCAGCTCCTCCAGAAGCTGCTCATTGCGCTGTGCCAGCTCCCGCTGCTTCAGGCCGCGCCGGACGACGCCGAGCAGCTCCTCGGCCTCGAACGGCTTGCGGATATAGTCGTACGCCCCCAGACGCACCGCCTCCATCGCCGAATCCAGCGATGCATAGCCGGTGATGACGATGGTGACTGCCGCTGGATGGATATTTCGCGCCCGCCGGAGGACGCCGAGGCCGCTGACGCCGGGCAGGACGAGATCGACCACAAATGCATCGAACTCGTCGCCCTCCATCAACTCGAAGGCAGCCTCCGCACAATCGGCGGCAACAACTTCACACCCCGACCGGGCCAGTATCTCCTCACACACCGCACGGACGCCTTCGTCATCGTCAACAACCAGCACACGCGCTCTGTCCCGATTTGGCATGCAACGCCTCCTGGCAGCATTCAAACGTGCTGCATCAAGCCGGTGTCTTTCGCGCCCGCAGCGTGTCACTCCGGACACGATTTCTTCAAAGAAATCGGGGGATTTTACGGATGCGAGATCGGCACATTGCGGATCGGACTGTTCGGTCTATCGGTACGAGGTCGGCCGGACTTCGAAACCGTCCAGCTCTGGCTCAACCTCCCTGTATTGGACATCCACATCGAGCACGGTCGCCACGGGCGGGCCCTCACGCAAACGGCTGATAAAGTCGTTCAGAGTATCTGCAGGGCCCTGGGCGATGACCTGCACGTCGCCATCTGCGAGGTTTCGCACCCAGCCTGATATACCCAGTTCTCCTGCGGTGCGCCTGGTGAAATACCGGAAGCCGACGCCCTGGACGCGACCGCTCAGAATTATTTCAGCGCGCTTCAGCGGTCCGGAGGGATCGTTGTCTGTCATATATTGGGGTCCTCCAACGGTGTCGGCAATGATCTATGCGTTTTGGGCGGATTTGCTGCCGGCCGACATTTCAGCGCCCTTGCTCGCCACCATCGCTCCGAGCCAGCCGAGTGCCAGCAGGCCGATAAAACGCAAAACAACCGAGACCCCCACAGCCACCAGCGAATTT
>JAWODS010000162.1:0-18754 GCA_046483205.1 Armatimonadota bacterium | reverse complement strand
CTAGTAAATTTTTCCCTTGACGTCCACCCCCCCCTGATATAGTGTGAAATAGTACTTTTGCAACAGTCTCGAAATACTTACTGGACATTCTCCCCTTCAGCGCAACGCCGGTGCAGACCGGTTCCGCGAACTATCTCGTCAGCGTAGGACCCGATGGCGAACCACTCGCGGTAGGTGTGGCAAGTTACGGTGTGCGAAAAGCGATCGATATCAGCGCCGATGGCCGCTACGTTGTGTTCACAGCCCTTAGTCCGGACGGATCTGACTATTGTCAGGTTTGGCTGCACGACAGGCTGGAGGGGCTGACGCGACGTGTGAGTATCTATGAAGACGGCCACTGCTATTATCCGAGCGTCAGCAATGACGGGCGCCGGGTTGCCTTCACCCAGTTGCGTGGCTACACCCTTCCGTCCACCGGTGACTGGGACCTGTTCGTCTATGACGCCGATACTCAGAACGTAAGCTGCCTGACCAGCGATATCAGCGACTGGGTTCCCATAGGCGATATCAGCGGAGACGGCAATGTTGCCACATTCGTACGCGTGCTAAACAGCGGGGCGCAGCGTGTGTACCGGCAGGTGATCGCTACCGGAGTGAGAGAGGCGATGCCCAAGGCGACGGATGATGAGTTTCACCAGTTGAACCCGGCTATCAGCGACGGCGGCGCCGTAGTGGCCTACACAAGCGACTTGAGCATTGCTGTCAACGGAGCGATTATCGTTCAATCACTCAGCGGGGACCCGACACAGTTGCACAGTCACCCCAACGTGAGTGGTAATGGCCGGGTCATAGTCTTCCATCGACTGCACGGCAACAGCATCGGCGACCCGTCGGGAAGCTGGGTGCAGTGGCGGGGTGTCTTTCTGTGCGACCGGGATACTGGTGCGGTCCGGCACGTGAGTGTGGATGGTCTCGGGCAGAACATTGATATTGATCCGACAGCAGGAGTAGAGATACGTCCCTCAATCAGCGAGGATGGCCGGTATGTTCTGTTTACCAGAGAAACGCGATTCTCCCCTGCAATCTATCTGCGCGACATGTATGCGAGCGCTGCCACGCTTCTCATCGCCGGTTCAAGAGAGCATTGCATCAACGGTGATGGTCGCTTCGTAGGTTATTTGAATGAGCAGGGCGTTCAGGTGCTGGATCGTGGCCACGAGAAGCTGCAGGCGCCGACGAACCTGCAGGTACAGGAGGTTGAGGTGACCGCACTGCAGATCGGGGATTCTGCAGGCCAGCTTGATGTTCGATGGCAGGACAATTCCACCGACGAAAACGCCTTCCAGTTGCACGTGCGGCGGTTTAATGGAAGCCTCAGCGAATGGGAGCCGTGGGAGTGGCTGCACCAGACCGGGCCAGGCGCCATAAGCTATCGTACCGATCAGATGGCATCCGGACGTTATCAGTTTCGGGTTAGGGCGATTAATACCAACAACCTCCGGCTGTCGGAGTGGTGTCTCAGCGCTCCGTTCGATCTGGGTGAGGTGGAGTTCCCGCTTGCTCCTGCGAATCTGCAGGCGCAGATGATCGCATCCGACTCGGTCAACAGCTCCGAACCCACTGCCACCGTGAAGGTCACATGGCAGGATAATTCGGATAATGAGACGGGGTTTGAGCTGCAGCGAGCCTACCAGGAACCCGGGGGAACCTGGGGAGCGTGGGAATCGGTGTCTGTGCTCAATGCCGGTGTCAGCCAGGCGAACATGATTGTGCCACTGGTTCCCGGAAGCTATCGCGTGCAGATTCGGGCACTCGGGGAATTCGGCAATTCGTCCTGGGTGGTCTCGGCGGCATTTACGGTCGCTCCTCCGGCTCCGTACAATGTCGTAGTTCAGGCCACCGGGCCCGTCCAGGACAGTGAAGTGCCCCTGGCGCTGAGCTGGAATTACGTGCAGCAACATTCTCATCGTTTCGATGTGCAATGGCGGCGAGTCCTGACAGGGCAGTTCGAGTGGTCAGAATGGGAGAATTTCGACACCGGTATTCCGGCTAACCTTCGCGAATGGACGGCGAGCGCACTGCTCGAGCAGGCCGGTACGTATCACTTCCGCATCCGTGCGGGGACTGAAAACATCCACTCCCCCTGGACGGAGTCCAACATACTCGACTTCCGTCCCGAGCCGCCCGCCGAGCTTCAGGTGAGCATGTCTGCATCTAATTCCATTGCCGAGCCCGCGACAGCGACATTCACAGCCACCTGGTGGGACAACTCCGACAACGAGGACGGCTTCCAACTGGAGCGTCGGCAGCGTGATATTGTCGCACCTGCGCAGGCGGAGTGGAGCGCGTGGGTTGCGGGCGGATACTCCGGTGTGGACACCGAGGAGGCCAGCTTCGACCTCCCGCTTGCACCCGTCGAATACCAGTTCCGCGTGCAGAGTACCAACGCTGCGGGTGTCTCCGAATGGGCGGAATCACCAGCGGTTGCCTGCGAGCTTCCGGCGCCCTGGGACCTGGCGGCAGTCTTCGCAGGCCCCATGAACAACGGGAGTGTCCCGGTGGCTCTTACCTGGAATTACCCGGACGAGCACCTTCACCTGTTCACCCTGCATGTCCGGCGGTTCAACCTCGCCTATGAGCAGTGGACGGAGTGGGAGGATGAGCAAACAGGGATAGAGGCGGACAGACGCGACTGCGACTCCGGCGTTGATCCGGAGACTTACGGGGCCTACCAGTGGCGGCTGCGGGCCACAGGAGCGGGGATGAACTCCTACTGGAACGTGACTCCGGAACTGCCTCTTACCCCCGAGGCGCCCACGAAGGTTGAGGCTGCGATGATTGCCTCGACCTCGGTCCCGGACACGCCGACTGCCACCCTGCATGTGACCTGGGAGGACAACTCAGACGACGAGACGGCGTTCGAGATTGAGTTCCGGCGCTGGCCCGCGGACGCCGTGAATCCACCCGAATGCACGCCCGTGGCAGATGCGCCCGCAAACAGCACTGAAGCGGATGTTCAGGTCGAGATGGGACCTGGTGATTGCCGCGTGCGGGTGAGATCGGCGCACCAGGCCGGGGGATCGGAATGGGAGTGGTCCTTCCAATTCACGCTCCAGCCGCCAGATCCGACAGATCTGGCTTTCGGCACGGAGGGCCCCCTGCAGGATCCTGACGGTGACCCCCATTTCGTGGTTCCGCTTACCTGGCAGTACACTGACGCTCACGCACACGATTTCTGGATACAGTCGCGACGGATAGATGTCGGCAGCGGTACGTGGTCGGAATGGGGTGAGGACTGGGGAGCGTGGACCGCCGAATGCTCAAAGCGGGAGCACGGTTTCGCAGTATGGCCGCCTGCCGGAGGTATCGCTGCGATGCAGTGGCGAATCAGGGCCGAGGGGCCGGTGCCGTCGGAGTGGTGCGAATCCGGCGTCATGGAACTGATACCCAGCGCTCCCTCGAACCTGCAGGTGGCGATGATTGCTTCTGACAGTGCAAGTGGCGACCCCATCGCGCGGCTGCGGGCAACGTGGGAGGACAACTCGGACAACGAGATACGGTTCCCCCTCTGGCTGCGTCACCGGCCAGTCGCGCCCGGGCAGGTGCAGACGAGCCAGGAATGGGGTGAGTGGGAACTGCTGCGCAACTTCGCGGACAATCTCACCGAGGGCACCGTTGACGTCCCGCTGCGCCATGGCGAGCACCAGGTGCGCCTGTGTGCGAAGGGGGCGGCCGCCAGCTCGGAGTGGATCGAATCCCCGGTATTCACACTCCAGCCACCCGCACCGACCGAACTCGTCTTTGGTGCGACGAGCCCCCCGCAGCAGACTGACACAGGATTTTTCGTGGACGTCCCGCTGACCTGGAAGCATGCAGAAGAACATCTCCATGACTTCAGGATTGATATGCGGCGGCAGTTAACCGAAGGCGGCCCATGGACCGAATGGGGAGGTGACTTTGCCAACTTCCCGTTCGACTGGGACATTCCAGATGCGCAAAAACGACGCCATGAGTTCAGAATCTTTTCGAGCGAGGTCGGTATGGGACGCTGCGTGCAATGGCGGATACAGACAGCGGGGCCGGTACCCTCCGGGTGGCACGAATCAGGCGTGATGAACCTGGTACCGGATGCCCCGTCGAACCTGCAGGTGGAGATGATCGCTTCCGACAGCCGTGCGTATGATCCGCTCGATAACTTCGCGCGGATACGGGCAACATGGGAGGACAACTCCATCAGCGAATTCTCCTTTGAGTTGATGTATCGCACCCGTGAAAACAGTGCCTCCGCCTGGAGCCAGTGGCTTTACCCGTCCGAGCATCCGCAGGACACCACGGAAGCTACCAGAGATCTGCCCCCGGACCGCATGGAGTATCAGATGAGCGTGATGGCAAAGGGACCGGGAGGCTCTTCTGAGAAAACAGTCTCGGACGTCTTCACACTCGCCCCCCCGCCCGCAACGAGCATGGAGGCGGTGATCAGTGGCCCTGCCGATGAGAATGGCCGACGCCCGGTAGCGTTGACGTGGGAGTACAGCGAGGATCACCGCCATTCCTTCGGAATCGAGTGGCGCTACATCATTGCCGGTGAGAGCGACTGGAGTACCTGGCAGCCGGCCGGATTGCCAATAGACCACGACGCCCGTCGGTGTGATGACCAGACCGACCCGCAGCTGGCCGCCTACCAGTGGCGAGTGAGGGCGACTGCTTTTTCCGGAGAGTCTGCCTGGTGCGAGTCGAATGTGCTGGATATCAGGGCGGCGGCCCCGTCGAATCTTCAGGTGGCGATGAGCGCCTCGGACAGTCGCGCAGCCGATCCCAATGACAACTTCGCGAGGATCCAAGTTACCTGGAAGGATAACTCGAACGACGAGACCGGCTTTGCTCTGTACATGCGTTACCGGTGGCTGTCGTGGACCGGCGAGCAGGAGGACTGGGGCGCGTGGACACTGCTGGGCGAATATCCGCCTGACACAACCGCCACCACAAAGTATCTCCCGCTTCGTTACGCCCAGCACGAACTGCGCATCCATGCACTGGCTGAGCCGGCGCCCTCGGATTGGGCGAACTCGGCAATATTTACGCTTCAGCCCCCTCCTGCAACGAATATGGAGGCGGTGATAAGCGGGCCGGTCGGTGACGACGGCAGGTGGCCGGTGCACCTGACGTGGGAATACAGCGAAAACCATCGCCACGAATTTACAGCCGAATGGCGCTACATCGCCGCTGGTGTGGGCGACTGGAGTGAATGGCAGACGGCCGGAGTACCGATAGATCACGAAGGCCACCAGTGCGACGACCAGACTGATCCCCAGTTCATTGCCTGCCAGTGGCGCATCCGGGCGACATCTTTTTCCGGCAATTCCCCATGGTCTGAATCGAATATGCTGGGGGTGCCGCCCAGGGTACCCGGCGACGTCACGGTCACACCCTCTGAACCGTCCGAACAGCACCCCACCGGCCTGCATGTGAACTGGCAGGATA
This sequence comes from Armatimonadota bacterium, assembly GCA_046483205.1. Classification (GTDB taxonomy): domain Bacteria; phylum Armatimonadota; class Zipacnadia; order Zipacnadales; family UBA11051; genus JBKHJK01. Next base: position 13,333 of record JAWODS010000162.1, on the reverse strand, counting down.
ATACCGATATCGAGGACGGTTTCCAACTGGAGCATAGATGGCGACGAGACACGGGCGATGCATGGTCTCCCTGGGAGCTTCGCGCTAACTTGCTGCCGAATGTCACGGCCTACGATGACCACGAATGTCAGACCGGCGCTCACCAGTACCGCGTTCGCGCGTTTACCGCGTGGACCGATAGCGAGTGGGTTCCCTCACCATCGTACCTGCTGGCGCTGCCGGAACGCGGCGCCGCACATGTAACAAGCTACGGCCAGGGATTGAGCCTTATAGCGCTGCCATTGTATCCGGACACAGAAAACCTTGATCCGGTGCAGCTCGGCTGTGAGCAGAACTCGTGGGCTCGCTGGCGGCCCGGCGACACCCCTGATGCACAGGGACAATACATCTACTGGGTGCAGGACCCGCAGGGCTATGCGTCGCTGGCGGATCGCAACAGTGTCCCCGGAAAGGGCTTCTGGGCACGCTTCAGCCAGGCCACAACTACCGGTATCGCAGGCCAGCAGCCGCCTCCCGAGGATGAGTATGTGATACCGATCAGGCGTGATGACGCCGGTCCACAGGGAGCGCTGCCAGCCGCCAACGGCTGGAGGGGCGGCTGGGTGCAGATAGGCAACCCGAGGCTGGTGGATGTGCCGTGGATCGCCCGTGGCACCGGTGCCCTGAGGGTGCGCCGCGACGGGTATGAACTGACGCTCGCGCAGGCACAGGCGGCCGGATGGTGTGAAGACTTCGTCTGGGGCTACGAAGGCAGCGGGCCCGAGGCACTCGTTTTCGATCCATCCATCGCCCCGGTCGGGCAGTCTGATGTTTTGAAAGCGTGGCGCGGCTACTGGTTCTTGACCTACGGGCCGTGCGAGTTGGTCATTCCCCCGGTATCCGTCACCGAAGCCGCAGCCGCTTCCGCGCGCCCTGCAGCGACGTTTGCTCCCGGAGACTGGATGCTCCGCCTGATTGCATCCATAGACGGCCAGGTGCGAAGCGATGCCGTGGTTGGACAGGCCGCAAACGAGCGTCGGATACCGCGCCCACCCGCTTACCCTGAGAGCGTACAACTGGGCGTGGTTAGCGGCAGGCACCATCTCGGGGTTGACATTCGCAGCTCGCAGGAAACCCCGACGTGGGATATCGAGGCCATGACCTCCGCCGTCCCCTGCCGTGTCACATTGAGCTGGCCGGACATGAGCGCTCTGCCTGCGGCCGCCCGCCCGATCCTGCTGGACCTCAGCAGCGGTAGCCGGATATACATGCGCACTAACAGCTCTTACAGCTTCGAAACCACCGGGGGCGGGACTGCACAGAGACTGCAACTCACGCTCGCACCGCCAGATGATTGTCTGCTTGCGCTCAGCGGGCTTGCGGCCGCAGCGACCCGTGGCGGTGGTGCGGAGGTGCGCCTGCAGTTGTCCACACCCGCCTCAGTTGATGTGGACCTGCTGAATATCGGCGGGCGCACAGTCGCCTCGATCTGCAGGCAGCACGAGCTGGCGGCAGGTGCAAACACGCTTTACTGGAACGGTCGGAGCACCAGCGGTACGAGGCTCCCGCACGGAAGATACCTTGTGAGGGTGACGGCCCGAAGCGCCAACGGTCAGCAGACGGGTGCTGTCACCAGTCTGCAGGTCGGCAACTGATGCCGGAAAATACGACGGGCAACATCTGCACACTCTGACACGCTGTATCGCCAGTTAGTCATGAATTGCAGGCACAGCAAATTGGCAGGCAGCGCGAAATCGCGTGCCGGCGGGTCACAGTGCAATTTCGCAGCTATTGTGCCGCGAATGCAGGTCGTGCGGTTCAGCGTGCTTTTCCTTCCGCGTTGACACGGCATGTTGCATCGGCCTCGGTGGCGGCTGTGTTGTTGCTGCCATCTTTTTACTTCAGGACTTTGCCCGTCGTTTTGGCTTTACCCAGGCATCGTTGACTTCTCAGCGGAAAATGTCGTGAAACCGCTGGAATCGTGCATGCTACGTACGAACTCCCCGTGCCGCAGACCCCAAATCCTCCGCGTCCCGACAGCGGGTTTTTGCGTCCCGGGCTGTGTGCATTTTTGCGAGAACCACAATAGCCTGTTCGCCTTTGCCGTTTGTCAAACAACGCCAGAGATGCCCGTGCCTGGACCTGAAACATGCGCAGTTTGCACGGCTCAGGTATGGGTTTGTCGGTCATCACACCGCTCACGCCATATTCTGAATCAGAGCCTGCTCATGCAGGTTTTGCGTCCTGCGGTCCAGAATATAACTGCGACGTCGGAGCTACAAATAGCACCCACCTGTATTTTCTGGAATCAATTCAATCTTCACTATGGAGGGCCATCGATGGGAAACGACATGAGCATACCACAGGCAGAATTCGAACAGCGCTGGCGGACCTTACAGGCGAAAATGGAGGAAGAAGACCTCGACGTGCTTATCGCGCACGGTCACGAGGCGGACCCGGCCAATGTGCGCTATCTATCGAATTACTGGCCACTGTTTGAAACCGGGGGTGTGGCCTTCGGGCGCAGCGGCGATCCGATCCTGCTCATCGGCCCTGAAAGCCTCACCTTCGCCGAGGGAAGAAGCACGATCGATGACATCATGCTGATCCTCGAATATCGCGAATCAGCCGAACCGGAGTATCCCGGCGCTGACCTGGATACCTTCAATGATGTCTTCGGCGAGCTGGCCGATGGCAGCCCCAAACGCATCGGCATCGCCGGGATGTCCATCCTTCCCGTGACAATTTACGAGGCGATCCAGGAGGCCGCGGGCGGCGCTGAAATCGTGAAGGCCGATGATCTGCTGACAGATATGCGCAAAATCAAGAGCGAAAACGAGCTGAAGCTCATGCGGGAGGCGTTTCGCATCAGCGAGATAGCCACCGAAGACGTGATGAACCAGATGCAGCCGGGCATGACCGAGCAGGAGGTCGTGGGGCTTGCACAGGCGGCATTGTACGCCAACGGTGCAGAATACGAGGGGCATCCCACGTATGTGCTCAGCGGCGAGGCCAGCACGCACGCTATCGGCCGCCCGAGCCCCAAAAAGCTGCAGGAGGGCGAAATGATCCAGCTCAACATCGGCGCGCTCGTGGGCGGGTATTCCTCCAGCGTCGGCCGCCCGGTGTGTTTCGGTGAAATGCCCTCTGATATGCGCGACCTCGTGCAGGCGGGTCTCGACGCACATCATAAGACCATGGAGTTCATGCAGGCGGGCGTGCCCGCCAGAGACGTTGTCATCAAGTTCGAGGAGTTCGTCGAATCCCTCGGCTACGGTGATAACCTGCTGTACGGGCCCTGCCACGCCATCGGCCTGATGGAGGTCGAGCGCCCCTGGATGGAAACCAGCTCCGAATACGACCTGCAGGAGAACATGACCTTCCAGGTGGATACTTTCCTGTACACCGATGACTACGGATTACGGTGGGAGGACGGCGTGATTGTCACCGGCCACGGCGTGGAAATGATGTCCGATAAATTCCTGGAAATCATCGAGCTGTAAAAGAGGGAGAATGCAGATTATGGACCCGATTGTCGTCTTCGGCTTCGATATGGAGACGGATGTGGGAAGCTGGTCGCCGTATTACGAGGGCATCAAAAACGCCACACCGAAAATGCTGCGGACACTTGATGAGTATGATGTGCCGGCGACTTTCTTCTTTACCGGGGATGCCGCCCGCGAGTTTCCAGACATCGTCCGCACCGTCTCGGATGCCGGCCACGAGGTTGGCTGTCACTCGCTGTATCACGAGACGGTGGGTGATCCCCTGTTCCCCATTCCGGGCGTGCAGCCGCTGCTGCCCGAGGAGGTGCCTCTAAGACTTCGGCGGGCCACCGAGATTGTTGCCGAAAGCCTGGGCGACCGGCCTGTCTCCTTCCGGTGCCCACGCCTGTGGGGAAGTACCGCGGTCATTAATGCCCTGGAAGATCTGGGCTATGTGGCGGACGCTTCCTACCCACTGTATTTCTACGAAGAGCAGCTTGCACCGTACCATCCGTCTGCGGATAACTGGACGAAGGCCGGCGATCTTGACCTGCTGGAGATCCCGAACTTCGCCGATATGGGCATGCAGAGCGAGGATGAATACGGGCGCGACCGGGACCAATGGCCGCTGTTTCGCACCGAAAGCGCCCGGGCGTTGACGAAACATGTCAACAGCTTTATCGAGTACGTCGAGGAGCGTAATATCCGCCCCGTCCTGTGTTTCTACATGCATCCATGGGAGTTCGAGCGGATGCCGGAGCGCATTCACTACGGCGAGGGAACGGTGATTCCGGACGAGTTTATCGTGAAAAACTGTGGCGAGTATGCCCTGCAGCAGCTCGCTGAGCTCATCAGTCTCCTGCAGGATGCGGGTTCTGTTTTTCTCACGGCCCGCGACCTCGCCGCGGAATGGGACGATATCAAACAGGAGTGATGGTATGACCGGTGATGGTAAAAAGCTGTGGATCTTTCCCGACGGCGACCTTCCTCCTCCGGGTGATGGTGACGAACCGCTGGAGGGACATGAATCGCTCATTATTCTCAATACCGGAGACGAAGACGCCGAGATCGACATGACCATCTACTTTTCCGATCGCGAGCCCGAGAGCGGTCTGCGGGTCTCTGTGCCCGCTCGCAGGGTCAGGGTGGTGCGTATGGACCAGCCTGTTGGGGATCGAGAGTTCCAGGTTCCCACCGGGCAATACGCCCTGCGGCTGGAGTCGAATGTGCCTATCGTGGCACAGATCGGGCGTGCTGACGTCCGCCAGCCGAATCTTGCCTATTACACGGTCATGGGATATTACAGTGATTAAAAGTGCCCAATAGTGCGAAAGGTGCGAAGCCATGAAAATTGAAGATAAGTTCCCCTTCGTGACCGATCTCATCGGTCCACGACACCAGGAGTCTCTCATCCGTCCGGAGGCCGCCGGCGCGGATGGTGACATTGAGATCGACGAAAGCTGGAGCATCAACCTCGACAGCGAGGATGACATTGCCAAAAAAGCGGCGACCGAGCTCGCCACATTCCTGGCGGGGGCGATGGAACTCCCGCTTGAGGATGAGAATCCAGATTGTTCCATCACGCTTGCCGTGAATGCTTCGGTTGGCCAGCATCCAGAGGCCCATTCGGTGGTGGTCTCAGACGGTGAGGTCAGGGTCGTCGGCGCCGGGCCGGAAGGGATTCTGCGCGGTGTCTTCCTGCTGGAGAGCTTCATGAAGGAGCGCGGCGGCCCGTATCTGCCAATAGGCAGGCACAGCCGCCGGCCCCTGTTCGCCCACAGGATTCACCGCTCCCCGATTTCGCCCTTCTACGTTGATGAGCTCACAGGGTACAAGGGGCCGCCGTTTGAGACCAAGTCGCGAGACGTCGAATGCAGGTACCCCGCCTTTGAAGCAGAAGACGCAGGCCCGGGTACTTTCTACCACGACAACATGCTGCTGAAGCTGGCCGAACAGGGCGCAAACGGGATATGGCTGCGTGGTGCGCTGCGGCATTTCGCGAAGGTCGATGTCTTTCCCGAGTTCGGAGAGCGGTCGGATGAGATGCTTGCCGCCCTTCGCGACATGTGCGAGCGCGCCGCCACTTTCGGCATGAAAGTCTTCCTCTATCTGAACGAGCCGATGGGGCTTGATGAGGATGATCCCTTCTGGGATAAATACCCGCATGTGCGCGGAGTGACCATGGCCCGCAGGCCGATATCGTGCATGTGTACGAGCACTGATGAGGTGAAGGCGTATCTGAGACAGTCGTCGGAATACGTGTTCGCGCAGGTGCCGGACCTTGCCGGCCTTATACTCATCACCGCCTCGGAATACCCCAGTCACTGCTATTCGCATCAGACCCGTCCCGACGAGCAGGCTGAGCTGGAGAAGTTCATTGAGCAGGGCCAGATCTGCGAGCGCTGCGCTACCCGCACGCCGCAGGAGGTCGTCGCCGAGGTCGTTACACTCCTCAACGATGGCGCAAAATCCGGCAATCCCGACGCCCAGGTCATCGCCTGGAACTGGAGCTGGTCGTTTTACGAGGAAGATCCGCAGATGGGCGTGCTGGAGCGGCTCCCGGAGGATGTCATCGTCATGGGCGGCTTCGAGCGAGGAGAGCCCACACAGGCCTGTGATTTCGAATACACCAATGACGAATACAGCATCAAGGTCGTCGGCCCCTCCTCACGCTTCAAAGGTACGATGGATTATCAACGAAAGCACGGACGGCCGATGTACGCCAAACTCCAACTCGGGACGACGCATGAGAACTCCACCGTCCCGTACCTTCCGGCATTGCACAACGTTGCGCGGAAGTATAAGGCCCTGAAGGATAATCACGTCGCGGGCATGATGACGTGCTGGAATTTCGGCAACATGCCGTCAACCGGGCTGGAGGTCGCCGGAGAGTTCTCATGGGCGCCTCAGCCAGAAATCGAAGAAGGGCTCCTGGCAGTCGCCCGGCGCAACTTTGGCTCGGACGCCGCCGCTGACGTTGTCGAGGGCTGGCGGCTGATCACTGAAGCCCACAGCGACTTCCCCGGCAGCATCCCGGTGCTGTATTACGGCCCCGTCAGCAGAGGGCCGGCGTTCCATTTCATCCGGGATCAAATTGATCGCAAGTTTCCCCGCTCATGGCTTCTGGACACGGAGATTGAGGGCGACCGCCTAAATGACTGGACATCGCCGTTCGGCCCTGAAAAAGTGAGCGAATGTTACCGCACCGTGGCCGAAAACTGGCTGGATGGTATCAAGCGCATGGAGCAGGGCCTGGAGAAGACATCCGGGCCTGACCGCAACCGCCTGGAGCGAGAAATCGGTGTGGCCCGTATCTGCAGGATTCAGCTCATCAGCGGCGCCAATGTGGTCGATTTTCTCCTCGCTCGTGATGAGATGTACAGTGAAAGTGATCCCGAGCGAAAACGAGACCTGCTGGAGCGCCTGGAGCAAATCTGCCGCGATGAGGTCCAAAACGCCCGTGCGGCGATACCGCTGTGTGAGGCGGATTCACGGCTGGGCTTCCACGGCGAGGCCTACGGCTATCTGTTCAACAGGGACCTTATCGAAGAGAAGCTCGAAGGGCTGCAGGAAATACTGGAGAACCGTATCCCCGAAATGCGACGCTCCCTCGACTGAGCCCTGCCATATCTGACGAAACAACACTGAGCCGCCCTCGCCACCCTGGAGGGCGGTCCCCTATTTGTATCGCGCTACCGAATCAGGCCTTCGGCACATCGAGCCCTTGCAGAATTTCATCCGTGATGCGCTTGCCCACGAGGAAGAACTTCCTGTCCGGGTGCCACAGGATATTTTCGCCGTTGTGTGTGGTGAAGCTGGGATAGACGCCGATGTCCGTACGCGATCGCGGCCCGATGCCCACCCCGTCGTTGTCCATAAGCTCCCGGCTTTGCGAGAACCAGATCGGCTGGCAGGCGTCCGGGCGAAACTCACCCAGTGCAACGAATGCCGGGCGCCGGTTCTTGTGTGTATCCTCCGGCTTACATCTTTCAAACCGTCCGTCGTTATTATGGTGCAAAAGGAGATACCGACCGTCGGCGAGTTGATAGATCGGACAGCAGCACAGCGGCTCCGGGATCGGCGTACCATGGTCCCTGCGCAGCAGTGGACGCGGGTTGCACCACGACACGCCGTCATCGTCGGAAATGCTGTACCAGATACATCCTGCCATCGTGCGCATCGTGCAAAACAGGCGATCATCCGCAAGCCGCACGAGACTGGGCTCCTGCGCCACCGAGAGCAGGGGGTTCTCGTAATGCGGCACTCGCAGCGCCTCATCGTCGGGGGACCATTCGATGTCGATCTCCGCGGGCCCTGGATCGTCATCGATATTCAAAAACCGCATGAACTGCACCACTGACTCCCACGCCGTCCACGAATCCCTGTGCGGCGGTGTGCGGACATCTTCGGACACCCATCGCGTGAAGCCTGTGAACGCACGGCCCTGCAGATCGCGAATTGGAAGCTGCCAGACGATCCATTCCGAGGGGATGGACGGGTCAGAATGGTCGAACGCACTCCGTGGCATCGGCACGGTTTCCGCCGGTGACCACGTCTCTCCCCCATCATCCGAGTACCGGCAGTCCATAGTCCCGGTGTGCTGATCGACAACATCATCGATGCCCTGGTACTGGTTCCAGAACACGTAGATACGCCCTGACTGTGAGATGATGGGAAAGCCCCAGCTTGCCATGTGCCCTTCGCCCGGCTTTTCGGGACCGGCTATCAGACGGGGTTGTGACCACGTGTGCCCATAATCCTCCGAGCGGGCGAGTACGATGCGGTGATCCTTCGCCCCCTCATAGCTCGATTGTGTCCACACGGCAAGAAGTCCCCCGCCGGGGGCTTCCGTGACCAGAAAATGCTCGTTGCCCGTGTCGTACTCACCAGCAGGCACATAGGCCACATAATCCGGTTCACTGCGCTGAAGCTCTGCTTCGATATTCTCAGGCATACGTGCGCTCTTTGCTTGATTCATGGTGACGGCCTCCAGGTGTGGCTGTGGCGTGTCTCACCGGTCCGGTCAGGCGTCCGTTCTTCGCCGCCCCTATAGCTTCTGCATCCGGTCTTTGACGTCCTCCGCCGGGGCGAACTCGTGGCGATTTGCGCATGGAAAAGTTTTTTTGCAAAATAGTTGCATCATAAACTATATTGCCCCTATAATAGTTGCGTCTGCAACTGTTGTAGATGCAACGATCCGATCCACTGCTGCATTTCATACACTTTCCGCCCATCGAGAACAGGTCACTTTTTCCCTGGCGGGTTCAGCCGGAGCAACCGAGTCATGGCACAGGCAATGATAGATAAGAATACAGAGGACCTTGGAAAATCGCCTATTCTACCACTCCTGGTCCGCCTGAGCATCCCGGGTATCATCGGGATGCTCGTCATGTCACTGTACAACATTGTTGATACCTACTGGGTCTCCGGTCTTGATGACGGCACCAACGCCATTGCGGCGCTGACCATTCTCTGGCCCATCCAGATGATCTCTGCCGCGATCGCGATGGGTACAGGGGTCGGGGTCTCATCACTTGTGTCGAGACGCTCGGGTCAGGGCCGCCACGAAGCGGTTGCTGATGCCGCGGGCCATGGTATTGCCGTCCCGTTTCTGGTGGGCGCCGTCATGCTCGTGGTATGTGCCACGATCCCGAGACAGCTCGCGGTGATTTTCGGGGCGCCACCGGAGGTCGTGGAGTACACCGCGGGGTACCTCCGATATCTGGCCTGGGGCTTTCCTGCCATGTTTGTGGTCATGAGCTTCAACGGCTTTTACCGGGGAATGGGCAATGCCGTGACGCCGATGTTGATCATGATCACCTCCGCCGTAACGAACATGACGGTGGATCCATTCTTGATTTACGGCTGGGGACCGTTTCCGGAAATGGGCATTGAGGGTGCCGGGATTTCGACGGTGATCGCCGAGATCGCTGCACTCACGCTGTCGATGGGATACTTTCTCAGTCCTCGCAGTCCTTACACCATAAACTGGCATAACCTCCGGCTGCAGATACCGGTTCTAACCGATATCGCACAGGTGGGGGCTCCTTCGGCGGCCATGGCATTCCTGCGACCGGTGGTCGGTGTGGCATTCAACTGGGCTCTGTACGGATTTGGCCCTGAGGCTATCGCCGCACAGGGGATCGGCATGCGGATCATGGGCCTGATGGTCGCCTTTGCAATAGGCTTACACCAGGGACTTCTGCCCATTGTTGGCTTCAATTTCGGTGCAAAGAGGCTCCAGCGCATGTGGAGGGCATTTATCACGGCCGTTGTCATAGGTGTGTGCATGGGGCTGGTCTTTGTCGGGATCTCACTCATTGGCGGTGAAGCTATCGTTCGCATTTTCACCGATGAACCCGAGGTCGTAGGACTGGCCGTGCTGGCCCTGGTGTTGAAAGTCGCTTCCATGCCGTTCATGGAGCCGCAGATGATGACCGTTGCGCTGCTTGAAGGTATGGGCGACGGCAAGCGCGCACTGATACTGACACTGTGTCGCCAGCTGCTGTTCGTACTCCCGCTGGTGTGGCTGCTGCCTCACTTTTTCGGCGTCACCGGTGTTTTTGTATCACAAACAGTGGCCAGCGTCCTGTCTGTGGCGCTTGCCGCATGGCTCGCGAGGAACGCCTACAGACGATACCCGCCGGCCGACACAACTCCGCAGGAAGCCGTGGTCATGGGGGGGAAATAGCATATTCGCGTACACAATTGGCAATTTGACATATCTTCACATATCCAGGAGGAAGATACGATGGTGATCCAGACCCGCATTGTGTGGGGCCGTCAGGCGGCGCTCATGGTCATTTTGGTATGTATGTTCGCCGCTGCGGCCAGCTTCACATGGGCGCAGGAGGAATTGCCCAACCCGATGACATTTACAGACGCGCTTAACCTCGCCCTGGAACGCAATCCATCAGTTTCGGCGGCCGAGAAAGACCTGCAGGCGAGCCACGCGAGCATGAGGGGGCAAAAAGGTCGCTGGCTACCCGAATTGACCGCCGGGTGGGACTGGCAAAAGCAGCAGTCACTGGAGCGCACTGCCAATGTTGGTGGCGGCACTGTCCGCACCAGCGGTGGCATTTCCAGCAGTCGCAGTGCTTCACTCCGACTGTCGCAGACGATCTGGCAGTCAGGGCTCAAAGAGTCCATAGATTCGGCTCACGAACAGCTTGCTGCCGATGAAGCCGGTCTTGTGGACACCAGGCGGGGTGTGCTGCAGGACGTCGCCTCCACCTATCACACGATCCTCGCTGAAAACGAAATGGCGCGGGTCGCCGACGAAGCAGTGGAGGCTGCCGAGCTGCACCTGGAACTGGTCAACAGCAGCATCGAGGCAGGCACCGCCGCGGAGGCGGACCGTCTCCCCATCCTCTCGGAGCTTGCAAACGCACGATACGAGCGCGTCCAGGCGGTTAATGCCGTCTGGCAGGCTCTCGCTGATCTGAGGGCGCTTTTGGCCATCCCCATTGAGCAAATGCCGCAGGTGGCACAGGCACCGGAGGCCGACTATGATCCCGGCGATCTTCCGGCGTGGGTGGATGAAGCCCTGATCGAGCGACCGGACCTGCAGGCGCGGCGCCACCAGGTTCGTGTCAGCGAGCTCGCGGTTGACCAGGCGAAGATCAATGCCGGCGTATCCCTCAGCGTCAACGGTTCGGCTGGATGGGGCCGTTACTCCGGTGACACCGGAGATAACTGGACACTGACTGCCTCGGCCACATTTCCACTCCACAGTGCACCGGCGAAGGCTGATGTGGATCGCGCCCACGCCAACCTTGCAGCCAGCCGCGACCGGCTCGAAAATCTTAAACTCAGCGTCACCCGCGATGTCTCCAGGGCATGGTATGCCCTTCGCAACGCGTCGGAACGTCTGGCAGCGGCCCGGGCCTCTGTGGAGGCTGCAGAAACCAACCTCGAGTCGACACGCGAGCAGTACGCCGCGGGGGTCGCGAATGTCATCGAGGTGACAGACGCCGAATTACAGTGGCGTCGCGCGGCGGCCAGTCTCGTTCAGTCGCGTTACGACCGTAACGTCGCATACTACCAGCTTCTCGCTTCGGCGGGGCGAATTCTCACCGACCCGGACGCCACGGCACTTCCAGCCGACACTGTAGAGCAAGAGGGTCAGCAAGAAATGGCGGGAGATCAATGAAAAAATGGATCGCAATCGCAGTCGCAGTCGTCATCCTGGCCGGCGGCGGATACTGGTATCACCGCAGCCGCACGGCTCAAACCGGCGAAGAGGAAGTTCAGACAGCCACCGTGGAGCGTGGTGACCTCCGTGTCACCGTGTCCTCCACCGGCGTGCTGGAGCCGTTGACAACCGTTGAGGTCAAATCACGCAGCGGTGGAGAAATTAAAGAGCTTTTCGTCGAGGCCGGTGATTATGTGAAGAAGGGCGACATTATCGCCCAGTTGGACCCAACCGACCTCGAAACTGAAATGGATAAAGCACGGGCCAGCATGACATCGGCCAACGCCCGCGCGAAGCAATCAAGCTACAATGTGCAGGCCCAGAGGGTTGACACAAGCACCGGTATCACTGAGGCCACGGCAGCTCTGGCGACGCAGCGCGCCCGGCTCCGACAGGCGCAGACGCAGCTTGAAAAGACGAAACAGAACGTCGAACACAGTATCGTTCAGGCGGAGGCGCGGCTGAAGTCGTCCCGTATCGGCCTCCAGGAGGCGCAGGCGCAGGAGAAGATACAGCCAACTGTCACCGACACACAGATCCGCCAGGCGGAGGCAAGCCTTCGGCGCTCTCAGCAGGAGCTTGCCCAGCTTCAGGCCGGCAACCGACCTCAGGAAATCGCCCAGGCAAAGGCGAGGGTCACCGAGGCCGAGATTGTCGCTGAGAATGCGGAGAGAGAGCTGCAGCGCCAGAAGCAGCTTCGCGAAAAGGGCTTTGTCTCACAGCAGGATGTTGACAGTGCCCGCCGGTCGTACGAAACGGCCGTGGCACAGCTCGAATCTGCGCAGCAGGCGTATGATCTGAGCAAAGAGGGGCCGCGGAAAGAAGATATCGAGAAGGCACGGACCGATATCGCGCAGGCTGAAGCCTCGCTGGAAAACGCACGCGCGCAGGCGATCCAGGTGGATATTACCACCCAGAGGAGACAGGCGGCGGAGGCAGGCGTGGAAGAAGCTGATGCAGCCCTCAAATCAGCAAAGGCCGGGCGAAAGGACATCGAGATTCAGCAGCAGGAGGTTGAGTCCGCCCGCCGCGCAGTGGCACAGGCTGAAGCCAGTCTCGACCGCGCCAGGGCACAACAACTTCAGGTCAGGGTCAGAGAGCAGGACCTGATCTCCAGCCGTGCTGATATACGTAATGCGCAGGCCAACCTTGAAGATGTCGAGTATAATTTCCAGAATACGACCGTGGCGGCTCCCCGTGACGGCGTCATCCTGGAGAAACACGTCGAAGAAGGCACCATCCTCCCGGCCGGTACCGCCGCACTCGCCCAGGGAACAGCAATCGTCACCATCGCCGACATCACTGAAATGTACGTGATGGCGGACGTGGATGAAGTTGATATCTCGAAGGTTCAGCTCGGCCAGCCCGTTGATATCAATGTGGAAACCATCGAACGCGCCCAGATTACGGGGACGGTCAATAAGATCTACCCTCAGGGCACGTCGGTCGAAAACGTGATCTATTACAAGGTCCGCATCAGGATTGACGAGCTCCATCCGGACTTGCGGCCTGGCATGACCGCAGACCTGCAGGTCACAACCACTGAAAGGAACGATGTGCTGCTGGCCGGGACGGGAAGCCGATGGCCTGCGCGCGCGACGAGGACGGCGACCTTCACACCGTCTCCGCAGTCTGCCCTCACATGTACTGTCTGGTCGAGTGGAACGACGGCGAG
>JAWODS010000138.1:0-3077 GCA_046483205.1 Armatimonadota bacterium | reverse complement strand
GCTCGAAGGTATCGATCTGCTCATCTATGACATCCAGGACATCGGCAGCCGGTCGTACACCTACATCAGTACGATGGCCGTGGCGATGGAGGTCGCCGCGGAAAACAATCTCCCCTTCATGGTGCTCGATCGTCCCAACCCCCTGGGGGGCGAACGTGTGGAAGGCCGCCCTCTGGATGCGCAATTCAAATCATTCGTCGGAGCCTTTCCCATCCCGTACGTTTACGGGATGACCTGCGGCGAACTCGCCCGCATGATCAACGATCGCGGATGGCTCGAGGGCGGCGTCCGCTGCGAGCTTTCCGTCATTCCCATGCAAGGCTGGCGGCGATCGATGACCTTCGAGCAGACTCGCCTGCCCTGGGTGCCCACCTCGCCGCACATCCCCCAGGCCACGACGTCACTGTTTTATGCGGCCACCGGCATCATGGGCGAGCTCCAGGTCATCAGTGAAGGCGTCGGCTACACGCTGCCCTTCGAGCTGGCCGGCGCTCCCTTCATCAAGGACGCCGGGCGCTTTGCCCAAGCCCTGAACCATCGCCGCCTGCCCGGTACCCGTTTCAGACCCATGTACTTCACCCCCTACTATATTGACCGCATCAAGGGCAAGCCCTGCGGCGGGGTCCAGATCTACGTGGATCCGGCCACCTCCGACCTGACGGCCATCCAGTTCCATATCATGGACGCGGTCAGAAAGCTCTATCCGGAATCCAATGCTGCCGGCAAAAAGCGTATCGCCGGTGAAACAGTACCCCTCCATCGCAAAGCACACAGAGCCCGGTGAATGTCCGGGGGTGTGTATGACGGTAATCTGCAGGTCGGCGATCTGAAGGCCATCTCCATCTGCAATCTCCCGGGTTGGCTCCGAGCCCTCACACCCGCCGACCATGGATGACCAGAAGGGGTCGGGAGAGCGCACAATATCACTGTCCGCCCCGTGAATATACACATCGGCGCCGGTGGCCTGTACGATGTCCGGGACGCCCTTGATATGGTCCACGTGCCCGTGAGTGAGCAGGATCGCGGTAATGGAGCGACTCATCTCTTCGGCTTGCTGCAGTATCGTCTTCGCGTCGTCACCAGGGTCAATGACGGCTGCTTGTGCTGAATCGTCGGCCCCAAGCACATAGCAATTGGTCTGCAGGGCACCAACGACGTGTGTCTTTATGATTGCCATTCGCTATCCTTTGCTGTCGAGAATACTGGTGGCGAGTCGGAGTTCCGAAAGCCGCGATGGCAGCCCCGTGCGATTTCGCCACCGCCTCACCCAGTCACGGTCATACGCGTCCAGACGTCCTGCGTGCTGGAACGCTTTCAGTGCGGCAGCGCGCTCCCCCATCGCCATCAGAAGCTCCGCGAGGATGTGCAGATAGGCCCGGTTGTCGGGCTTCATCTGGCATGCACGGCGGAGCTGCAGGTACGCCTTGGCATAGCTGCGCTGGCGGATATACACCGTGCTCAGCCGCAGGCTGTAGAACTCCTCCGAGGGGCAGCATTCCACCGCCGTCTCGTATTGTGAGGCGGCCCGATCCCATTCACGCAATCGCGCATGTAAATCGGCGAGCTTGTGACGGTAAAAGCCGTTATCGGGCGCCAGGCGGATGGCCTGCTTGTATTGATGCCGCGCGGCGCTGAATTTGCCCAGCATCGTATAGAGATCGCCGAGGCGGTAGCGGTAATAGTGCCTGTCGGGATCACAGCGCACGGCCTTCTCCATCGCCCGAATTGCCGCCGGAAAGCGGGCGTAGTTAATCCAGAATTCGGCGAGACAGAAATGGGCTTCTGCGTTCTTCGGATGCTGCTTGAGGGCGCTGTGATAGGCATTCAGCGCCGCCTGGGGCATCTCGTTGCAGAAATACGCATCTCCGAGGGCGCATTGTGCCGACGAATCCTGCTCATCGAGACTCTTGGAGCGCTCATATTCGCGTATGGCGCCCTCGTATTCACCCCGCTCCGCCAGAAAATCTGCGGTCTTTCTGTGGCGGGCGGCCTGTTCACGATCTGTTTTGGGCTCCTTCTCTTTTTGAGACATTGTGCTTCACTGCGGACTTTCTATGATAAGTGTTACGGGACCGTCATTCGTCAACTCCACGTGCATGTGCGCACCAAAGGTACCCTTCGGAGTCGGCACCCCACATTCCTTCAAGAGACCAACGAGGCGGTCAAACAGCTCCCGGGCTTTCTCGGGCGCTGCAGCAGAGCTGAAGCTGGGGCGCCGGCCCTTCTGGCAGTCACCGTACAGCGTGAAATTCGGCACCACCAGAATGCTGCCACCCGTATCCAGCACGCTCAGGTTCATCTTTCCGTCGGCATCTTCAAAAATCCGCAGACCTGACAGCTTGTTGGCCATCCAGTGGATATCTTTTTTGCCATCACCCTCTCCAAATCCCACGAGCGCCAGCAATCCGCTCTCGATCCGGGCAACCTGCCGGCCGTCAATATCAACTGAAGCCGACGAAACTCGCTGTACAACTGCACGCATGGCTCTATGTCCCTTCTGGTCGCGAGGACGTAATCCGGGGTACTGATCGAATACAGCCTGTGGGAGGCTCCATTTTTTATCGTACTGTATTTCGCCCGATGACGCAACGGCGGGGTGCTGCGTGTTTCACCATTCTCCCCGCATAACCCGCACGCTTTTGGCGAACAACCGAAAATGTCACGACAGACATGTCCGGGCGGCCCACCCTGTTTTCCGGTCTTTGGTCAGTTGCGGTGTATCGCAGGTCAGCTTTCGCGACATCAAATTGCGGTATCAAAACCCCGGAGGCTGACCGGGAGAGGCTGGTGTATCTGCAGTGGGATAGGATTTAGAAACATTATTCCGTTTTTTTGCAGGATTCGATATTAGATACGGGCAAGGACTAGATAGTATGTTTATTATGCTGTGGAGGGGACATATCATGGACAGGGGCTTCACACTCATCGAGTTGCTGGTGGTGATCGCGATCATCGCGATACTGGCGGCGATTCTTTTCCCGGTGTTTGCACGGGCGCGGGAGAAGGCGCGGCAGTCAAGCTGTCTGAACAACCTCAAGCAACTCTCGCTCGGCATTCTGATGTACGTGCAGGACTAC
>JAWODS010000137.1:0-13907 GCA_046483205.1 Armatimonadota bacterium | reverse complement strand
CCTGCTGTTGTTCCTTCATAAGTATATGAGGAGATTATAGCAGTGTCATTATATGCTCCTGAAGTAAAATCTACTTCATTGGCATTATAGTCAATACTATAATTAGCAGAATTAATGAAATTGGATGAGACAGCACTTCCATTATAAGCAACATAAGAATATCCACTTACAATATCCCTATCATGATTTCTGCTCAACGCCCCGATACGGGAGATACCGTGTCTCATCCCCTACTTGTCGGTTCATTCCGGTGTACACTACGCCGACGGCAGCGCCCGGAGCGATACGCCATCCACCCACAGCTTCCCTGCGCCGGTGATCCGCACCAGTACGATGGCGTGATGGGCGTTGGGGAGCAGGTCAACGGTTGTCGAAAAACGCTGCCACCGGTCGCAGTTTTCGATCCGGCGGTCGGCGTGGGCCAGAGCCGGGGTCTCCCACTCGTTTTCCGTAAAATCCTCGGGGAACGTCATGACTGCGATGTCGGCGCCCGGATAGCCCTCGGTGCGGTAATAGATGCTCAGAAGAAGCTTTTTGCCCGCCCATGCAGAGACGTCCAGCGGCTGGCTGTAGGCGCCGTAAAGCACACCGGACTGCTCCGATTTCAGCTCCAGAGAGTGGCGGCCAAAGCGCGCATCGCCCGACCGTTTTGCCCCCACATCGGGATGGCCGAGCCAGTTGCGGGTCATCCACCCCTCGGGCATCTCCTCGACGCCGGAACGTTCGAAACCGCCGTTGCCGACGAGATTGCCACTGACTTTCGGGTCCTCAGCCTCGCCATTAGGCCAGCACAGCCCGCACAGGCCGAGAGTGATAGCTGCAACGATGATGATTAAACTGCTGCGGTCACTTTTCTGGCAGCGCAACAATGGCTTCCACCTCGATGAGGACATTCAGCGGCAGGCGGGCGGCTTCGACGGTACTGCGGGCCGGCGGATCCTCCGGGAAATACCGCTCATAGACGGTGTTGAAATCTCCAAAGCTGTCCATATCCGCAAGAAAGACCGTTGTCTTCAGGACCCGGTCCATTCCGGTACCCAGGTCCACCAGCAGCAGCTTGAGATTCTCAAGCACGCGGATGGTTTGCTGCTCGATACCGCCGGAAACCACCTCGCCGTCAGCCGGATCAATGGCGATCATTCCCGAGCAAAACAGCAGATCGCCGTAAGCCACGGCCTGCGAGTAGGGCCCGACCGCCGCCGGGACGTTTTCAGACGAGCAGATGCGCTTTTGTGGCATAGTACCCTCCGCTTTTATGATTAGACGTCAATATGCGTGATTGGTTGTCCTGTGCAGGATATTATATCACGAACGCCCGGGTGTCGGTAATATGTCAATGGTACCGCCGGGCCCTGTATTCTTGACGCTTCAGGGCGCGATGCTTATACTGTTTTACAACAAATCGAGCAAAGGCTTTGAAGGGAGCAGCAGAGAGTCCGCCTGCAGCACGCAGGTGGGTGTCAGACCACGAGATCGTGTGACTGCCTGCTGAACGTCATCCTGGAGCTGCGGCTCTGAACGCGTGAGTCATTAAGAGCCTGCCGGGTTCGCCCGTTATCGCGAAAAAAGTGCTGTGGCGATGAAGCCGCCGACATGTCGGCGGTGCATCCCGCAGAATTTGGGTGGTACCGCGAGAAACGCTCTCGTCCCAGGGCCGGGACGGGAGTTTTTGCGTATGAGCCACCAATCTATACGGAGGTGTGTTTCATGGCCGATCACACCTGTTCTGATGATGACAACATTATTGATATAGATCCAGACGATCTCTCCGATGATTCCAAAGACGAAGACATACTCGATATCAGCATCGAAGACCTTGACGATATTGATGATGCTCCCCGGCCGGAGGGCGCGGCGGGGTACTATCCGAGCGTCGATGCAAAGGATCTTGCCGCCGAGAAGGATGCCGGATTGATCCGAATGGCGGCAGTATGCAGCTCCGTCGGCCAGCCCTTCGCCGTTTTGTGGGAGCAAACAGCACCCGGTGTGTATTCTGTCAGTCGTGTCGAACCGCTTACGGAAGCTGAAAAGACGAATGCTCCCGGCAGTGGTGACATGGCGGTTGACGGCCAGTTCTCTCTCGCCGAGTTCCCGGGCTGTCCGCACTGTGGGGCCATGCGTATGAGTGTCTGCGAGCACTGTGGCACCACTATCTGCGAGGGCGGTGTAACGACGACCTTCCTGGGAGGGGCGACCCTGATATGTCCGGTCTGTGGCACGCGCGGGAGGGTCGAGGGCACCGCCGGCCGGGTGTACGGCTCTGGAGGCGGCAAAGGCAAGGGCGGAAAAGCGAAGAAATAGGCCGCCCCGGTGTGTGTTTGTTACCGGCAGCCTGTTGAATATACCACACTATTAACGGAAATTGGAGATCCAATCATGTCCACAGAAATGCCAAAAGCCTATGACCCTCACGACGTGGAGGATCGCATCTACCAGCTGTGGCTCGATGCAGGGGTGTTTCATCCAGAGGTTGACGACAGCAAGGATCCCTTCTGCATCGTCATCCCCCCGCCGAATGTCACGGGCGTGCTGCACATGGGCCATGCGCTGGATGAAAGCATACAGGACCTTTTGACCCGCTGGCACCGGATGAAGGGCGACGCAGCTCTCTGGCTTCCCGGCACGGATCATGCGGGCATCGCCACACAGAATGTCGTGGAAGCGCAGCTTGCCGAAGAGGGACTGACACGCCACGATCTCGGCCGCGAGGAATTCCTCAAGCGCGTGTGGGAGCTGAAAGACGAACATCAAAACCGCATCCGGCAGCAGCTCAAAAGCTTCGGGTCGTCGGTTGACTGGGAGCGCGAGCGCTTCACCCTCGACGACGACTATCAGGACGCGGTGCGCGAGGCGTTTGTGAGGCTGTACGAGGAGGGCCTGATCTATCGCGGAGAGCGGATGATCCACTGGTGCCCCAGGTGTTCGACGGGGCTTTCAGATCTTGAGGTGGAGCACGAAGAGCACGAAGGCCATCTGTGGCACATTCGGTATCCGGAAAAAGACGGCGGCCCCGGTGTAGTGGTCGCGACCACCCGCCCCGAAACGATGCTCGGTGACACGGCCGTGGCTGTCAACCCGGATGATGAGCGCTACAGCGACATGATCGGCAAAACCGTGATACTGCCGCTGATGGAGCGGGAAATCCCGATCATCGCCGATGATTATATCGACACGGAATTCGGCACCGGAGCGCTGAAGGTGACACCGGCGCACGACCCCAACGACCTGGCAATCGCCCAGCGCCATGATCTCGAATCGATCCTCGCGATCGATCGCGACGGCGAGATGACCGAGGCGTGCGGAGAATTCGCGGGCATGGAGCGGTATGAAGCCCGCGATGCGGTGGTCGATGCCCTGGAGGAGCAGGGGCTGCTGGAAGAGGTTGATGATTATAGCCATTCAGTGGGGCACTGCAGCCGCTGTGGCACCGTCGTCGAGCCACTGGTCTCGATGCAGTGGTTTGTGGACATGGAGCCCCTCGCCGAGGTGGGCCTGCAGGCCGTGAATGATGGTGAGGTCAGCTTTGTACCCGAGCGGTGGAAGAAAGTCTATCAGGACTGGCTGGAGAACATCCGCGACTGGTGCATCTCCCGCCAGTTGTGGTGGGGGCATCCAATCCCCGTGTGGTACTGCAGCGATTGTGGGGAGATGACATGTGAGCGCGAGGATCCAACCCAGTGTGCTCACTGCGGCAGCAGCAAGATCGAGCAGGAGACGGATGTGCTGGATACCTGGTTCTCCTCGGCGCTGTGGCCCTTTGCGACCCTTGGATGGCCCGAAGAGACCGAGGACCTGGACTATTTCCATCCCACCTCCGTGCTGGTGACCGGATACGACATCATCTATTTCTGGGTGGCCCGCATGGTGATGATGAGCAAGCACATGATGGGCGAGCATCCCTTTGACACCGTGTTCATCCACGGCCTCGTGCGTGATGAGACGGGTACGAAGATGTCCAAGAGCCTCGGCAACGTGGTCGATCCCCTGGAGTTGATCGAAAAGTACGGGGCCGATGCACTGCGGTTTGCGCTTTTGCAGATGATCACCCACGGGCAGGACCTGACATACTCCGAAGACCGGATCGTGGGCGCGCGGAACTTCTGCAACAAGCTGTGGAACGCCAGCCGGTTTGTCATGATGAACCTCGATGAGAACCTGGAGCCGGTGGATCTTTCGGAGACGGACCTGACCCTGTCGGACCGGTGGATCCTCTCCCGCCACACCGCCTGCCTGCAGACACTCACGAGACAGCTCGACCGCTTCAACCTCGCCCAGGCCGCCGATGTCCTGTATGAGCACGTGTGGAGCGAGTTCTGTGACTGGTATCTGGAGCTGGCCAAGCCCGATCTGTATGCCGAGGGCAACGAACAGCGGCGGCGGGTGGTGCAGACGATCCTGCAGCATCTTTTGAGCAACATCCTCCGGGCCCTGCATCCCTTTACGCCCTTTGTGACCGAGGAGATCTGGCAGTCCTTCGTGCCGGGTGACAGCAGCATCAGCGTACAGCCGTATCCCGAGAGTGACGAGGCCCTTCGCGATGAGGACATCGAGCGACAGATGTCCATCTGCCAGAGCGTCGTTGTGACGGTGCGAAACCTCCGGGCGACACTGAAGCTCCCGCCGCAGCAGAAGATGACCGTGACCCTGCAGGCCGAAGACGGCGTGGCCGACATGCTGGTGCGGCAGGAGCAGGGCATCAGCACGCTGGCCTCGCTGGAGGCTTTGCACGTGCAGACGATGGATCAGCAGCCGCCCGAAGGGGCACTGGGTGATGTGGCGGAGGGTGTGAAGGTGTTCCTGCATATCGAAGGGGCCGTCGATCCAGAGCAGGAGCTTGAGCGCCTCCAGAAGGAGATGCAGGAGCTGCAGGCGGAGAAAAAGCAGAGTGAGGGCAAGCTGTCGAACGACGGCTTTGTGAACAACGCACCGGACGAAGTTGTCGAGAAGGAAAAGCGCCGGCTGGAGGAGACGGAGGAAAACATCACGCGTCTCGAAGAGCAGCTCGAGGCGATGCGGAGCCTCTTAGCCTGATCACCGGGGGTTTCGAAACCCCCGGCGGACGCTCTGTCACGGATCGTATGGTCCGTGGCAGTGCAGATTCGGCGCCGACACTGCCGGGACACGTGCACGTCAGCCAGAGAGTGGTAGCAGGCGAGACACCATGAAAAGCCGCGCCTACCTGATGGACTGGGGACTCATCGCAGCGCTCACGGCCTTCGGGATCGCCATGGGCCATCTCGAGGGTGTCGTGGTTGTGTACATCCGCGAAATTATGGGGATCGTGCCGACGCCGGAGCAGCTTGGCCCCGGGGTGCTCGCCGACCTGCCGGGGTGGCTTCTGGCGACGGAACAGACGCGCGAGGCCGCCACGATTATCATGCTGGTGACGCTGGCGCTGGTCGCTGGTCGCTCCGCCCGGCAGAGTCTGGGAGTATTTTTGTACACGTTCGGCGTTTGGGATATTATATATTACGTGGCGCTGAAGGTCATGATTGACTGGCCTGCGTCACTGGCCACAACCGATTGTCTGTTTCTCATACCGTCGCCCTGGTATGCGCCGGTGTGGCTGCCGGTTTCAATATCGTGTGTACTGATTATCAGCGGGGCAAAGCTCATGCAGGTGCCCCTGAGGCAGGTTGAAAAATGAAGGACAAGAAGATGTATATGGGTCTTGATGTTGGCGGGAGCAAGGTTTCCGCCGCCCTGGTTGATCTCAAAGGCCAGATGTACTACCTCCGCCGCCACACCACACCCGCAACCGGGCAGGAGACCATGGACCTGCTCATCGAGATGGGCCAGGAGCTGCAGGAACGGGCGAGTGAAAACGGCGCCACCATCCCCGGAGTCGGTATAGGCTTTGGCGGCCCGGTGGATTATCCGAATCAGAGACTGCGCCGTTCGTTTCACAAGGAGGGCTGGGACGTAAACCAGCCTCTTGCCCAGCAGCTCGGGGCCGCATTTGGACTGCCCGTGCGGATGGACAATGACGCGAACACAGCCGGGCTCGGAGAAGCACTCTTCGGAGCCGGAAAGGGCAAGCGCAAGATCCTCTACATCAACGTCGGTACCGGCATCGGGGGGGCGCTCATCCGCGAGCAGGAGCTCGTTCACGGCTCTCACAGCAACGCAGGCGAAATCGGGCACTGTGTCGTCCAGAAGGACGGCAACAAATGCGCCTGCGGGCACAACGGCTGCCTGGAAGCCTACGCCTCCGGCACCGTTATGGGCGAGAGGGCCCGGGAACTGCTGAAGAAAAATCCTGACACCGACACCATGCTGGCGGAGAAAGATATTGAGGAAATTACCGGCGAGGCCGTGGGCGACGCGGCGGTCGAGGGAGACGAGTTCGCGAAGAGAATCGTCGCCGACGCCGCAGAGTGGCTCGGGCTGGGCGCCGCCAACGCCTGCAATATATGGGACCCCGATGCTGTCATAATCGGCGGCGGTGTCTCGCGGGCGGGAGAAACCCTCATGGCGCCATTCCGGAAGGCTTTCCGCACCCACGCAACACGCCCGGTCGCTGAGGAAATCGAGCTGCTGTTGGCGAGGCTTGGTTACGACGCAGGTGTTGTTGGTGGCGCGGCGCTGGCTCTGACGACGCTTTAAAATCTCGGTAGCACAAACGCAGAAGGGGACCACGACAATGTACAAAGACCTCTCGGATGTTACGGGATTTACGTTCAGGTTCGAACCCGAGACCATGCAGTCGGCCTTCGGTGCCGAAGTGCGCGCACCGCAGTATGATGTCCGAACCGATGCTGAGATTCGCAGGGTCATGCTGGATGAAGATGCAGACATCCCGCCGGTTGTTTACTGGATGATGCGCGATACCGGTCTGGCCGAAGGTCCGTATCGCAGGGAAACTCATGACCTGCGGTTTGACATCAGCAACTTCGTGCCGACCATGTTCGGACGGGAGTATCTCAAAACCTCCGGCCATTACCATGTGAAAACACCTGGCGGCGAATATGCGTATCCGGAAGTGTACGGTGTGCTGTCAGGCCGGGCGACATATCTGCTGCAGAAAGTCGCCAATCCAGAGGCGCCGATGGAAGAGGTTGTCGTCGAGGATTGCATTATCGTCGAAGGCGTCGCAGGCGACAAGATCATCATGCCGCCGGATTACGGGCATGTGACGATTAACCGCCTGCCGGTCCCGCTGGTAATGGCAAACTGGGTCTCCGACCGCTTCAGTTCCCAGTATGGGGCGGTCGAAGAAGCTCGCGGCTTCGCATACTATCTCATTGACGCCGACGGTGGGCCAATATGGGTGAAAAACCCCAATTATGCACAGGTCCCACCGCTACGTGTGGCTGAAGTCCGCGAGGTCCCGGAGCTTGGCCTGACCAAAGGCGTTCCACTGTTCACCGCCGGGCAGGACGATCCCGAGAAGATGGATTGGCTCAACAATCCCGGCGAGTACATGGATGCGGTGTGGAGTGGCCTGGAGATTGTCGGAGAGATGGATGTTTGCGAACTCGAAGACTGACGACGTATAGCGCGGTTTAGGAGGCAACGCTGAATGGAAGATGAACGCCCTGAACTGGCTTTATCTTTTGATGATGTCGTACTGGCGCCGGCGCGGAGTGAGGTGCTGCCTGATGAAGTTGATGTCTCAACACGACTGACAAATGAGATCATCCTGCAGGCCCCCCTGATCTCCGCCGCCATGGACATGGTGACTGAAGGAAGATTGGCCATCGCCATTGCCCGGGAGGGGGGCATTGGCGTCATTCACAAGAACCTCATGATCGAAGAGCAGGCCACGGAAGTGGACAAGGTCAAGCGATCGGAAAGTGGCATGATCGTTGATCCAGTCACACTTTCGCCGGATCGCAACGTCGGCGATGCGCTCCGAATCATGGCCAAATACCACATCTCCGGCCTGCCTATCACCGAAGGCGAGAAGCTGGTCGGCATTTTGACCAACCGGGATCTGCGATTCGAAACAGACCTGACAAAATCCGTCGCGGAGGCCATGACCTCCGAAAACCTCGTCACAACCGGTGAGGGCACGACCCTTGAAGAGGCCAAGTCAATCCTGCACAAGCACCGGATCGAAAAGCTGCCAGTGGTTGACGAGGACATGACGCTTTTGGGTCTTATTACCATCAAAGATATCGAGAAAGTCGCCATGTATCCCAACGCCACCAAAGACGATCTCGGACGCCTGCGGGTCGCCGCTGCCGTAGGTGTGGGCGAGGACCTCATCGACCGGACAAATGCGCTGGTGGAACGCGGTGTTGATGCGGTGGTGCTCGACAGCGCCCACGGCCATCATGTTGATGTTATCCGCGCCATAGAGCGCCTCCGCGGGGAATTTGCTGATTTGCAGATCATTGGTGGTAACGTGGCGACCGAGGACGGCGCCGAAGATATGATCAGGGCGGGCGTCAATGCTGTGAAGGTGGGCGTCGGCCCCGGATCGATCTGCACCACTCGGGTGGTGTCGGGAGCCGGTGTGCCACAGATTACGGCGATCCAGAACGCGGCCCGGGCGACGCGCAGACACGGACTTTCTCTAATCGCAGACGGTGGCATCAAGTTCTCGGGCGACATCACGAAGGCGATTGCGGCCGGCGCAGACTGCTGCATGATCGGCGCGCTGTTTGCGGGAACCGAGGAGAGCCCGGGTGAAACTGTGCTGTACCGCGGGCGGACGTACAAGCAATACCGCGGAATGGGCTCCATCGGCGCCATGCGAGAGCGTATTGACTCGCGCGAGCGCTATGGGCTGCAGGGTGTCCCGGATGATGAACTCGTCCCCCAGGGCATCGAGGGCCGCGTGGCATACAAGGGCCCTGTTTCAGGCGTGGCGACCCAGCTCATTGGGGGCCTGCGTGCCGGGATGGGCTATTGTGGTGTCAAGACAATCGAGCAACTGCAGACCGATGCCAAATTCTACCAGGTGACCTCCGCCGGGCTGCAGGAAAGCCATGCGCATGATGTGACAATTACCGAAGAGGCGCCGAATTACCAGGTGCCTGAATAGGCGACTGAAAGCGTTCAATCACATGATGAATACAGGGCGCCGCTCTGACGGGGCGGCGCCTTCACAATAATTGGGTGAACAGCGTGAGAAAATATTCTATTGCGGCCATTCCGGGTGACGGTATCGGTCCAGAGGTTGTCGCGGAGGGCATCAAAGTTCTCGACGCGGCGGCCGGTATGGCAGGCATAAGCTTCGAGTACAGCGTCTTCCCCTGGGGCTGTGGGTACTGGCTGGAGCACGGGGTGGCGATGCCCGAAGACGGCCTTGATATACTCAGCAAATTTGACGCGATCTATCTGGGTGCTGCGGGACTTCCCGGCGAGGTGCCCGAAGAGGTCGGAGTCAGGGGCCTGGTACTGACAATCCGCTCCGGGTTCGAGCAGTTCGCCAACATCCGGCCCGTCCGGCCGATCCCGGGCTGCCCGTGGTATCTCAAACACCGGGAGCCTGAAGAAATTGATTTCGTGGTCGTCCGCGAGGCCACCGAGGGCTTTTACTGCAACCTCGGCGGCCGTTTCAAGCCCGGCAGCGAAGAGTTCGCCGACATCATGGATATGCAGCCGGCCTTCGGGCGGTCGTCGGAGATCGCGCTGCAGACCGGTGTGTTTTCCGAACAGGGCTGCCGCCGGGTCATACGCTTCGCCTTCGAGCTCGCCCGGCAGCGGGATGGCAAACGCCGGGTTGCACGCGCCACCAAGACCAACGCCCTGTGTCACGCGATGACGCTGTGGGACGAGGTCTTCGACGAGGTGGCCGCCGAGTACCCGGACTGCGAGACAGAGTGGTATCATGTTGACGCGCTCTCGATGCGATTCATTACCACTCCCGAATGGTTTGATGTGGTGGTTGCACCGAATCTTTTCGGTGACATCCTCACCGACCTGTCGGCCACACTAACGGGCGGGCTGGGTTTTGCACCCGGCGGAAACCTTTCTGAGACCGGGCCCTCGATGTTTGAACCCCCTCACGGAAGCGCTCCGGACATTATGGGCAAGGGAGTGGCCAACCCCGTTGCGGCAATATTGACCGCCGCACTTATGGCCGAGCACCTGGGGGAGGCCGAGGTTGCCGCACTCATCCGCTCCGGGGTCGAAGATGTTGTGAAAACGGGGCAGACACTGACGCCGGATGCAGGCGGCAGTGCGACGACCGAAGAAGTAGGCACCGCTATCGTCAACGCCGTCGAAAGGCAGAGCTGACGCTGATACTGTCATGAATGATGACTATATGATCGTAGATGTCAATACATGCTTCGGGCAAAATCCCGCCGACAGCCGGGATCGCTCGCTGGAGCTTCTCGATGCGATCCTCAACAAACACAACGTGCACCGCGCCATGACCTACAGCCTCCGTGGAGTGCTGTACGATTTCGTGTCCGGCAATGAGGAGACGCTGGCGGTGTGTGAGGGCAATGAGCGGCTCATCCCCGTTGCGACCATCGATCCGCGCCGTCATTTCGGCTGTCTCGATGAAGTCGAGCGCTGCGTGGACCGGGGCGTGGGCACCTTCCGGTTCTTCCCCGATGAGCAGGGGTGGACCATAGACAGCGAGCCGTTTATGCGGATATGCGAGGAAATCGCCGGTGCGGGTGCGTCCGTCATGCTGCCGGCCGGGCCTGCGGGGCATCAGAGCCTCATCGCCGAACGGATAGTGCCATTCGGCTTTCCGATCGTCATCTGTGGAGCCGGCTACGCGACGAACGCAGAAACCATCGCGGTGGTGGCCTCACATGAGAATGTCTTTTGCGAAAGTCACCTCATAAACACGCCGGGCACCATCGAGGGGCTCGTGTGGGTTGCCGGCCCCGGGGCGCTGCTGTTCGGCTCAAACAGCCCCGACCGGTATTTTGGAGCGGCCCGACACATGGTGGAATGCGCCGAGCTCGACGACGATATCAAAGCCCGAATCTTCGCACACAATGCCATTGAAAGTCTCAGACTGGGGGATTTGGTGTGACGAAGATCGACATGCATGCCCATTACGGAAGCTGGAATTTCCCGATCCCGCATGCCGGGACTGCGGAAAATCTCCTGCGGCTGTGTGACAGGCACGATGTGGAATATGCAGTGTGCTCTTCGGCCGAGGCCATTTTGTATGACATGGAATCCGGCAATGAAAAGATGGCCGAGGTTTGCGCGGAGCACCAGCCCCTGCTGGGATACGTCTATGTCAATCCGAACTTCATCGAGCGTTCCGTGCAGGAGATGGAAACGTATTTGTCCGAAGACGATTTTGTCGGTGTGAAAATATATACCAACGGCTATTCTGCGGTTCCGGCCGATGCGGACTGTTTCAGGGAGCTTTTTGGAGAAATTGCCCGCCTGTCCACCGTGGTGCTTGTGCACACCGGCAGTGCGGCGACGGTGGCAGCACTGGCCGAATATGCGCAGATGTATCCCGACCTCAACATCATCCTGGGACACGCCGCGGCCCGGGACTCCGACGAGGCGGCTCAGTACGCGGCAAAACACCCGAATATGTACCTGGAGTTTTGTTCAAGCTGGGCGGGATACGGCAAGGTCGAGCGAGCGGTGCAAACCTGCGGGGCCGAGCAGATCGTCTATGGGACGGACATGGATCTCATCGATCCGGCCTTCATCATCGGCATGTATGAAGACGCCGACCTCACAGACAGCCAGCGCGCGATGATTTACCGGGGAAATGCGGCGTCTTTGCTGGGGTTGAAGTAGCTCCCGAACACTTGACACAGCGGCTGTTTTGGAATACTATATATGGCACTTCAGGTGCCCCCATGGTCTAGTGGTAAGGATACCGGGTTCTCAGTCCGGTGGCAGGGGTTCAACTCCCCTTGGGGGTACCAGCATTTTTTCTCCCTCTTATCTATCTGTTGCACTTCTCTGATTTGACTGCGGCTGCGTTTTTTCCTGTGGCTCACCACTGCACCGTCTCCACTTGTAGTGAAAAAGCCAGATCGTCACGGCTATCTGAAGGACAAAGAGAAGAATCAGGGCGTTTGGAAGCTCCACGACCCGATAGACATAAGCCGGCCAATAGTCCAGCGTCGAGCGAATCGCCTTTTTGAGATCCTCAGACGGCATACCGCTTTGAATGCTGGATAATGAGATCGGTCCCCACTCCACCTGCGCGAGACACCGGGGCGCCACTACAAGCGGCGAATAGCGCCATTCAAACGCGTGAGGCTGGACCTGGACGCCCATCTGCTCGATTTCGTCGTGGACGCGCACATAGTAGATAGAGCAGGCGAGTATTTGAACTGCCACACTGACACCAACGAGCGTGACAGTCGCCGCCCGCGCCCAGACCGTCCATTCTTCCCATTTCGAAAGCGCAACCGCGATACCGACGCCGATCAGCGGCATGACAGCCATCAGAAAGCGCGGCCCCCAGCACCACATGCCGCTCCAGTGGACGAATGTGGCATAGACCAATATGTGGAACACGATGAGGAAGATGGACAATAGCGTGAAGCCCGGCATCCGGCGCCACAGAAGCCTGTATCCATGGATGGCCAGCAGCGAGATCGGCGTGTACCATATCAGCCCATATCCTGGACTCACCAGCAGGCCTGCCATACCAGTCCACGGTGGATTCTTCCCGAGGCCAAGATCGTACGCAGGCCCCACAACGCGCAAGAAATCGCCGTAACGGACCCAGTTATACCAGCCCCAGATAAGAGCACCGAGCAGTGCGACGGCCCCGTACGCGGCGACGAGCTTCAGCGACGATTTCCAGTCCATCTTCCGGCCGGGGTGCGGAATGAACAGAAAAATAACCAGGGAAGCGGCCACGAGCAGATTGAAATGCCGGGTGAGCATCGCCAGTGCCATGACCCCTCCGGCCGCGGCGACCTGCCCGACACTGTTATTTTCCCTCCCCTTCCACAGATACCAGACCGCCAGCAGCACAAGGAGTCCCGACAGGGGATCCGAAAAGTAGGTTTTTGAATACGGCCACGCCATCGTCGCAAGCCCGTACACTCCGACACCTATCAGTGCGAACCGGTGGCCCAGGCCCAGGTCGTGACCTTGCCCCGAAAAAAGAGACCAGTGGGAGTGAGAGGATTCTGATAGAATACGGACGTAAAGGAGGATCCTTTCATGAGTGGCAAGCGTTACACCGAAGAGCAGATCGTCCGGATCCTGGGGGAGATCGAAAGTGGGCGTACGGTGGCGGCGACAGCCCGGGAGTATGGGGTGTCCGAAGGGACCATCTACCGGTGGCGCAAGAAGTTCGGCGGGATGGACCTGTCGGAGGTCCGACGACTCAAGGAGCTGGAAGCTGAGAATGCTCGGCTTCGTGGGATCGTCGCCCAGCAGGCGATGGACATCGACGCACTCAAAGAGCTTATGCGGGGAAAATGGTGAGCCCTGAGCGCAAGCGGGCGGCCGTGAAGTTTCTGCAGGCCTAAGATCTTAGCTCGCAACGTCGAGCGTGTGAGTTGGTGGAGGTGTCCCGTTCGAGCCTGTATTACACGCCGCGCAAGCGTCCGGATGAGGATGCGCTCAGGGAGAAAATCAAGCAGCTGGCCAGAGAAAACAAGCGTTACGGCTACCGGCGGATTTC
Source organism: Armatimonadota bacterium (assembly GCA_046483205.1). Classification (GTDB taxonomy): domain Bacteria; phylum Armatimonadota; class Zipacnadia; order Zipacnadales; family UBA11051; genus JBKHJK01. The sequence goes on along the minus strand of JAWODS010000137.1, from coordinate 370 downwards.
GATTATTCTGCGCAGAGAAGGCTGGGAGGTCAATCATAAGCGGGTCCATCGGATCTGGAAAGATGAAGGTCTGAGCCTTCCGCGGAAACGGCCCAGGAGGCGCTCATACGGGCCTGTAGACGGGTACACCAGAAAGCCGAACGTCTCTACCACGTGTGGACCTACGACATCTGCGAGGACCGGACGGAGCGCGGCCAACGATTGCGACTTCTCAGCGTGGTGGATGAATACACCCGCGAATGCCTGGCGATCGAAGTGGCTCCCAGCATCGGCGGTAGCGACGTATCGTTCGCCGTTGGCCTGGCGGTCACGTTCATGGTGCTGGGTGTGGTGGCCTCGGTGGTCGAATGTCGAGGGTGCGAGGGACTTC
>JAWODS010000114.1:0-4847 GCA_046483205.1 Armatimonadota bacterium | reverse complement strand
CTGGCGTTCGCCGAGGCGCTGTTCCTGGCCGTCGGCCGCGTCCACCGCATCCCCGAGTCGCAGTTCGACGCGTTCACCGGCCTGGCCGGCTCGGGACCGGCCTTCGCCGCCGTGATCGCCGAGGCGCTCGCCGACGGCGGCGTCCGGACCGGCTTCGGTCGCGACACCGCCCGCGAGCTGGCGCGCCAGGTCCTGCACGCCACCGCTCGCCTGCTCGAGGACGCCGGCCCCGCGGAGCTGAAGGACGAGGTCGCGTCGGCGGGAGGCACCGCCATCGCCGGGACGGACGATGTGACGATCACGCGCGGCGGCCAGGAGCTTCACTGGGAATGGGAGCAGCAGTAGCGCCCGGAGGTTGTCAGAGTGTCATCAGGACGTTATCCTTGAGCAGGATAACAACCGAACACACCGACCAGCACACGGAAACGGAGACACCATTATGTCACGTGAAGTGAAGCTCGACCTCGGCCTCAACGGCGCCTTCATCACTCGTCGGTGGGAGCAGCCGGAAAATTGGATGCGGCTGACCCGACAGCTCGGTTACGACCACCACGAGTTCTGCGGTGATGTCATTGATCCGTTTTTCTCCGGCGACCGGGAGTATCAGATGCAGACCGCCCGGCAGGTGAAAAAGGCCGCCGAAGAATATGACATCAATATCACCGACATCTACACCGGTGTCGCCACCCACCGCTTCCACGGCCTGTCACATTCGCATCCGGCCTGCCGACAGCGCATGGCGGACTGGATCACCTCCACGATGGACATCGCCCGCGAGATGGGGACCGACCGCGTCGGCGGCCACTGGGACGCCATCTCCGTGGAGGTCATGGAAGCCTCAGGCGGCTACCAGGACGCCATAGACCGCCTGTGCGGCACGTTTGTGGACCTCGCCGCAGAGGGCGCCGACCGTGGCATGGAGGCGATCTACCTCGAGCAGATGTACATCCCCTCGGAGGTCCCGTGGACGCTGGACCAGGCGGAATATATCCTTACCAACATCAACCGCCACGACCCGGCCATTCCAGTGTATCTGACCATTGATGTCGGGCACATGGCGGGCATGCACTACGGTCTGGAAGGTCCTGACCTGGACTATCTCGAATGGACCCGCCGGTTCGCTCCCTTTTCCGAAATCATACACCTGCAGCAGACCACACCGGAGGCGTCGGCGCACTGGCCCTTCACGGAGGAATATAACAAGAAGGGCCATGTCGAGATTGAGCCGCTCATCGAGGCGATCCAGCAGGCGCATGAAAACGTCGAAAGCAACCCGGTCTCCGAGCACATGGAGCCGGTGGACCGTACTTACATGATCGCCGAGATCATCCCCGGCTCGACGAAGAACGAGGATGATCTGCTCTCTGAACTTAGAACCAGCGCCCGGTATCTCAAGCAGTGGATGCCACAGGGCACCTTGACGCTGAGCGTGTGAGCGACCCTGTTGAAATTTCTACTGCCCTGCAGGGTTTTGCCTGAGTACTACATTTCAGCCAACGGCACCATGTAATAGCTTTGAATGCTACAAGCACACTCCGACGAGCGGAGGAGATTTTATGGAAGAACGCACACAGCTTGCTGTACAGGAGGCGCTGGAGGCCGGAGTCTCATACGCCGACGCGCGTTTCGTGCGCCGGTTCATCGAAGACGTCGAAGTCAAAAACGGCTCCCCCTCGGCCCTGACATCTGATCGCACGCGGGGAATCGGCGTCCGTGTGATCGCCGACGGGGCGTGGGGCTTTGCCGCGACCGCCTCACTGGAAAAATCAGACGTACGAGCCACCGCCCGACGGGCGGCGGACCTCGCCCGGGCCTCGGCGACCACCTCCAAAGAGCCCGTGGAGCTGGCCGATGTCGAGCCTGCGGTTGATGAGGTGGAAGCCGAGGTTGAGATAGACCCCGCCGATGTCCCCATGGAAGACCGCATTTCGCTGTTGATGGACGCAGACGCGAGAATGCGCAAATACGAGGTGGCCGTTGCCGAGGGGAATATCTCCACGCGCCACGTCGAGCAGCATTTTGCCAGCAGTGAAGGGGCCTCGATTTACCAGGAGCGTATCGAAACCGGCGGCGTCATCCAGTGTACGGCCGCCAGCGAGGATGACACGCAGACACGCTCATATCCATCCAGCCATGGCGGGCAGACGATGCTGCGGGGATGGGAGCTGATCGAGGAGCTCGACATGCCGTCTCACGCCGAAAGAATCGCCGAAGAAGCAGTGAAGCTTCTGGAGGCCCCGCAGTGCCCCTCCGGGGAGATGGACGTTATTCTCCGTGGCGGGCAGCTTGCGCTCCAGGTTCACGAATCGTGCGGCCACCCCATCGAGCTCGACCGCGTGCTGGGCACCGAGGCCAGCTATGCCGGAACCAGCTTCCTCACGCCCGACAAGCTCAATGAGCTTCAGTACGGCTCTGAAAAGGTGAATATCACCGCCGATGCGACGATTCCCGGCGGGCTGGGATCCCTGGCGTATGACGATGAGGGTGTCCCCGGCCAGTGTGTGGACATCGTGAAAGACGGTCTTTTCGTCGGCTACCTCACGTCCCGCGAAACCGCCGCCCAGCTCGGGCTACAAAGCAGCGGTGGAGCGATGCGTGCCGATGGATGGGGGCGGCTGCCGCTCATTCGCATGACCAACATCAACCTGCTGCCCGGTGACATGAGCCTTGATGAGATTATCGCCTCCACCGACCGAGGCATCATCATGGCCGACAACCGGAGCTGGAGCATTGACGACCGCCGACTGAACTTCCAGTTCGGAGCCGAAATCGGCTATCTCGTCGAGGGTGGCGAAATCACCGGCATCGTCCGCAACCCCACTTACACCGGCATCACACCTGAATTCTGGAACTCGTGTGACGCGGTGGCGGATGATGAAACGTGGAAGGTCTGGGGTGTCCCCAACTGCGGGAAGGGCGAGCCGGGACAGACGGCCAGGGTCGGACACGGCGTATCAGCAGCGAGATTCCGAAACGTCCAGGTAGGAGTGCTTGGCGATGAGTGACGCACATACCCTGACAGAGCAGGAAGCCATCGAAATCTGCGAGACGGCGCTACAGGCCTCCACGGCCGACCAGACGGAGGTATTGATTTCCTCCGGAGACAGCGCCCTGACGCGATTTGCCAACAACCACATCCACCAGAACGTCGCCTCATTCAGCGCCGAGCTGCAGGTTCGGGCGGTTTTCGGCAAAAGAATCGCCGTCGCCAGTGGAAGTGCGCTGTCCGATGAGCTGGTCAAAGATGTGGTGGAGCGTGCCTGCGAGCTGGCGAAGCTGGCGGAACCGACGGAGGACTTCGTGTCACTGCCGGACGTCGAACCAGTGGAGCATGACCTCTCCGGCGTACAGGCGACGACAGATTGCGGGCCCGACGACCGCGCGGAGGCCGTCGCGACTGTCATTGACACCGCTGAAAGCCGCGACCAAACCGCTGCCGGAGCCTTCAGCATTACCTCCGGAGCCTACGCGGTGGCGAACTCGCTGGGTGCCCGCGCCTTCCAGGCCACCACGGAGGCCAATCTCCGGGCGGTGCTTTCCGGCGAAGACAGCAGCGGCTTCGCACAGGGGATCGCAGCCGATGTGGCAGATATTGACGCCTCGCAGATCGGCCAAACGGCCGCTGACAAGTGCACGCAGTCGGCCGCTCCGCAGGAGATCGAGCCGGGACAGTATGATGTTATCCTCGAGCCGGAAGCGGTCGCCGACATGGTGCAGTTCCTCGGCTGGACCACCTTCAACGCCCTCGCCTACCAGGAGGGCCGCAGCCCCTTCTCCGGGCGCATGGGCGAGCAAGTCTGCGGGGAGAATATCACCATCACTGATGACGGCCTCGACCCCCGCGGGCAGCAGCTTGCCTTCGATTTCGAGGGCGTCCCGAAGCAGGCCCTGACGCTTATCGACGGAGGCACGGCCGCGAACGTGGTCTATGATTCATACACCGCCGGTCGCGAGGAGGGGCGCCAATCCACCGGCCACGCCCTCCCGGCACCCAACACCTGGGGGCCGATGCCGATTAACCAGTTCGTCCAGCCAGGTGACGCCACAGTAGAAGAGATGATTGCCGAAATTGACAGGGGGCTTTTGGTCACACGCTTCCACTACACCAACGTCGTCAGCCCCAAGCAGAGCGTGCTGACCGGGATGACGCGTGACGGGACCTTCATGATCGAGGACGGCGAGATCGTCGGTGGTATCAAGAATCTGCGCTTCACGGAAAGCATCCTGGAGGCGTTCAGCCGCGTGGCTGCCATCGGTGCTGAAGGGAAGCTGTGTGGCCGGGTGTGGGCGCCTGCGATGCTGATCCGGGACTTCAATTTCTCCGGCGCAACGGAGTTTTAACCGGGCAAGCGATGAAGGGGACGGTTGGACACGAGACCTTCGTTCGGTCACCGGACCTTACGGTCCCCTGTGGAGTCGAACGGCTATCCGGTGATCCATATCGGCGAGGTCCAGGCCTGATGGCCGTCCTTCTGGGTGATACGGAGGTAGTAGAAGGCGAAGGGATCTTTCATTTCGTATGACGGCTCCAGCAGCAGGTCATCCAGCGGCTCCTGGTCGGTGATGGTGGCAGTGCACGTCAGCTTATCGGGCTCGATGGTGGCGATGACCTCATTATTGCGCACCAGTTCCAGCTTTTCGAGACGCTCCGTTCCCGCTGCAACACACCGGAAGTCACGGTCGCCCGCGTAATCATCCAGCAGTGATCCCATGGGCTCGCCATCGAGGGTGAAGTTCACCAGCATCTTCTCACCCGTGGTGCCGTAGCAGCGACGGTTTTTGATGGCGTCATAGATGGCCTCGCGGGACAGCTCCGGCGAGAATACTCCCGCACACGCTGCGCCGTC
>JAWODS010000097.1:0-10855 GCA_046483205.1 Armatimonadota bacterium | reverse complement strand
TGAAGAAGAGAGCTCCTGGGATTTTTCAAGAATCAGGCTTTCCAGGTTCTCCGTATACTCCCGCATTTTCTCCCGAACGGCGATCCGCTCCCGCGCCTTTTTAATTGCGGCTTCCATGGCGTGGTCATTGATCGGTTTGGTGATAAAATCCGTGGCGTCATGGTGAAGGCTTTTGACGGCCACATCCATGTCCCCGTGGCCGGTAATCATGATCACTTCGGTTTCCGGGTTCTCGTGTTTGATTTTTTCCAGCAGTTCGATCCCGTCCATGCCGGGCATTTTGATGTCTGTCAACACGATCGGCGGGTTGACCGTGCGTGCAGGTGTGGGCGGCGATCTCATAGCCACGATCATGCAGCTCTTTGACCTGATCCCAGGTCATAAAACCGTCGCCGCCGATGGTGTCGCTGTTAATGAAAAGCGTCGCGCGGTATCCGTACTCTTCGAGGATCGAGCAGGCGTTGTCGTAAACGACCTCTTTGCCGTCATCGAAGGAGATCAGCACCGATTGTTCGGGGAGATCTTCATTGCCTGCGAGATAATCGGCGAGCTGTTTGCAGGAAATACTCTCATATCCGCGCTCCTGCAGAAGCTGCATCTGCTCGACGAAGTCGTCTGCCCTGCTGTGATAGAAGTTCGACGGGTCGTCCTCGACGCCGTGGTAACAAAACACGTGAACGGTGCGGGAGGGGAGTGGCTCTTTTGGTTCGGGTATTTCGGTTTCCTGCGGGCCCTGTGCTTTTTTGCCACATCCGCCAGCGATGACCAGCAAAACCCCGATACCCATCGCGATAAGCAGCAGGCGCCTGTTCATGATATCCCTTTCCCTACATATCCAGCATTGCAGTGGTTGATGCCGCAGCCTGCTGGAAAACCTCGATGACGTGATCAACTTCATCATCAGTGATGCAGGCGGGCGGTTCGAGTCGCACGACCTTCGGCTCATTGAGCGTGAATGCTGTAAGAATCTGGCCGCCGATCAACTGTGCAATGACCAGGCTGGCGATGTCAGAGTCCACAAACTCCACGCCCACGAGAAGACCGCGGCCGCGGACGTCCTCGATTACGTCACTGAATTCGGCGCCGACCTGCTGAATACCTGCCAGGAGCCGCTGGCCCTTTTGCTCACACTGGGTGGCGATGTCCTCGTCAATGAGCACATCCACGGCTGCACTGGCGGCCGCGCAGGCGAGGGGATTGCCGCCGAAGGTGGAACTGTGGACATACGGATTTTGCGCAAACATTTCCCAGACTTCGGCCCTGGCGGCAAAGGCTCCGATCGGCATGACGCCGCCCCCAAGCGCCTTTCCGAGGCTGATAATATCCGGCACGACCGCCTCGTGATCGCACCCCCAGCGTCTGCCGGTCCGGCCCATACCGGTCTGGACTTCGTCGAAAATAAGCATGGCTCCGTTATCGTCACAGATCTGCCGGGCGTCGGATAGAAAACCGTCCGGAGGGATCTGGATGCCGTTTTCGCACTGCACGGGCTCGATGATGACGGCGGCGGTCTGGTCGGTGACGGCGCCGGCGAGGGCGTCAGTGTCACCGAAAGCAACGTGTGTAAAGCCCGCCATCAGCGGCTCGAACGGCTCCCTGTACACGTCGCGTCCCGATGCTGCCAGTGCGCCGAAGGTTTTGCCGTGAAAGGCGCCGTCCATGGATACGAATTCGGGCCGGCCGGTGTACGCCCTGGCGGCCTTAAGCGCCCCCTCAACCGCCTCGGCCCCGCTGTTGCAGAAGAAGATGTACTGGATATCACCGGGGGTGATGTCACAGATCTTCTCGGCGGCCTCGGCCCTGACGGGATCGAGCAGGATGTGGCTCGACAGCGGCATCCGGTCGAGCTGCTCTTTGACAGCGGCGACGATCTGCGGGTGTCGGTGTCCGAAGGTGAAGACGCCGGGTCCTCCGAGGCAGTCGAGGAAATCATCTCCGTCGGGACCGTACACGTGTGCGCCCTGTGCCGTGTCTTCAGCAACTTCAAGGCCCATGAATTTCGTCAGTGCGGCGATACCGGGGCTCAGATGCTGCTCATATCGTTTGAAAACAGTTTCGAAACTGTCGGCGCTCATTGACAGGCACCTTCTTTGCTTCATGGATTGGCTTCATAGATATGACAACGCCGCCCAGACGAATACCGGGCGGCGGGTGTTATGTTCTTGTGTTGACCACTTTTTTGACACTGTATCCAGTGAAGAGAGAATGGTCGGGGCGGCCGGACTTGAACCGGCGACCTTTGGTCCCCCAGACCAACGCGCTAGCCAAACTGCGCCACGCCCCGAACCAGTACTGCTACTCCTTCACTGCCTCTTTCAAAGTCTTCCCGGCGCGAAATGCTGGAACCGTCGTGGCCGGTATTGTTATCTCTTCTCCGGTCTGCAGGTTTTTCCCTTTACGGGCTTTCCGATCTCTGGTCTCGAATGTCCCGAAGCCGGTCAGTTGTACTCGCTCTCCGCGCTGCAGTGCATCCTGGATGGCTTCCAGTGTCGCGTCCAGCGCTGCCTGCGAATCCTTTTTGGTAAATCCAGTTTTTTCGGCGACAGCGTCAACAATGTCGGTCTTACCGGTCGTAATGTCCGCCATCTCGCACCTCCCAATTATAGTACATTCCCGGATCTAACTTCCACCTACCGGACTAAAAATCCTTTGCCGAATCCGATTTACCAGCGGTCGGTGGGCTTTTTCTGCCAGTTTTCATGCTCCGCACGTTCCCGGCGGCTCATCAACCGGCGACACACCTCACCCGGATCGTGACCCTCATAGAGTATGTCATACACCGCATCGGTAATCGGCGCCTCGACACCGTTTTCGTGGGCAAGCTGCTGTGCGGCGTGGGTGGTGTAATACCCCTCTGCGACATCCTGCATGCTCTGTATCACGTCGCGGGCTTTTTCGCCGCGCCCCACCCTGTTGCCGAGATTCCAGTTGCGACTGAGCCGGCTGCTGCAGGTGGCGATCAGGTCGCCGACACCCGCGATCCCCGAAAACGTATCCGGCATTGCTCCGAAAACGTGTCCAATACGCCGGATTTCAGCAAGCCCGCGGGTGATCAGTGAGGCCTTGGCGTTATCGCCGAACCCGAGACCATCACTGATGCCTGCTCCGACTGCGATTACGTTCTTCAGCGCTCCGGCCAACTGTACTCCAATTATATCACAATTCGTGTAAATGCGAAAATAGGGCCTGGTAAGCAGTGCCTGTGCGGCCTCAGCATTGGCCCTGTCGGCGCTGGCGGCCACACTGACGGCGGGCATCTTTTGGGCGATTTCGCGACTGAGGTTCGGACCGGAGAGAGCGACAACGTGGTCTTCATCGGCCTCTTCAATCTCTTCCTGCAGCACCTGCCCCATCCGCCGGCCGCTGTTGCGCTCGATGCCCTTGGTGGCAAATATCAACATCGCCCGGGGCGGAAAGACTTCCGAAAGCTTCCGCGCCACATCGCGCAAACCCACAGAGGGGACGGCCATGATGACGGCCCGGGTGCCGTCAACAGCCTGAGCCAGGTCCGAAGTCACTTCAACGATGTCAGGAAGCGGAAAGCCGGGGAGATAGGTATGATTCTCACGGGTTTTCTGGACTTTTTGGGCAAACTCCGGCCGCCGGGCCCACAGCCTCACGCGATGGTCGTTTTCCCCGAGCATGATGGAGATGGTGGTTCCCCATGCACCGGCCCCGATAACCGCGACCGGGCCTGTGTTGGACACAGAGTCGCTCATCAGAAGATGCGTCCCCCGTTTATCATTGCTCCTCGACTTCTGCCGCCTTCTGTCCCAGCTTTCGTTCTTCACCCGCCAAGAGCCGCCTGATGTTGCCCTCGTGGCGGATCACGATCATGACACCGAGTATAAACAGGCCCCCGAGTATTGCCGCCTGTTCATCGTAGCCGTTGAGAAGATAATACCACAGGGTCGCCGACAGGCCGCCGATGATCGAACCCAGCGAGACGTACCGGGTCAATGCGACCAGGACCACCCAGGTGCCGAATGCCAGCAGTGCAACGCGCCAGTCGAAAAAGAAGGCCGCGCCGAGGGTGCTGGCGACACCCTTTCCTCCCTGAAATTCCAGATAGGGCGAATAGTCGTGCCCGAGGATCGTCGCTACGGCCACCGCCGCCAGCCACGCTCCCTCAATCCCCAGGAAAGATCCGGCGATCGCCACGGGTGCGAAACCCTTGAGGATGTCAACAATAAAGCAGCTCAGCCCGTATTTCCAGCCCAGTGTCCGCAGGACGTTGGTGGCGCCGATATTGCCGCTTCCGAATGAGCGGATATCTTTGATCCCGCCGGCTCGGGCGATCAGCACACCGAACGGTATGCCGCCGATGAAAAATGCGCACAGCACCGCCACGATGTTCAGAAACATGGCAGATCACCTGTCAGATTTCTTCTTTTCGCCGCGCTTGCGCCAGAATATTCGCAGCGGAGTGCCCGTGAAATCAAATTCCTTGCGGATCTGGTTGCTGATATAGCGCTTGTAGGAGAAATGGATGAGCTGCGGATCGCTGCAGAAGATAACAAAGGTTGGCGGCCCGCTTCTGACCTGCTCGACGTTGAAGATTTTCGGGTGGCGGCCCTTGCGGCTCGGCGGATTGTGGCGGGAAGCCGCCTCACGGAGCACGGCATTCAGCTCGCCTTCATCCACCCAGCCGTAAAAACGCTGGCGGACAAACAGGCTGGCATTCAGCAGCTCCTCGACCCCAAAACCAGTGAGCGCACAGGTGACAATCAATGGCGCATACTGCAAAAACTGCAGCTCGTGGCGCACGATGCGTTCGAAATCTTTCTCGAGCGTCCGCTCGACCTTCACGGGGTCAATTTCCGGGAACTCCTCGTCCGGCTGGGCATACCGTGCGACCAGGTCCCATTTGTTGCCGACGATGATGACACCACGGCCGAGCTCCATCAGCTCACCGGCGATTTTCTGATCCAGCCCCACGATGCCCCCATGTGCATCAACCATGAAGAACACAACATCGGCCCTGGCGACAGCCTTGAAGGTGCGCAGGCTCGAATAATACTCGGTATCCTGGCGCTTGGAGCGGCGGCGCAGACCGGCGGTATCGACGATGCGGAAGGTCCATCCCTCACGCTCGAAGACCTCGTCCACCGCGTCGCGGGTGGTTCCCGGCACATCGCTGACAATCACGCGCTCTTCGCCCAAAATGGCGTTGACCAGCGCGCTTTTGCCGACATTCGGGCGACCAACCACGGCGATGGACACTTCATCCTCGGCCGGTTCTTCCTCGGTCGTTTCCGGGAGGACGTCTTCGACGGCCTCACACAGATCCCACAGCCCGAAGCCCTGCATGGCGGAGATGTCGATGGCGGGGCCCAGGCCGAGTTGCAGAAACTCGTATGAATCGATGTTTTGCTGCTCCATCTTGTTTGCCGCCAGGACCACGGGCTTGCCGGTTTTGCGCACAACATCGGCGACCTCGTGATCCATCGGCGTCAGGCCCTGGCGCCCGTCCACAAGAAAGATGAGCACGTCGGCCTCGGCGAGAGCGCGGACGGCCTGTTCCTTGACCTCGGTAATCAGCTCGTCATTGCCGGCACCCGCCAGTCCACCGGTGTCCACCAGCCGCACACTGCGCTGGTCGAGCTCTGCGACTGCGGTGACGCGGTCGCGGGTGACGCCGTGAACATCATCCACCACAGCGGTGCGCTCTCCAACCAGGCGGTTGAAGAGCTGGGATTTTCCGACATTTGTGCGGCCGACGATGGCGACAATTGGGAGCATAGGCGCTTCCTAAATACCGATTTTCTTCTTGGTAAGTGCTACGAGTCCACCGGTTTGGATGAGTTCGGCGGCCGGACCGGTCAGCGCGTCGGCATGCCACTGCTCGCCCGTCGTTAGATCGCGAATAACACCCTCTACCATGTCAACCTCGATCTCGTCACCGGCGTCAATGGCCCGGGCGGCGTCGGGCTGCTCCATAATCGGCAGCCCGATGTTGAAGCAGTTTCGGTAGAAGATGCGGGCGAAACTTTCGGCGATGATACAGCCGACCCCCGCCGCCTTAATCGCAATCGGTGCATGCTCGCGGGAGCTTCCACAGCCGAAGTTGCGGCCCGCGACGATGATATCGCCCGCTTCGACGGCACCGGCGAAATCCAGGTCAATGTCCTCCATGCAGTGGGAGGCCAATTCGTCGGGATCGGTGGTGTTCAGATAACGTGCCGGGATAATGGCGTCAGTATCAACGTGATCGCCGTATTTGAAGACTTTTCCGCGTGTTTTCATGGTATTTTCAGAAGTCATCATATCACCTGTGATTAAAGTTCGTCGGGGCTGCAGATTCGCCCGGCCACTGCGGATGCTGCGGTGACCGCCGGGTTCGCCAGATAGACCTCGCTGTCGGGGTGGCCCATGCGGCCCACGAAGTTTCTGTTGGTCGTTGCGATCGCGCGCTCGCCCTCGGCCAGCACGCCCATGTGACCGCCCAGGCAGGGCCCGCAGGTGGGTGTCGAAACCTGGCAGCCGGCCTCCAGGAAGGTCTGCACGATGCCTTCTTCGGTGGCCTGCAGGTGTATCTCCTGGCTGCCGGGGATGATGATACAGCGCACCCCGGGAGCGATGTGTCTGCCCTCCAGAACGTCGGCGGCGGCTCCCAGGTCCTCCAGCCGGCCGTTGGTGCATGCACCGACGACCGCCTGGTCAATGGGTATGTCGCCGACGTCAGAAATGCCCCGAGAGTTTTCGGGCAGGTGCGGGAAGCTCACCTGTGGCTCGATGTCGGAGGCATCCCATTCGAAGATCTCTTCGTATTCGGCATCGGCGTCGCTGGCGAGTATCTCGTAGTCCCGGTCTGCGCGCTCGTCAACGTAGGCACGGGTGGTTTCATCGAAGGCGATAATCCCGTTTTTGCCACCGGCTTCGATGGCCATGTTGCAGATGGTAAAGCGGTCGGCCATCGGGAGATTCTCAATGGTGGAGCCGGCAAACTCCATGGCCTTATACAGCGCGCCGTCCACGCCGATTTCACCGATGGTATAAAGGATGATGTCCTTGCCGCCCACCCAGTCATTCAGCTCGCCTTCGATGACGAACTTGAGGCTGGCGGGGACGCGGAACCAGGTTTCTCCGGTGGCCATGGCGGCTGCAGCGTCGGTGGAGCCGACACCGGTGGAGAATGCGCCCAGGGCGCCGTAGGTGCAGGTGTGGCTGTCGGCGCCGATGCACACATCGCCCGGCAGCACCAGGCCCTTGTCCGGCAGGATGATATGCTCGATACCGCCGTCGGGGCCCTCCCAGTAGTTCGAAATGCCATGCTCGTGGGCAAATTCGCGCACCTGCTTAACGAGCTGGGCGCTGTTTATGTCCTTGCAGGGCGTCGAATGGTCGCAGACAAGCGCGATCCTGTCTGCGTCAAAGACTGACTCGGCGCCGATGCTGCGGAACTGGTCGATGGCGATGGGGGCGGTGATGTCGTTGGCCAGGACCATGTCGAGCGTGCATGTGACAAACTCTCCGGGCCGGACCGTATCCTCTCCCGCCGCTTTCGCCAGCAATTTTTCTGTAATCGTCATACCTGCCATTGTCGATTCCCTTTCGCCGCAAAACGGGGATAAAAATACGCTCCCTGTTGGGAACGCGTGTGCTGCACGTGCGGCTCATATTGTACACCATCTGCTGCATGGTTTCCATCAGGCGTATGACAGCCTGTGAATGTGTTTCGGGCCGGATCGGTTACTCGTCCGTCTGGGCTGTGCGCAATGCTGCCACCAGCCGTGCCACCTTTTTGGGATCCTTGCGGCCCGGCGATTTCTCCACACCGCTGGAAACATCAATCCCTGCGGCGGGGACTGTGGTCGCGGCTTCGGCGATGTTTTCGGGAGTAATGCCACCCGCCAGCATCACCGGAATGGAGGAGTGCGCCACGATGTCAGCCGCCGCATCCCAGTCACTCACCCTGCCGGTACCGCCGGTGCCTTCGGAGGTCCGGGTATCCAGCACAATCCGGGACACGCCGACGGCTGCAGCGGCTTCGATACGCGCGACTGTCTGCTCCACGGGCGCTGCAGATTGTGCCTCCTTCGCCGGGATGCCCACTGCCAGCCACAGCTTCGTATCTTCGCCGAGAACATCAACGAGGCCGCCAATGCCCTCAGGGCTCATGTCATCGGCATGGAGCTGAAAGGCGGCCGGAAGGAGCAATTCGGACATCTCACGAAGCTCGGTCGGTTCTGGTTCTTCCACTACGACGACGTGCTGGAGATCGTTAGAATACGCTGTACAGGCGCGTGCAAGAAGCCCCGCCCGCTGGGGGATGATATTCCGCGGGGAGCGGGGGATATCCACGATGGTGCCGAAGAAGTCGGCACCGACCTGCGCCACCAGACGCAGGTCGGCGATGGTGGCAATGCCGCAGATCTTCAATTGCAGGGTATCGCGGCTGTTCCGGCGTTCGTTCATGGCGTGTCACCCGCCGCTTTTTTCTTCCTGCCGTTCATCTGCTCGCGGATAATAAGACGGCTCAGCGCGTTCACATACGCGGCCGCGCTGGCATGGATGACATCGGTGCTGGCGTTGCGACCGACGGCGCTTTCACCGTTTCGGGCCACTCTGACGGTTGCTTCACCGAGAGCGTCCTTGCCCCGGGTGACACCGCGGATGGAGTAGTCCTCCAGGGTCACCTCGATGCCGATGATGTCATTGATGGCCTCATAGGCGGCGTCCACAGGCCCGTTTCCGGAGCCGGTCGCCTGGTAGGTCTGGCCCTCGCGCTCGAGTGTGACGACGGCTTCCGAGGGGCCGTCACCGTGTGTGCTGGCCTCCACGCCTCGCAGCACCCAGGCCTGGGTTTCCTGGGAGGTGGCCTGCCGCATGAGGATTTCGAGGTCCTCATCATAGATCTGCTTCTTTTTATCGGCCATTTCGATAAACCGCTCATAGACCTCTGCGAGCTGCTCGTCGTCGAGCTCGTAGCCGAGGCCCTCCAGGCGGCTGCGGACACCGTGCTTGCCCGAACGGGGGCCAAGTGTCAGAACGGTCTCCGCCCAGCCGACGTCTTCGGGCGCCATGATCTCATAGGTCTGCCGGTCCATGATGACGCCGTGCTGATGAATGCCCGCCTCGTGCCGGAATGCATTTTGACCGACGATGGCCTTGTTCGGCTGCACCGGGAAGCCGGTGAAGCTGGAGACCATCCGCGAGGTCTTGACGATCTCCTCGGTAATGATGTCGGTATAGGCGTCAAACTGATCCGAGCGCGTCTTGATGGCCATGACGATTTCTTCCAGCGAGGCGTTGCCGGCGCGCTCGCCCATGCCATTGATGGTGCATTCGACCTGTCCGGCACCGGCTTTGATTGCCGCCAGCGAGTTCGCCACCGACAGCCCCAGGTCGTCGTGGCAGTGGACGCTGATGGTCGCCTGACCGACGTTGGGAACGTTTTCCATCAGGTAGGCGATGGTGTCTTCCATAATCCACGGCAGCGTGTAGCCGACGGTGTCGGGGATGTTGATGGTGGTGGCGCCGGCCTCGATGGTCGCCTCCACGACATCCCGCAGGTACTCCAGGTCCGTGCGCATGGCGTCCTCGGCGGAAAACTCGACATCCTCGCAGAGGCTGGCGGCGTATTTAACGTTTTCCACGGCCATCTCCAGGACTTCCTGCTCGGTTTTTTGCAGCTTCTTTTCCACATGGAGCTTGCTGGTGCCCACGAATGTATGGATACGGCGTCTTTGTGCAGGTTTGACCGCATTGAACGCGGCCTCGATGTCCTCATGCCGGGTGCGGCACAGGCCTGCGATGACGGGTCCCTGGACCTCCTCGGCGATGCGGTGAACGGCCTCGAAATCCTCCGGCGAGGAGTACGGGAAACCGGCCTCGATGACATCGACATTCAGATGGGCGAGCTGGTGGGCGAGTGTGAGCTTCTCGCTCAGGTTCATGCTCGCGCCCGGCGACTGCTCGCCGTCTCTGAGGGTCGTGTCGAAGATTGTGATTTTGCGTGCCATTGTCCTCACCTTTTGTTGCCCCTCATGGGGGCCGATTGAGTGTTGGTGTCCCGCAGGGCCCGCATAAACGCAAAAACCCCGCATCTCCTGGAAATCACGATTCGCAGTGACTTCTCACAAAGAGACGCAGGGTAATTATCCTACGCGGTACCACTCTTTTTAGCGACCTCAGGGGTCGCTCTCTCGGCAGATGCGGGACGGTGTGTCCGACATCCTCCTTCTGTAACGGGAAGGGCCCGTCGGTACCTACTGGGAGGCCGGTGGCCTCATTTCAGCCCGCGACTCCAGGGCGAGATTCGACGAACACGTGATGGCCGTCTTCCAGCCACGGACGGCCTCTCTGCAATCAACCTGCCCGCCTACTACTCCCTTTCATCGTCTTTCCAAGCTATGGACCATTAGAATACCCGAATTTGCGGCATTTGTCAAGCCTACGTGTAGTCAATCGCGTGGTAGCACCAGGGATTATAGGGCAGAGCGCGGGTGAGGCGCTCGATGATATCCGGGGTGGCGTTATGGACGGTGACGATGTCCTGGGCCACGCAGTCGGCGAGGTCCAGGCGCCGGGCCAGCAGCCGGATAATCGCCCAGTCCTTCGCTTCGATAGTGACCTCCGTCTTCGCCTGCGGCTCCTCGTACAGCACATAATCGGTCGTCGGCGTCCACACCTTGATGCGCAGATCTTCGACCAGGCTTTCATCAACGCAGGCTTTTTTGAACAGCCGCTGTGGAGCGAGCACCTGCCCAATAATCATCATCCCGCGCAGCTCTGTCTGAAAACCCATATCTGCGGCGAAGTCCCGGAGCGGGTGCTCCCACTGCATTGACCACTGGATGGTTTTGTCCTCATCCGCGGCCATGGCTCCGGCGGTGTTGAAGACCTCGCGGAG
>JAWODS010000030.1:0-5210 GCA_046483205.1 Armatimonadota bacterium | reverse complement strand
AATATCTTATATTTAACATCCCAATGATTTACATTATCATATATATCTGTAATGCTATAGGTAAATTCCGTGTGATTTGCAATCTTTATTGAATTTAGATAAGATTCTCCTTTTTCCATAGTAGCATTCATAATTTCAATTTTTCTCGTTTCAAATTTTGTGATTTTCCACGTAATCTCCGTTCCTTCCGTAATCTCTAATTTATATTCTGCATCCGCAGAAACCAGAATAGTTGCCGTATACATCCCGAATACCAAGAGAATTAAACTAAACCGGACCAATATCCATAATTAGTGCACCCGCACGCCGCCAGAAACCGCCGTACTCAAAATCTCCGGGCTCCGCGTCTTTGCCTTCGCCAGAGGGCGTGACCCTATCCAGGGATGCACCGCACGAAAGGCAGTATTTGAGGTCGTCCCCCTCCTCCTCGGGCACCACCATGACGTTCCCACACCAGTGGCATTTGACTTCCTTCGTCGCCGGGGTGGATGGCGCTTCTGACAGCGGGGCCCCACACGACAGGCAGTATTTCAACTCCTCACCCTCGGCTTCATCAACATCCATGACGAACCCGCATGAAGCACACTCTATTCGCTCAGACACACCGGTTTCCCCCCAACGCTTTTCCACTTTGCGGCTTTGATCTACTTCGGCTCCCAGACTGCCCTCGAAAGGCTACCGTGGTCCAAAAAGCTCTCTGCCGGCCCTGCCGGTGGGCCCTTTGTTCCACTTGCAGTGCCCGTCAATGTAGCCGAAATTTGCACCGTCATTGTGGAGCCAGGCGACGTCGTCCCAGCCCGGACCATCACCCGGCACAAAGCCGCCAGCCTCACCGTTGTCGAAGTTGCCGTCAATTTCCCCGCCGCCCGCGTCTATCAAGAACACGCTCTGCGCCGGAGACCGAACATCAGCCAACGAGTGTCCGCCCCAGAACACGTTTATCGCATAAGAGCCGTCGGGGAAAGGGTTTTCTTTGTCGCAGGTGCCATCACTGGGGCACCAGAAAAGCATCCGGTTCTTCGTGTACGGGTCTATGGCTTTGTACCAGGGATTGGACTGCTCCCGGATTTCGGTTGATTTTCCGCGCCCCTCCAGGTACCGGGCGGGCCCCGTGTACAGGCGCGGTAACCGCTCGTCGTAATCCTGCGTGTACATGATTATGCCCGTCATGAGCTGCTTCTGGTTTGACATACAGCTGCTCATCCTGGCCTTTTCCCGGGCCCCTGCAAACACCGGAAACAGGATGGCCGCCAGCAGAGCAACAAACATCATGAAGACCGAGACCACGATGGCGGCGATGGCGAGATTGCGTCCCCCGGTCTGTCTATCACGGTCGAGCTGCCCGACCGCCACGACGCCGAGGATCAGCCCAAGGGGAGGGATGAGAAACGCGCACACCAGCGCACCAATCGCCAGCCCGCTGGTTCCCTGCGGCTCAGGGGCGGCTGGAGGTTCTTCATATTTTGGAGTGGGCGCCTGTGCGTCTTCCCGATCTGGAGGGGGAGGCGGTGGGGGAAGTTCGGTTTCTGCCTCAGCTTCCTTCTCCGTGGGCGGTCCTGCTTCAGGCTCCTGCTGCGGAGAACGCGGTGCTTCGGGCTCTCTTGCAGCTTCCGTTGCAGGTTCTGTGTCAGGCTCCTTTTCTGTCGGCGGCTCCGCTTCTTCACCCTCTTCTACACGTATGTCGGGGATCTTCGAGCCACAATATCGGCAAAAGGAGACGTCGTCGGCAAGCTCTTTTCCGCAGTACGGGCAGTACATGCTTTAAAATCCTCCCCACAGCACAACTCATGGGCCATGATCCGGATTGCTCCCGGATTCCTACTGTGTCTTTGCGCCCCCCAGGTATCGAGAGCACCCGTGTAAAGACGCAGCAACTGCCGGTCGGGGCCGCCACAATATACGGTTATGACCATGCGATCTCCCCGGTGGCCAACACGATCGATACCATTCCCACCAGCAGAAAAAGGGACATGATAAGCGTGGCGATCACGATAGCGGCGACGGCGACACGGCGTCCTGCGGTTCGTCCATCCCGGTCGAGCTCGGCGACCACCAGGATACCGAGGATCAGTCCAAGCGGGGGGATAAAAATCGCACATACCAATGCCGCGATTGCCTGCCAGTTGGTTCCCTGCGGCTCAGGCGCCGCCGGAGGTCCTTTGTATTCCGGGGCGATCAACTCTGCGTCTTCATGCTCTAAAAAGGCAGACGCTCCGGCAGGTTCCCTCTCTGCCTCAGCTTTCTCCTCCGGGGGAGGTCCTGGTTCCGCTTCCCATCCCTGTTGCGGAGGAGGCCCCTTGTCGGCCTCTCTTCGAGGGTCCGTATCCGGCCCTTTGCCCGAGGGCTCCTCTTCTTGGCCGTTTCTGGTAGCTGCGTCGGGGATTTTTGCACCACAATATGCACACAACGAAGCATCGTCCGCCAGCTCTTTTCCGCAGTGGGGGCAGTACATTCTTTGACCTCCCCGCAGCACCTGTGCTGTGCCGCAACTCCTGCAAACTCTCTCCCGGACAGACCCAACAGACGCCTCTGCCTGTCTGAAAAGGCGGTATTAAAGCTCACACCTGCGGACAATTCGGCATGGGCCGGTGCGCTCCCGCCTACTGCACAAGCTTTGCTCCACACCACGGGCAGTAGGTCCACGCGTGCTGGACTCGCTCGCCGCACGATGGACAGTCCTTCGGCGGCATCAGGGCATCGAGTGGCAGGTGCCAGACCACGGGGGTTGCCGGAATACCCTCAACACCGGTCACCTTCACCGCAAATTCGCCGCGTTTTGTGGGATCGGCCATTTCGCTGCCGTCGGCAAATTTGTTGGAGAACACGACGACATCAAACGATTCTGCCGCCTGGCTGCCTGCGCCCCCCATCCCCTGTCGTGCAACGAGCTTGAAAACATTCAGTATCTGGCTCAGTGCAGGGGGGATATCCTCCACCGGAGCATGCTCGCGACCCGCCGTGTCGATGGCCACGATGTTTTGCTTGATCGTTGACGGCTGGATGATATCCTGTGTGAAGTCATCATTAACCCGCGAGCACGAGAAGGCGATGGCCGTGTAGGGCGAATAGAGATCCCTGAATGCCTGGACATCTGCGGAGGAGGTGTTCGGGTCGGCCTGGGCCATGGCGACAAACACTTCGGTGGGGAACCACATGAACATCGCCTGCGTGTCAGAGCCGGTATCGGCCATGCGGAGAATGTCGTGCATCAGGCTGTTGACGCTGACCTGATTTTGAGCGGCTGCCGGACCTGCAACCAGCACCATGAGCCCGACAATGACGGACACTACAACAGTCACTGAATATCTGGGCATTCCGACCACTTCCCATCACTTTAAAAATCATGAGCTATTATGCCAGCATAAGACTGTTGTAAAGATTTAATCCACCGTACAACGAATCTTTCATCAGTGTCAAGTCGGGCGCATCCGCCTCTATTCAGCGACATTAGCCGGTTCGCAGCTTGGTGGCTTCGGCGAGGTTCAGCCGGTTGATGTGCAAAATCCCGGGAACCTGTGACAGGACGATGACCACGAGCACGGAGATGATGGTGGTGGCGAACGAGGAGGGATAGATGACCGGCTGGAAGTTCATGATCTCATTTTCCAAGCTGGAGACGAAGGCGTGATTGGTGGCGATGCCCAGTGGCAGGCCCACAATGAGCCCCATCGTGCCGGTGGTAAGGTTTTCGACGGTTATCAGCGCGGCGATCGTCCACCGGCTCATCCCCTGCGCCCGCATGGAGGCCAGCTCACGGGTGCGCTCCATAATATTGATGGTGACGGTGTTGTAAATCACCGCCAGCGCCAGCCCCGCTCCCAGCAGTATCATCGCCCATGAAAATGACATATTCATCTCCACGGCGTCTTCGAGCTGCGTACGCATGAACTTCGATTCTTCAACTGCGGCAACATTGGGGATTCTCAGGAGCCGCTCCTTGAGCTGTTTGAGATAGTCTGGTTTCGCCCGCACCATCAACCGGGTGATGGCTCCGATGGGCAGGCCCAGATCACGTTCGAAGATGCGCTTCACCCCGGTCGCCGACATGTAAACATAGGACCCCACCGGCTGGCGTATGAGTTCTCCGACGTGCACGGGTACTTCGATATGAATGTCTTCGTCATTTCGTGCAAAGGCCAGATGAACGACATCCCCGATTTCCACCCCCAGCTTCCTGCGGTTCGATTCGCTCATCAAAAGGGCCCGGTCATGCACCCGCACCGGCTCGCCGCCGGGCGAAACCAGTGTTTCGAGATGTGAGCCGGGTGGCAGCCCGACAATGACGGTATTGACGACCCTGTCTTTGCGCCGGATCTCCACCGGGATTTCCAGGGCCGCCTCCGCCCCGGTCACTCCCGGCATCTGCGATACGTGGAATTCGATCGACTTCGTCTGCGCCGGTAGAAAACCCGCCTGCAGGTCATAGCGCATGATTTCATCCAGATACGTGCCTATGGAATCCAGCGACGCGTCCCTGCTCCCCAGCGAAACCAGCAGCAGGACCATGGCCAGGGCAATGCCGATGATCGTATATGCAGTGCGGCGGGGCTTTCGGAAGATGTTGCGGAAGGGGATCTGCCAGATATAGGATTGCCGGAGGCGCCGGGGGACAAGCCGCTCAATAAACGGTTTGTGACCCGGCTCAACCGCCTCCTCGCGGATCGCTTCAGCGGGCTGAAGCCGTGCCACCCGGCGGGCGGAGAAATGTCCGGCCACCCCGCAGCTCAGAAGACCGATGCCGACACCAAAGGCCGTCGCATCCCAGTGTATGGGGCTGGCTATGACAGGGATCGACAAAAACTGCAGGTAAAACCGTGTAAGAAGCCAGGACAGGTACAGCCCCAGACTGACCCCCAGGACACTCCCCAGCCCGCCACAGATGAGGGAATACAACAGGTAGTGTCGGGTCAGAACATGGACGGGGACACCGCTGGCGCGCAAAAAGCCGATCTGGTTCCGCTGGCTGTTGACGATCCGCACCATTAGCGTATAGATGGTCAGCGCCGCACAAAAGAGAAACAGCAGCGGAAAAAACACGGCCAGTGATTTGTACCCTTCCAGGTCCATCTGCAGCAGATAATTGCTGGGCTGGTCCTCTCTGGGAACGGGCTCTTCGGCCCCATAGCCCGCGAGCATCCCATGCACAATTTGCATCGCTCTTTGCCGGAGGTCATCGCTCGCCCGGGCCACCACCGAGCTCGCCCGGCTCG
>JAWODS010000006.1:0-4044 GCA_046483205.1 Armatimonadota bacterium | reverse complement strand
GTTCGCGCCACCCAGAGGGCAATCGGCGACATCCCGCTGGTGACCGGCGTGAACCTGGCCGCGTACCGGCGTACCGAGGACAAGGCCGTCCGCCCCCTCACAAAGGCCACACTGCTGCGGCGACTGACCGATGGAACCGGCGGCATATTGATCTATAATCACCCCCAGATGGAGGGCAGGTCGTATCACGCACTCGGCGAGATCACACGTCTGGTCGCCGATCATGACGGAATCTTCACACAGGGACGTCTCGACCGGAACTGGCACGGGCTCGGGGAGGAAAATCATCCAGATACCGCGGTTCTGAAGTCACCCGACGGCTACCTGCTGGCGGTGATGAACGAATCAGACGAGCCGCGCACGTACACCATGACGCTGCCGGACCGGGCTTTTGAGCGAGGTTATGAGTATTATAGCGGTCAGTCTTTTGACTCTGGTGATACTATATCGGTTACCCTTCAGCCGCATGACGCCGCGGCATACATCCTCAAATAGCACTCGCACGGCACGCGCACGAGATAGGACGCATTTCATTATTCACAAACACGCTCCCGGAAGGGGTCGCGATACGTGAGCATATCAGAGGGCGACAGCACGAGACCACCGGCGTCACTGACAGACAGGACCTCACATTCGGCAAACCGTCGGACCATTCGCATCGTCACGGTTGAGGATAACCCGACGGTCCGGTTCGCCGCCTCCGAGCTTGAGAAATATCTCCGCCGCATAACCGGGGGCACAGCCGTTGTCGTGCGTGAAGAACCCTTCGACTTCCAGCCGGATACGCTCTATGTCGGCCTGGCAGACGCGCTGGGTCAAAGCAACCTGCCCGAAGTGGAGAATCATGCCCTCGATGACGCCATCGCCATCACGGTGCAGGATCGGCGGGGCATCATCACCGGTGCAAATCCGCGGGCGACGCTCATTGCAGTGTACCGATATCTCACAGAGCTGGGATGCCGGTGGATACGCCCCGGGGATGACGGCGAAATCATCCCCGCAATACCCGATCCTCTCGCCCGGGACGTTCGTCTCTGCGAGATGCCCTCCTACCGGCACCGCGGGCTGGCGATTGAGGGAGCGTGCAGCTGCGAGCATGTGACCGATCTGATCGACTGGCTGCCCAAAGTGGGGATGAACTCGTACTTCATCGAGTATTTCAACGGCTACATCTTTTATAACAACTGGTATTCACAGCGCCACAGACCCGCGAATGCAGGGAAGCTTATGCCGGAGGAACGGGCTACGGAGTTTGCGGAGCGGGCCATTGAAACGATACAGAAACGCGACCTGCTTTTTCACCGCGCCGGTCACGGGTGGACCTGCATTCCCCTCGGAATCGAGCCGGACCTGTGGGACGAGCAGATCGACCGCGATTTCGGCGACATGACCCAATACATCGCTTTGTACGAGGGGAAGCGCGAGCTGTATCGGGGCATCCCCCGCCGCACCAACCTGTGCTATTCAAACCCGAAGGTGCGGGAGATGATCGTCGAGGGGATCGTCGCATATGCCGCCGACCATCCCGAGGTGGATTACCTCCATTTCTGGCTGGCCGACGGCAGCAACCATTTCTGCGAATGTGACGCGTGCCGCCAGAAGCGGCCATCTGACTTCTACGTGATGATGCTGAATGAGCTGGATGAGGCGCTGAGCGAACGGGATATTTCGACGCGCATCGTCTTTTTGATCTACCTGGACCTGCTGTGGCCGCCCGAGGAGCAAAGAATCGACAATCCCGAACGCTTTGTGCTGATGTTCGCGCCACTGCACCGGTCGTATTACGAGCCGTTTGACCCCGATGAAATGGCCGAGCCTTTGCCCCCATTTGAGCTGAATGAACTGGAGTTTCCGGAAAGCCAGAACCTCAACCACCTCGCCGCATGGCGGGAGGTTTTCGACGGCGACACCTTCGTGTTCGATTATCGATTCATGTGGGGACAGTATGACGATCCCGGGCAGATGGAGCTTGCCCGGACGCTCCCTGCCGAGGCGCCGCCGATGGCCGAGGTGGGATTGAACGGGATGATCAGCGACCAGACTCAGCGCGTTTTCATGCCCTCGGGACTGCCGATGACACTCCTGGCGGGGAGCCTGTGGGACGGCGATGTGGATGAGCAGGCCGCTACCGACGATTACTTCAGTGCGGCGTTCGGGTGCGATGGACAGCGCTGTCGCGAGTACCTCGAGGCCGTCTCCGACGCATTCGATCCCGAATGGCTCTCGACATACCAGAGCGCCGATCCCACGCCGGTGCCGGAGGGGACAATCGCACGCCTGCGCGAAGTCCGAAAAATCATTGACGACTTCGAGCCGGTTATTGAGGCCAATGTCGATCTGCCAAACGCCGCACAGGCGCGGTCGTGGGAGTACCTGGCGGAGCATGCAGAGATATGCCGGCGTCTGTCGCAGGCCATCGAAGCGGAGCTGGATGACGG
Source organism: Armatimonadota bacterium (assembly GCA_046483205.1). GTDB lineage: Bacteria > Armatimonadota > Zipacnadia > Zipacnadales > UBA11051 > JBKHJK01. The sequence goes on along the minus strand of JAWODS010000006.1, from coordinate 1,606 downwards.
CCCGGATGCAGCGCAGCCACATTGGCAGGCGCTGCAGGAGCGGGTGATGGAGAAAGAAGATGAGACCAACCCGGTTTTCGATGTGTTTTTGTTTCTGCTGAGCATGCGGCGCAAATTCCAGATAGCTGTCACTCCGCCATCGCCGGAGATGTAGCAAAAAGGGAGCTGTCAATCCAATGAGACGCCTGATGATAGTGCTGCTGACCGTGCTCGCCGCCTGCCTGGCTTCCAGCATCGCCGCATACGCGGCCGAGGGGGCGCTTTCGGATATGCCCACAGAGGCCAGATCGGCCGAGACCGGCGAATATATCAGCTTCGTAGAGCACCGCATTGACGATGAGGGCCTCACAGGCGTGCCGATGCGTGGCGCGGACGGCTGCGTGGTGGCGGACCTGGACGGTGACGGGCATTTCGACATCGTAAGTTGCCATGAGGACAGCTCGCACCTGCGTATCGCCTTTGGGACCGCCGATCCGGATGAGTGGCACACCTGTACGCTTGCCTCCGGCGATGTTGTCGGTGGCGTGGAGGATGCTGCTTTAGGCGACCTGAATGGCGACGGACGCATTGACATCGCCTGTGCCTGTGAGAAGCGGCACCTGGTCGTGTTCCTCTCACCGGACAATCCGCGGCAGATGGATGCATGGGTGCCCGTGAAATTGCAGGAGAGCCTCGGCAGGGGAAGCTGGATACGCACCGGTATTGCTGATATTAATGACGACGGGAAGCCGGATATTATCGGCGTGAACAAAGGCCGCACCAACTTCTCATATTTCACGCTCGAAGGCGAGGCTTCCGACCCGGCGGCGTGGCACGAACAGGTCATCGGCAAGCACGCAAAGCCGATCAACGCCCGGGCGGTCGATATTGATGACGACGGAGACCTCGACGTGATGGCGGCATCTCGTGGCGAGAAGATGATTGTGCTGTATGAAAACACCGGTGGCGGCACCTCATGGACCGAGCATCCGGTGCACACGGGCAAGCCCGCCAGCGAGGGCTTCATGATGGAGTTTACCGATCTCGACGGGGACGGGCGCCTGGATATTATTACAGAGGCGGATCACGACGGTCTGGTCTTCTGGCTGCGGCAGCCGGAGAGCTTCGACGAGGGCTGGCCGGTGCATATCATTGGCGATCTCGGGCCGGATGACCCCACCGGGCTGGAGAATGTTTAGTTGTTCCATTTCAGCATCTGACACCTTAATCCCTGAAGGATACTCGTTTAGGTCCAATTCAGCTTCAATATGCAAACCAGCGCTTGTAGATACATTCGCAATAAGATTTACAACGACTTCTCGGCTAATGAGAGGTCGGCCCCTCCAGTTCTCCGTGATGTGCGAAAACATCCGGTGCTCAATCTTGTTCCATTTGCTGGTGCCTGGAGGAAAATGACTGACACTGATCGAAAGCCCTGTTTCGTTCACCAGCGATTGCAACTCTACCTTCCAAAGTCGGCATCGGCTGCCATTGCTACCACCGCCATCGGCTGTGATGAGCAATTCCGTGGATAACAACTTCAACGACAGCAGCCCTAACGGCAACGACTTGACGAATAATAACAGCGTGAGTTTCACGACGGACGTACCTTATGTGCGCAGGAGGG
>JAWODS010000298.1:0-18101 GCA_046483205.1 Armatimonadota bacterium | reverse complement strand
GGCCTCGTCAGCCTGGGGATCCCCATAAGCAGAAGTAATGCCGTGAAGTTTGACACGGCGGATGAAAGAGAGCAGCTCATCCGCGGGCTGGAAAGCATGGCACTGCGTCTGGATGGTGTGCTGTCGGCGGAGGTCGGTGTCCAGGGAAGTCTTGAAGCGCTCACGGCGCAGGCCAGCTTGGATGTCGTAGGTGGTGCGGTTGATGGTGTGTCTCTGCCGGAGTTGAAAGCCTCGGCCAGCATTGACCAAAAAAGCATCCAGGACATTCAGCTCGATGCACACCAGGGAAACGCTCTCATAACAGCACAGGGCGATATTCACTTCCAGGACAGCATCAACCTGCTGGTGGAGGCCTCCGGGCTCGATGTGAAGCACTACAGTCCGTGGCTCCCCCTGGACACTCCGGTGGAGGGACAGCTCGACTTTACCGTCATGGCGACCGGACGTCCATCAAGCCCTGAGGTCCGTGGCAGTATCGACATTTTCAATCCCGGGATGGCCGGGATCCGATTTGACGTTCTCAACGTCCCCATCGTCACACTCGAAGAGGGCGCCCTCGACATAGACACGCTTGTTCTAAAGCGCCAGGAGCAGGAGGTCGTCGTGGACGGGACTGTTCCGTTCACCTGGAAGCGCCCGGGATTGACCGAGGGCGACCCCATGGAAATACAGGCCAAAATTGAGGGGCTCAACCTCGGCGTCATCCCGAAGATTATGCAGGAGGCCGCAGAATACCGGGTGAAGGGCACCGACGAGCCACCGTCCACAAAGTGGAAGCAGGTGCAGGCGGAGGGGACGCTGGCAACGACCGTCAACCTCACCGGCACCGTTGATGAACCCGAACTGCGGGGCTTCCTCAGAGTCAGGGACGGCCGTATCGCCATGACCGAAGAGACCATCCCGGTTGAGAAGATCGGGGTGGACATTGACTTCAAGTCCGCCGTGGGTTCCAACATCATGCAATTGAAAAAGGTCACCGCCGTATGCGACAATACGGTCGTGGAGGCGGACGGGAAAGTCGAATTGAACCACGTCACGCTTCCGAAGCTGCATCAAAACAAGTACGCTTTGAACGTGACGGTAGCGTCTCCCGAGCAGGCCCTGGCCGGGGGCTGGAAAGTCCGCGACCTGGGTGGCACCATTGAGCTGGCGACCGTCCAGGAAGATCTCCAGCGGTTGACGTTCAATGACGTGGGCGGGACGTTCGGCGATGGCTCGATTGTGGTGGATGGATTCGCCGAGGTAAACGACTTCCGGCTCGCCCAAATTGCGAAAAACCGTTTTGACATGAGCGTGCGTGCAGATTCCGCGCGCGTGAAGCTGGCAGGACTCGTTGATGCACTGCTGGACGGCGCGATTGAGATTAAGGGGCCGGGACAGAAGCAGGCCTCCGTAAAGGGTGCCTTTACGCTGGATAACGGGCGTTTCGGCATTCCGATGGCCGCCGGAGGTGGTGGCGGGAAGATCTATGCTGTCAGTTCTGCGTACCCGAGTCCGGATCTGGACATGCGGGTGAAGCTGGGCGAAAATATGGCGGTACGTGACCGTGGTCTGGTGACACCGCTGAAAGCCACTGACCGGCTCGTGCACGTGCATGGAACGCCGCAGCGGCCGGTGGTCGAGGGCATCATTGAGGCCCAGGCGGGCCGCAGCCAGATACCGGGTGGAGTTGCAGACATCCGGGAGTTAGGGTTACAGTATAGACTCGCTCCGTCCATGGGAGCTTTTGCCCGTGACCCGCTGGAGCTGACGCTGGGCGGCAATATCTGGGGCGTGGCTGAGACGGTGCTGGAGGACGCCGCGCTCTACGGCCGCCCGCTCGGACGGGTTCATATTACGCTGACATTAACGGGACGCCTGCCGGACTCCATAGATATCCGGCTCGCGTCAGACCCGCCACTGGAGCAGCAGCATATCTATGCACTTTTGCAGTCGGCGTCTCTGGGGTACCTGGTCGGAGACAATCAAACGGGACAGATTTCGCAGGTGATGTCTGACACATTTACCCGGGCGCTTGCCGCGGGGTTCCGTACAACCGTCTTCCAGCCGATCGAAACACAAATACGGGATGCACTGGGGCTGGACCAGTTGCAGGTCACCGTCGCCTTCGACCAGCCTGTTGAAATTAAGCTCGGCAAATATGTCATGGAGAATCTGCTCGTCAGCTATACCAGCTCCGTGGGCGAGGGGGCCGAAGCCTATGAATTGGACGTCTCGTATGAGATCGCCAGCAAAATCCGTGTGACGTATCATACGGACGAGGATCAGGAAGACCGACTGCAGCTTGAGCGGGTATGGCAGTTTTGACCACATCGTGCCGGTTCGAGCGATCAGCAACTGTGCACAGCCGTAGCTGTCTAAGTTGATGATCTGCTCCACGCTTGCGAAAGCGCCGTCTGAACCGGGATCACTTGACAGCAGGCGGGAACGATTTGTGACGTCAGACGACAACAAAGAAGATTTCAAAGCGGTTATCGAGCAGAACTATGAACGCGTTTACAATGTGATTTACCGCATGATCAGCGATCCCGAACAGGCCGCGGACCTGACGCAGGAAACCTTTGTCAATGCCTACAGGTCATGGGATAGCTTTCGCGGTGATTCACAGGTTTACACATGGCTGTACCGTATCGCTGTGAACCTGACGAAAAACCGCCTGGAACGTCAGGGGCGCGTAAACCGCACTGAGGCGTTTTCGATCGACGCCCCCATTGATACTGACGGTGACAGCGAGCTGTACATGCAGATTAACGATGAGTCGATGGCGCCGGAAAACCTGGTCGACAACCAGGAGCTCAAAAAGGTCCTTGTCGAACAGGTTGACAGGCTGCGGCATGATTACAAAGAAGTCATCATCCTGAGAGACTACCAGGGCTTTTCGTATAATGAGATCGCGGACATTCTGGGATGCAGCCTGCAGGCGGTGAAGTCACGTCTTTTCAGGGCCCGTTCGACCCTCCGGCAGCGCCTGCAGTCGTATCTGAAAGACAAAGTATGAGTCACTGCCGCCACTCTTTTGAAGCGAGTTTAAGACACCATCAAGGTTACCGATCCTGGGAGAGAAAAGTATGATGCAGACGCCTAACGGACGATTGATACTGGCACTGACACTATTGGTGATGCTCACAGCACTGGCTGCCTGCGCGTCGGCCCAGGAGGAACCGCTCGTCGCCGGTTTTCGCGTCGAGGGGAATGATTACATATCTCCCGAGGTCATCATATCCCACGCCCGGGAAATCGTGAATGTCGGTCAGCCACTGACGCAAACAGCCCGCGACCAGATCCGAACGAAACTGATGCGGCTGGGCTATTTCGATGAGGTCGTCATCGCCACCGAACCGGCCGACAAAGGTGCCACCGTCGTTATCACGGTCGCTGAAAAGCAGAAGGTCTCACAGGTTGTCATCGTCGGCAACACTGTGTTTTCTGACAAAGAATTGAAAGAGCAGATATTGATTCGCGAGGGCCATCTGATCGACGACAATACTATCCGCAACGATGTCCGGCGCATCGAGGATTATTACACGCAAAAGGGCTACCTTGCACAGGTTTCGGATGCAAGCGCGGACAAATACGGTCGGATAACATTCGTGATCGAAGAGGCCCGCATCGAAGAGGTGAAGATCAATGGGCTTGAGCGGACCAGACCGGCCGTCGTCGAACGCCACATCTTCCTGGAGCCCGGCCAGTTGTACCAGGAAGAAAAGCTCATCAAACAGGCCCAGGATATATTCAATATCGGGATTTTTGCAGATGTCGATGCAAATCCCCAGCCGGGTGTTGATGACCCGGTGCGCGGCGTCATCGTAGTTATCGAGGTCAAGGAAAAAAAGACCGGCCAGTTCGCCGTGGCCGCGGGGTACACCAGCTTCGACGATTTCGTGCTCATGCTTTCGGTGGCTGAGAATAATTTCCGCGGGCGGGCCGAACGCGCCAAGGCCGATGTCGAGTTGTTCGGCCGCACCAGCTACGAGTTCGACTACTTCAACCCCTGGATCGACGGCAAGGGAACCTCCTTTAACATCAATGTCTTCGACACAGAGCGCAAGCGGCAATTCATGGGGTCGATGGTCTCGACCGACGACGAGCTGTTCGACGAGCGCCGGTCCGGTTTCAAGTTTACACTCGCCAGGCCGACGGCCGCGGATGCCCGCACCAGCCTCTCCTTCCGGTCCGAAGAGGTGTCTTCGAGCTTTCTGCAGGGCGTCCGCACGATCAGCGAGGGGCCGATCAGTGCCTCCGGTGGAGTCACCACAGCCGCCAGCCCGGGCCAGACCACGTTCGATCCCGGCACTCCGGACACGCCTCCGCCGGGCGATATACCGGGCCCCATACGCGTGGCTGCACCCCTGCATCCGGAAGGACGTATCAACAGTATCTCTCTGGGGCACCAGATTGATACACGAAACATCCGAAACGATCCAACCGCCGGCCACTTCTCTTACGCAAGCTTCGAGTACGCGGGAGAATTTATGGGGGCCGACACAAATTTCGAAAAGATAAGGCTGGAACACAGAATCTACAAAAGCCTCAATGAACGTGGTGATGTCCTGGCCATGCGTGGGATGTATGGCACTTCCTTCGGCGATATTCCCCTGTTCGAGTCGTTTTCGGTGGGAGGGATGAACACTCTGCGCGGGTATGATCGCGACAGCTATCGCGGTGAACAGATGTTCCTGGCCAATATCGAGTATCGCCGCCCGGTCACCGAGGCCATCAAGGTCGTGGGCTTCGTTGATATTGGCGATGCGTGGGGCGGCAAGTTCCCGACAGTCGTCCCCGGCTTCAATGTCCCTGCACGCGACCAGGATTTTGAGGCCCATAGTGCCATTGGTGTGGGTTTCCGCTACAATACACCAATCGGGCCTCTGCGCTTTGATTACGCCTATGGTGAGGACGGCGGCGATTTACAGCTCGGGTTTGGCACCATGTTCTAAAGCCGTCTCCTGTCATGCAAAGAGCCGTGACACGCAGAAAGACGCTGCACCCGCTTGTGACGCGTTCGGGAATGTGTGAGGAAAACGTCCAGGGATGATCGTGGCGCGGGATATGAGACCGGGGGGCCGGGTTCAGGGAGCATGGTTTTTGTCCCGCCATCCAAACGCCGGTGACTGCCCAATATTGTAACTGTCAACGGCCCGAAGCAGCTGTGACCTCCGGGCATGCCTGCCGGTTGTTCTGTCGGCAGGCGTTTGCCTGTTATGGTGAAACAATTCTCCCCGCGGGATGTCGGAAGTAAATAGAAAATGTTGATGGGAGCCGACCACACGGTGTTGCCATGGTCCAGGAATGAGGGAACCTGGCACCAAGTGTCGAGTTGCCAGATGCAAAAGGAGCATATCTATGTTTCAACGCACTTTTTTGGTACGGTCGGGCGCCATCGCGGTGCTCGTTATGCTTGCCATGCTTGCCTGTGGTGTGGCGGTCGCCCAGGATGACGCACAGGAGCCAGCGGAAGAGGCTCCAGAACCACTGAAAATCGGCATTGTCGATTTCGACGTTCTGAGCAATGAGTACCAGGCGCTGGCCGAGAGGGAAGCACAACTTCGCGGATGGTTTAACAGCCGGGCCTCATTTCTGGAGCGTCTTCGAAACTACGCCTTCCTGACCGAAGAGAATTTCAAGGAGGTATTGGAGCTTCTGAAAGTCGATCCAGCCAATCGCACCGAAGCTCAGGAAAAGCGGCGCGAGGAGCTGCAAAAGCTTTCGGAGGGGAAGGAACGTCGCTTTCTGGATCTCCGATCCAAAACAGAACGCACCACCGAAGAGGACGACGAGTTCAACACTCTTTCAGAGACATTCGAAGCCCGACGCATAGATATTAATGAGCTGGCCAAGGCCTCTGAAACCGAATATCGGTCCCGGCGCGACACGATACGATCGGAACTGGCCGAAAAGGTGCAGGGGATCATCGCCGCTGTCAGCAAAGAACAGAGATATGATCTCGTGCTGGACAGCTCAATCGTGCTGTCTTCGGGTGATCGGATCAGCGACATCACCGACATCATTCTGCAGAAGCTGAACACGTCAGAAGCCGGGGAAGGGGAAAATGGCGGCGAGGGCTAATCGGCTGACAGGCTGGCACATTGCGCTGCTCTGTGCGGTTACCGCCGCCGTCTTTCTAACGCTGTCACATCTGCAGAGCCGGGCGATCGAGCACGAGGCTGCTGCAGATCAGCCCGCAACAACGTCTGTGCGCCCCCTCAGCAGGGGGTATGTGAACATCGCCGCGCTGATGACCGAACACCCCTTCTACCCGCAACTGCGGACAATTGACAACCAGATTTCGCGCCTGGCGGCTGCCGGTGTTCCGCGATGGGATTCGATGTGGGGTGACCGGGGAGCCGGTGTCATCGCGCTCTCGCTGCCCGGCATTCCACACGCCGAAACAGATCTTTTTGCCCGGGAGTATGCGAGATGGCAGGAGACCCGGGGAAAGTGGCGGCAGGAGCGCACAGAAGAGCTCGCATCTGACCTGAAGGCCCGTCTCAGGTGGAAAGAAAGACAGATCAGCGCCCGGCTTGAAGAGGATCTGAGAAACAAAAGCGCCGCCGAGGAGCTGTGGCTGGCCCGGAAAGAGATCGCGCTGGTAAAGAAGTACCAGGAAGCCCTGATGAACGCTTCGCTCGATGCGCGCCGGTCGGGATCGGCCGAACAGCAGGGGCCGACGCTCAAAGAAAAGCTCCAGACGAGAATGGAGCAGGAGCTGCAGCAGGCGCGCGAACAATCAGAGGCGCGAAGACAAAAGTACTGGCAGCAGCGAAAGGCCGAAAGCCAGCAGGCGCGCGAGGCCGCCAGGCGGCAGGTCGAAAAGGAGCAGGCGGAAAGAGCAGAAAGTTCTGTTAATTCTGGAAGCAAAATAGCATCACAGTTGTCTAACCATCTAAGCCTGCCGGAAGTGGAGGATGAAACCGGGCGGGTGGTCGTATGGGAACCCGGCCCGTTCAGCATCTACACGCCTGTCAAAGAATTACGCGGACCAGATTTTCAAAAACATTATGGTGACGCGGCCGTACGCGTCCAGAAAGCATTAAGCGCGCGGCGGGAAATGCTGTTGAATGACATATACCGAGAAACAGTGGCAGCCGTCCGCACTGCAGAAATGGACATGAATGTACAGGTCGTCACTGAGCTGCACAGAGACAAACAGACGAACGATTTGACCGAGCGGTTCCGGTCATATCTCAAACAATTGTGGGGAACATAAACACATCGTGGGAGGTTGAACCGTGTCAGAGAACGGATATCCCCTTTCAAAACTGGCATCACTCATCAATGGCAAGCAGAAGGGCAGGGACGTCACAATCACCGGTGTGGGCACGCTCGACGAAGCGAGCGCAGGACAGATTGTTTTCGTCGAAAACGAGAACCTGGTGCCACATGGGGAGGAGTCCGATGCCGCGGCATTAATTGTGCCGCCGAAGACGAAAACCTCCCGCAAACCAATCATCGTGACGGAAGACCCCCGCCTCGCCTTCAGCCGCGTCCTGGAGCTTTTTGCCCCCAGCGTGCAGCGGTACCCCGGGGTGCATCCCACGGCGATTGTTGAAGATGGATGTACTATCGATGATGATGTCAGCATCGGAGCCCATGCCTATGTCGGGCACAATGCGATTCTGCGCGAGGGAGTGACGATCTGTCCGCTTGCGTACGTTGGTGAGAATACAGTCATTGAAGCCCGAACCGTCATACATCCTCAGGTCTATATCGGCGAGCGCGTGGTTATCGGGGCCGACAGTATCATTCATGCCGGTGCCGCCATCGGAGCCGACGGCTTCGGCTTTGCACAGACCAGCGAGGGACACAAAAAGATTCACCAGATTGGCACCGTAATTATTGAGGACAATGTTGAAATAGGCGCGAACTCGACCGTGGACCGGGCGACGGTTACCACGACGCGCATCGGTGCAGGCACCAAGATCGACGACGGCGTGCATGTGGCCCACAACGTGACGATGGGCAAAAACTGCCTGCTGGCCGGTCAGGTCGGCATTGCCGGAAGTGCCACCATCGGCGACAACGTCGTCATGGGGGGACAGGCAGGCATCAACGACCACATCAGCATCACCGACAACGTTGTTATCGGTGGTGGAGCGGTCGTTATCGGCGATATTGATGAGCCTGGTGTGTATTCGGGGTATCCGGCAAGCCGGCACGGACACAGTATGCGAGTGCTGGCAATACAGCGCAACCTCCCGGAAATGCGCCGGCAGATGAAAACGATGCAGGAGCGGATAGAGCAGCTCGAGAAGCGGCTCGAAGAATACGAAAAGTGATGCATCCATTGTCACCGGTCAGCTGAGAACCGTGCCCTGAATGCAGCGCCACGGTCGCAGTTTGCCTGCACCAGTTCTCATACCAACAGACGGGGGAAATGATGAAACAGGCTCCACGGCTCATTGCCGCGTGCCTCGCCCTTTTTACCGTTCTTGCCAGTGCCTCACCGGATACATTTTTGCACTTCTCCGCGAGATTGAACCCCAACGGACAGGCCGCCGAGGTGTACTGCGACAACGGCGTGGTGATTCGCCTGCGTGGTAAAAACGCGGATCAACTGCAGACGCGTGCCGAAACAATCAGCCGGCGTCTCAATGAGGCCATCTTTCAGCCGACCACCGGCGACGACGTGAAGACCTCCGGCACGAATGACCGCGTCTTTGTGAAGATCCACGACACCCCGATCGTGACTGTTGACCGGCCAACGGCACGCAGCGCCGACACAACCTCCCGTTCGCTTGCTGAATCATGGGTGAAGAACCTCCGTAACGTCATCCCGGAAAGTTATGTCACGCTTCGCCCGTTCGATACCATTTCTGTGCCGGTCGGAGAGATACGCGGCCTCGAATGGGGCGGCAGCACCGACCCGGAAGCGGTCACCGTCGGCGATGACACCATTGCCACCGCTGCAAAACAGGCGGATATCAAATGTGTATCGGTGGCGGGCCGAAAAAGCGGTGATACGGCCCTGAGCATAACAGCGGGGGAGGCCGAGCAAGTCATCCGGATCATCTGCCGAAAGTGGGCGGCCCGCATTCCCAAAAATGCGGTACTTCTGGCCAGCGGTCCGGGGCTGCGTGAAAAGGCCCTGCGCCGTGCAGTATCGAACCTCGTTCACTTTGTTTCACGCCCGGAGCCACATGCGCACCTTCGAATCAGCGAGCCGGTTGCGTCGCCCGGGGGATACATGGTGGACGTGAGTGCCAGCGGGCCGGAATATTTTTCAGTCTCCACCAGACAGCAGATTCAGCGCCAGGCAAGCGAAGTCCCGGCCTCTCCGGCGAATCTCCTGGCTGTCAGCAACGTCCCTGAGAAAGTCACCGAACCGGCGGTGCTGCTTCGTGAGCATCTATACGGTGGTCACCCCGTGCGGCTGTTGTGGCACCATGTCAATATGTCACGACAGGACCTCCGGCTGTCGGTGTGCATACGCAATCACGCAAAAGAGGATGCCCGGGTTCATCTCACCGGCGCCAGTGCCGGGCCCTCTGATGATGAGATTTTCGTGGGCCATACAGCCGCTGTCCGCTTCATGAGCGACCTGTTCAGTTCGACCGGCTATGTTGCTCATCTTCCCGCCGGGAGCTGCACCTATCTGGTCACCGAAAAGATGCCGGTGGGACGGATTACCAGCGGGACGATGCGCCTGGCACCGCAGCAATCTACAGACCTCGTCCTGGAGGTCATCGCCCGGCCTGTGGACGGTTCGGAACGACCCTTCGCGCCGCTTTCGGATCATGATCTCAATGCCCAAAAGACCAGCGATTACATTTTTGCAGGCACCCGGCATGTAAAGCTGGCACACACTGTGGGAGGCGGGGAGTGGTCGTTTTTTCCGCTCGGTAAAGATGCGGTCAAAAACAGTCACGGCGTGGAGCTTATGGGCAGCTACGGGGTGCTTCATCGTATCGAGGTGGCGGCAGAGAATCCCACGGACGACACGGTCCTCGTTGAACTGACGATGCGCCCGCGTGGTGGCGCCGCCCGGGGAACCTTCTGGATAGACAATTCGCTGGTGGAGACACCGCTTCTGTCATCATCGGCAACCGAGGCGATCATCCATAAACAGACGATGGCCCCCCGTTCGACGTTGAAACTGGACGTGGCCACGATGCCGGAATCGGGGTCGCATTATCCCGTGATGCTCACGCTCAGAAGCTGGACGAAATAGCACGGAAGGAACATGGGCTGAGGAACGTCGGACCGGCCCGGATGCATCATTCGCCGTGCGCTCAGCGGACGATCGTGATGTGCACATCCTCGGCGGCGATGAACCCCCGTCGGTCAACAACTGTGACCGGCACGACCAGTGTGTCGCCTTCGACATCCTCGGGCACAGTAATCTCCGCCTCAAAGCGGTGCTTGATTTTCAACTCCACAGGCTCACCGCCGACGGCGACTGTGGCGTCCGGCTCGGCATTACCTTCGATCTCCACAGTTTCGCCCGGCGCCGCTGAATAGCCGCCGTCGGGCACATCGAGATGCAGCACCGGCTGCACGACGTCGTGTCTGCTCTCCCACAGATGCCGTTCATCAGCGCTGAAAGCCTGCAGGTTCAGATTGTCACTGGCAACACGGGCGACCTTTTCCTTTTCCACCGTTTCCGAGGTCTTCGCGGTGCTGACGGCAACACTTCCCTCATACACCGAGACTTCTGTTTCTCCGGTTTCATCAACGCGAACAGAGAAGACCGTCCCGCGAACTCCGGCAGTGGCGGTGGGAGTGCGGACCTCAAACTTGGACTTCTGGCTGAGCACTTTGATCACGCGGATCCAGATATTGCCCACATCGAGCTTGAACAGAGATGTTTCGCTGTTGCTCATCCTGTTCATACGGCATTTAAGAATCGTCATCTGGGTGTCCGGGTCAACGGCGACTCGCGTCCCGTCTATCCATTCCAGCTTCAGGTGCCCGTCCTCACCTGTGCGAACCGTGTCGCCGGCGTAGAGGCGATCTTTTCCGGCCACGGGCTCGAAGGTGTCATGTTTGCGCGCTCTGACCATGACATCGCCTTCCACCGCCCGGACCACGGCAATCCGCTGAAATATCAGCGCCGATTGCAGGATTACGCCGCCAATAAACATAAGGAGGAACAGAACCGTTATAAAGAGAACAGCCGTTTTGCGCATCAGGCATTACACCCTAATGTGCCCCGCGTGACGGCGCGACACAGTAATGAGACTTCCGGGTTGGCATTTTAACGTATTTTAATGTACCCTTGCCAGTCCGTGTCTAAACGACCGGCACAGACCGGTGATTAACAGGGGTCGGTGGAGATGGGATACAGGCCCTCCCGTAAGGTGAAGCGGTTAGCATACAGCGCCATCGCGCTGTGGGCGGGATTGATTCTGATCGCCTATTATTGGCCGGGGCAGACCACCATGGACCGGATGGAGCTGTACACCGTGGACTGGCGCTTTCGAGTGCGCGGCGAGCAGCAGCCTGATCCCCGTATCGTCGTTGTTGCCGTTGACGAGACCAGCATCCGGCAGATTGGTAGATGGCCCTGGCCGCGGCGTCACCTGGCCCTCCTGGTTCGTCGGCTTGACGCGCTGGGGGCGAAACGCTGCATCTTCGATACGTTTTTTGTCGATCCGCAGGAAACGGGTGATGACGACCGGCTGCTCGCCCGGGCGACCAGAGATTTCGGGTCAGTCTATCACGCAGGGATGGTGTACGAGCCGGACGAGGCCTCGGCGGGGGGCTCACTGGGCGACCATATCATCGAGCGCATGTGGGATGATGTGCCGGTCACGAGTGGTGGCGGACTGGCGTCCGGTGCGGCGCTGTACGAGGCGCGCGCGGTGGATATGCCACTGGAGATACTGGTAAAGCCCGCCGCCGGTGTCGGTGTGATGAACGTGCTCGACAGTGGAGACGGGGTCTTTCGGCACATTCTGCCTGTTGTGCGCTACAGGGAGCATCTGATCCCCTCGGCGGTGCTGGTCGCGGCCTGCGATATCCTCGGAGTCCCGCAGTCGGATATCTCCGTTCAGACGGGGCGGTGCATCAACCTGGGAGAACGGTCAAAGGTCCCGATTGATCTGCACGGGCGCATGATGGTCAACTTCGCCGGTGGACGCCTGACGTATCCCCGCGTCTCTGCAGCAAAGCTCCTGCAGGATACCGTCCCCGACGACGCCCGGCAGACGCTGAAGGATAAGACCGTTTTCGTGGGGGTGACGGCTCCGGGCTTTATGGACCTGCGGCCTGCACCGTTCGACAGTGTCTTCAACGGTGTTGAGACACAGGCAAACGCGCTGGATACCGTGCTCAACGAGAAGTTTATCCGGCAGGTTTCTCCGCTCACTGTCGGTGTATTCATCATCGTCATCGCAGCGCTTTTTGCCACCCTGTTGCTGCACATGCGCACCACGGTATTGCTGCTGGTTTCAGCGGCGCTTTACGCCGGCTATATCACCGCCTGTGTCCTCATGTTCCTCTGGGCCGGCATGCTGGCTGACATGCTCGCACCATCCATCCTGATGATCGGCTGTTTCGTCATCCTGGTAGGATTGCGGCTGGTGGGTGAAGAAAGACGACGACATCAGGTCCAGCAGACGCTGGCGCGCTTCGTCCCCCCGTCGTTGGCCGATGATCTCGTTATCGCTGACGCCGCAGAAACCCTGAAGGGGCAGAGGCGCGTCATCACCTGCATGTTTGCCGATATCCGGGGCTTCACCTCCGCTTCCGCCGGCGCGGATCCCGAAGCCATCGTTGAGCTTCTCAACCGCTATTTCGGATTCATGGTTCATATCATCTGGCGCAACGAAGGCACGCTCGACAAGTACATCGGTGATGAAATCATGGCATTCTGGAATGCCCCGGTGTATCAGGAGGATCACGCTTACAGGGCAGTCCGGGCGGCCCTGGAGATGCAGCGGGCGATCGACCGGCGGCAGGACGAGTGGGCATTTTTGGGAATGCCGAATCTCCGGGCGGGCGTTGGAATCGATACCGGCGAGGTGCTGATCGGCTATATCGGCTCAGAGGAGCGCATGCAATACACCGCCATCGGCCACCACGTTAATATTGCCTCACGGCTCCAGCATCTTACCAAGGAAATCGGTGCGCGGATACTGATATCCGCCGATACGTATGAGCAAATCAAGGGACAGTTTGAGATTGATTTTGAAGGATCGTTTGAGATTCGCGGCCTCGAAGGAACCACCGATGTGTACCGCGTTATGGGGCCGGCGGGTGAGCCGGATTACCTGGAGCAGCAATAAGGAAGCCGACGTGCGAAATAAGAGGAATTCGGTTAGGCCAGGGGGAATATAGGTAACACAATAGGTCGTCTGTCGATCAGTCTCAGTGGAATGGGAGAGCCTGCGGTGGAGTTCGAACTCCGGGACAAAATTGACGATCAGTACAAGGTGATTGAGAAGCACCGGGGCGGGATGAGCGTTGTCTATGTGGTCCTCGATGATTTCTCGCAGCGTCGCTTCGCCGTCAAAACCCTCAAGGAAGAGCTGCTGGAGGACCGGCCATCCGTCGAGCGCTTCTCCCGTGAAGCCAGGACGTGGATGAATCTCGGCAGACACAAAAATATCGTCGAAGCGATCATCTACCGTGAGATCGTTGACCAGCCGTTTTTGTTCCTCGAATATGTTGATGGCACCGATCTGCAGGCCCTGCTGGACACTGAGCGGCGGCTCTTTATCCCTCAGCTTCTCACCTTCATGTCCCAGGTCGCCTCGGGGATGGAGTATGTACACAGTCTCCCCATTGGCCCGGGCGACCGCGGAGTTGTGCACCGCGACCTCAAGCCGGGCAACCTGATGCTGAATCGGAATGCCGAGGTGAAAGTCACCGACTTTGGTCTCGCGAAGGTGTATGGTGGATTTACACGCCTGACTGATACCGGCTTTGGGCTCGGCACATACGCCTACATGCCGCCGGAGCAGTTCATGGATGCCGCCTCAGCAGACCGCACCTCCGATATCTACAGCATCGGAGTGGTGATGTACCGGTCGGTGACGGGCCAGCATCCCGTTCAGGCCGAAAACGTTGGGGCGCTCATCCAGAACATCCTCAACCAGACACCCGTGCGCCCAACACAGCTCGTCGGGGATGTTACAGCGGCTCTGGAAGAAGTGATCATGCGGTGTCTGGCGAAAGATCGCCGCGACCGGTATCAAAGCTTCTCCGAATTTGCGCGGGCTCTCGGTGACGTGGAGGCGTCCGTGCAGGAGGCCGTCGCCGACAGCCACATTCGTGAATGTGACAGTTGTGGATATATGACACTCCACGAATATGACAGTTGCCCCATCTGTGTCACGAAGATGCACGAAAGGGTGTATCGGCCTGCAGACGATCGCACGCATGACCAGATACAGAAGTCTCAGTCACAGGGAACCGGGACGGCTGAGAGTGAAAAGGCCGGTGATGTGCGGACGACGGAGGCGGCCGATGAGCTGTATGAAACGGCGTGCAGGCGAATCGAAGACGGTGATCTGAAGCGCGGGATTGCACTGCTGCGCCAGGTGATTATGCTGAACCCGGAGCACTCCGACGCCAGGCACGCACTGGATGAGGCGGCCCTGGCTCTGGTCAAGCAGCGGTCGCGGAAAACCACGCGGGCGTACAACTGGCCGATGTTCCGCGGCAATATCACCAGAAGCGGCTACACTCCGGAGATCGTTACACCTCCGCTGCAAAGACGCTGGCAGGCGAAGGTGGGGCAGTGGGTGATGGCCTCACCGGCGGTGTCCAACGGGATCGTTTTCATCGGTGGTGCAATCGACGAGCCACCGCTGTCGGGACGACTGGCGGCATTCGGCGCCAAAGAGGGACACCTGGTCTGGGATCACAAGTTTAACCATGAAGTTCTTTTAAGCCCCTGTGTGCTGGATGGCAAGCAGGTCTTCGTCGCCGTCGGCAGTCGCCTGATCGTCATGGACGTCCGCACCGGCAAGCCCCAGTGGTCGGTCAATGTCGGCTCCGCTATCACCACGAGCCCGGTGGCGTGGCAGAACGTGGTGTACATAGGAACCGACGACGGGCATCTTTTGGCGATTAACTCCAGGAGCGGCCAGGTGATATGGGATTTCAGCACCGAGATGGCAATCTA
This sequence comes from Armatimonadota bacterium, assembly GCA_046483205.1. GTDB lineage: Bacteria > Armatimonadota > Zipacnadia > Zipacnadales > UBA11051 > JBKHJK01. The sequence goes on along the minus strand of JAWODS010000298.1, from coordinate 3,031 downwards.
TTCATCTCCGCTGGTGTGGCAGGGGCGCGTCTATGCCGGAAGCGCCGACCACCAGCTCTATGCGCTGCACTCAAATTCCGGAGAGATTGCGTGGTCGCACATGACAGGTGGCGAAATATTCGCATCTCCCGTCTTTCACAGGGGCCGCATCTATGTGTCCTCAACGGATCACCGACTCTACTGCCTGGACGCCGAAGAGGGGCGGCAGGTGTGGGAGTTTCAGACCGAGGCACCCATCGAGTCCTCGCCCGGCGCCTGCCAGTCGTACATCTTCATCGGATCGCGCGACCACCACCTGTACGCGGTCGATGCTGAAACCGGTGCGCACCTGTGGAATTTCGAGGCCGGCGACTGGATCAACTCATCACCGGCAGTCAGCGGCCATGTGGTGTACTTCGGGTCACACGACGGCTGTGTGTATGCCCTCGAAACCCGCACCGGAGTGCTTTTGTGGCAGTATGAAACAGATGGAGAAATCCAGAGCTCTCCGGCAATCTCCGCGCGGAAGATCTACATCGGAAGCAATGACGGGAACCTGTACTGTTTCCGCAGCCGTTAAGGTTTTGACCATTAGAAATATATCAACCTGCACAAATATAAGTTGCCATCCTCGCATCATAGCATGGTCCGACCTTCCTCTGCGGAATACAATCACCCCCGGCGCACTTGCATTTTTCGCGTTCTTTTCGTATTGTGTCCGGGACGGATGGTACCTTTTTTGGCCGATGGTCTCACGTCCCCTCGTGGAGCTTTGCGATGTACCAGGCACGACATTATCGAAAAGATCTTAGAGCCGATGACCTCGTGCGGTTCGAAGTCGTCAGCGATGAAACCGATCTGCTGATCATGGCGGATGCCGACTACACGGCGATTGCACGCGCCGCGGTCAGAGAAGTGCGCCGCAACCTTACCCGCTATATTGAAAACCACCCGGAGTTTGCCACGAGTTTCATTCCATTGAAGGCCGGGGCGGATGCGCCGGAGGTCGTCCGGCAGATGTGCGCAGCCTCGCAGGATGTGGGGGTCGGACCGATGGCCGCAGTCGCCGGAGCCGTCGCCGGGGTGGTGGGCGAGAGGTTGCTAGAAACCAGCGAGCAGGTTATAATCGAAAACGGCGGCGACATCTTCATGAGCACAAAGCGAAGCCGCCGCGTCAGTATATACGCCGGGAAGTCACCTCTGAGCGGCAAAGTCGGTGTGTCCATACCCGGACGTAGTTGTCTGGGTATCTGCACATCATCGGGAACAATCGGCCATTCTCGCAGTGACGGGTGTGCCGACAGCGCGATGGTTATTTCGGAGGACATCGCGCTTGCCGATGCAGCCGCGACCGCTCTGGGGAACCGCATTCAGGGCCCTGACGAGATTGATGGCGCCCTGCAGTGGATAAAAACAGTCGAACGTATTATGCACGCGGTCGTCATTGTAGGAGAGCATTTCGGGACATGGGGTCAGCTTGAGATCATTCCCATCGGGTGACCCGGCGACGATCAGTGATCACTGGCAAACTCACGCTGAAAACCTCTGTCTGTATCAGGAAGTTTTCAGCCGATGTACGTACGCGAAAAACGTTTTTGCACCATTCCGGATATGCCCGTCGAACATCCCTGTTCGCCGGGCAGATTGTGCGAAGGAGGGATCAGAAGATGACAGGCAGCGACGATTTATTGCAGCTTTTGGTGATGCCTATGGCGATGCCTCAGCGCCCGCATTATGGGCGCAGCGCTGAATCTGTCGTACCAGTAATCATCGCCTGCCGCAGTCATCATGCTGCCCTTCCGGCAGAGTCTGCTGCGGCCAACAGGAGGCATTTCCATTGAGCAAAACGTATGATGAGATAAACGAGAAGATCAGGAAGGGCGAAGCAGTTGTCGTAACCGCTGAAGAGATGGCTGGCATCGTCGATGAGGAGGGCGCCGAGCAGGCGGCCGAACACGTCGATGTCGTCACCACAGGCACGTTTAGTCCAATGTGTTCTTCAGGGGCGATTATCAATACAGGCCACACCACCCCGCGGATGCGGATATCGAAGGCGTGGCTTAATGACGTACCCGCTTACAGTGGTCTGGCGGCCGTTGACCTGTATATCGGAGCCACGGAGCTGCCCGAAAATGATCCGAAAAACCGCGAGCATCCGGGCAACTTCCCGTATGGTGGCGCACACGTCATCCAGGATCTGATCGCGGGCGAAGACGTGCGTCTGACTGCAGAATCGTACGGCACCGACTGCTATCCGCGAAAGAAGCTTGACACCTGGCTCAACATAGAGACACTGAACCAGGCGAGCCTGCTGAATCCGCGCAACGGCTACCAGAACTACGGTGTGGCGGTCAATCTTGCGAAAGACCGCGACATATACACCTACATGGGTGTCGTCAAGGCCGACCTGGGATCGGCGAATTACTGCTCCGCCGGCCAGCTCAGCCCGCTTCTGAACGATCCGTACTACCGCACCATCGGCATCGGCACCCGCATCTATCTCGGGGGCGGTGTCGGGTATGTCTATTATCACGGCACGCAGCACAACCCGGGTGTTCCCCGCAGCGATAACGGGGTGCCCAAGGGAGGCGCGGGGACCATTGCGGTAACCGGGGACATGAAGAACATGCGCCCCGACAGGATCGTCGGGGTGTCCATGTACGGCTACGGCGTGTCCCTGGCGATCGGGCTGGGCATTCCCATACCGATACTGAACGCGGATATGGCCCGGTACACCGGCGTCAGTGACGCGGAGATTGTTGCTCCGATCACCGATTATAGCAACGATTACCCGAGCAACGAGGCGAGCGCTCTGGATCATGTCAGCTATGCGGAGCTTAAAAGCGGCGAGATTGAATTTCGGGGCCGTAAGATCCCCACAACGCCGCTGTCGAGCTACGTGAGGGCTCGTGAGATCCGCGCGCCCAAGGGCCAGCAAATCGTGAAGCGAGATGCCGAGCCGCTTCTCAGCGTACCAACCGAGGTATTGCTCGATGAGGGCAGGGGCGAAACGGTCAAAACCGGCGGCCACAGGCGTGTGGGTGGTAAAGAG
>JAWODS010000442.1:0-6012 GCA_046483205.1 Armatimonadota bacterium | reverse complement strand
ACACTCTCCGCCCCGGTACCATGGACGGATGGCCCCACCACCCTACAGTTCACCATCACAGAGGACACCATGAGTATCTCCCGCGACGGAGAGACGCTGTCGTCAGCGGAACTGGGTGAAGAGTTATCCGCTGCAGTGGCGAAAGCGGGTGAATTGAAGGAAGTCCAGTGGGGCGACGGTCTATTTGGAGCGTTTGCCGGGGCGTCAGTCGAGGGCAGCATGGGCGAATAATCGAATATCGGGCACCCGTGACACCATAGGAAGAGGTGCGGACCATGAGAAAAATGATGCTTCTGGCAGTCGTCGCGGTATTTTGCACCACAATGACACAGATGGCGAGAGGTGAGGAAGCCGTGAAGCAGGAGGAGAATGCCGCCGCAGAACAGCCCGCGTGGGAGCAGGTGACCGAAGAGGCCGCCTTCAGCCCCCGCGATACCGCCGAAGACTGCGTGTATGACGGGAAGATGTGGCTCAGCAACGGCTACTATCATGGCAACGTCCTGCACCGCGATCTGTATGCCTCGGCCGACGGCGCACAGTGGGAGCTGATTAATGAAGAGACACCCTATGACGGCTACAGTGAGTTCGTGACGTATAAGGGCAAGATGTGGGCGGTCAAGGGCAGTGTCTGGACCTCCACCGACGGCGTGGAATGGGAATGTGTGTGCGAAAAGACGCCGTTCGGCAAGCGCGGCTACGGCGAGACCGTGGTCTTTCAGGATAAAATCTGGCAGCTCGGCTCCGGCGACGAGGTCTGGTGCACCGAAGACGGCGTCAACTGGACGTGTGTCACCGAAGATGCACCCTACGGCGGGCGAGTGGCGGCCGCAGTCACCGCCTATGACGGGAAGCTGTGGCTCAACGGCGGCCGCATCAACCAGCCCAATGACCCGCCTGAAGAGGGCTATGAGAAGTTCACTACGTACAACGATGTGTGGTGCTCCGAGGACGGCGCAAACTGGACGCGGGTGACCGAACACGCTCCGTGGGCGCCGCGGATGTGGTTCATCGCCGAAGTCTATCGCGGCCGAATGTGGATTATCGGCGGATACGACAACGTCAACCACGATAATTTCGGCGATGTCTGGTACACCACCGACGGCGTGCAGTGGCAGGAGTATCCTACAGAGAACGCCTTCTCATCCCGGCATGAGCCCACCTGCTACGTCTATGATGACAGTCTGTGGGTGGTGGCGGGCAACCACTGGCCGGTGCAGAACGATGTCTGGCGCCTGACCCTGCCCGAGGACTGGTAGCGCCGTATGCCGACACCGGTAATGAACCGGGCACAGGGAAAAAGTGTCGGAAAAACACAGGGATACTGGACGAACTTCGTGACAGGCCGTGGATGCAGTCGGGCCCCGCACATGGAGGTTGATAATCAGTATCACTGCCACTCACAGAAAATGCCGCAGCAGTCTGCATCCCGCGAATATGCTGTCACAGGTGTGGGGACTGCAGAGCGGAAGAATTAGAGGAGGCGAGTCTTATGCGAAAAACGGTGTTTGCAGTTGCTGTTCTTGCACTGGTGTTGACAGCCGGAGTGTCCGCCGAACCGTCCCTGGTGGGCTATACCGGACTGCTGAATGTTCCGACCGCCGAGGTACTCTCCGAAAACGCGTATAATCTGGGGATCAGCAGCTCTGAGGTGAACGACTGGGATGACCGGGGGTACATGGGCAACATCGGCTTTCAGGGCGGTCTCGAAGCGGGATTTTATGTGATACGCCCTGATGAAGGACCGGGTGAGACGTTCCTGAATGCCAAGCACCAGTTCCAGGCTCCCGAGCCGGGCCGAGCCTCAGTGGCCGTGGGAATCAGCGACCTGACTGATGAGATTGATACGTCAGTCTATGTCGTGGGCAGCAAGCCGCTTCAGCGACAGATCCTGGGGACCAGCATGACCCTCCACGGGGGGTTTGGTGGCGGCTGGATTGACGGCCTGTTTCTGGGCATCGAAGCAGAAATCAACCCGAGCTTCTCCGTCATCGCCGAACACATCAACGATGATGCCAGTGTGGGCGCGCGCTGGCAGATGTGGGAAAACTTCGTCGTGGACGGCGGATACATACAGACTGATGAGTGGGCTGTAAACGTCAGCTACAACTACCCGCAATAGACGGGGCCTTTTCCCCAACAACGAATTCATCCGCACGTTTCGCTGTGAGCGACCCTCCAGCGGCGTGCGGATGTTTTGTTGTGACGGGGATTATGCCTTTTTCCCCGGGCTTCGGCATAAAAACCTGTCGGATATCCCCGGCAGCCGGCTTGTCTGCATTGCGTACGGGTGGAATGCTATTCCGTATCGATCGTTTTCCTGTCCCGGCTGAAGGGGGACATCTTCCGCAGGCGCTCGATGATTTTCACCAGATGCTCGCACACGAAGTCGATCTCTTCTTCGGTGTTGTAGCGGCTGAGGCTGAAGCGCATTGAGCCGTGTGCGCAGGTTGGTGGCACTCCCATGGCCTCGATGACGTGTGAGACCTCCAATGACGCCGACGAGCACGCCGAGCCGGTGGATGCGCAGATCCCTTCCTGGTCCAGCATCAGCAGGATACTCTCGCCCTCGACATAATCGAAGGAAATGCTGAGGGTGTTTGGCAGCCGGGGGACTCCGGCGCCGTTGACGTGGCTGTCTTCGATGGTTTCTGTGATGCACGCCTCCATCCGGTCGCGCAGGCCTGCCACCCGCGTGCGTTCCTCGCCCATATTCTGCATGGCAAGCTCCGCCGCCCGGCCGATGCCGATGATGGAGGGGACGTTTTCGGTCCCCGCCCGGCGGTCGCTCTCCTGGTGGCCGCCGATGAGGAGCGGCTCATACGGCGCACCGCTGCGAACGTACAGGACCCCGATACCCTTGGGAGCGTGGATCTTATGGCCGGACATGGACAAATAATCAACCCCCAGATCATCCACATCCACCGGGATTTTGCCCACAGACTGCACGGCGTCGGTGTGAACGGGCACGTCATGCTCGGCGGCAATGGCTGCAATCTCTTTGACCGGGAAGATGACCCCGGTTTCATTGTTGGCGTGCATGATGGTGACCAGGGCGGTGCTGTCGGTGATATTCGCCTCAAGCTGGCCCAGGTCCAGCCGGCCCTGGCGGTCCACGTCCAGGTATGTGACAGCATACCCCTCATCTTTCTCCAGGTGCTGACACAGCCCGATGACCGCCGGATGTTCCACGGCGGTGGTGATGATATGGTTTTTGCGCGGCTGTGAGGTCAACGCCGCCCGGATGGCCGTGGTGTCGCTTTCGGTGCCACAGCTTGTGAAAATGATTTCCTCCGGCTCCGCGCCGATAAGCGCTGCGACCTGCTCGCGCGCCCTGGTGACACTTTTAGCGACCTGTCCACCAAAATTATGCAGGCTCGACGGGTTGCCGTACAGCTCCGTGAAATACGGCTCCATGGCCTCAACAACCTCGGGCGCTACCATGGTCGTGGCATTATTATCGACGTAGATAACCCTATCCATCGGCAGTCACCTCCACCTCTACCTCTTCGTCCAGGGCCGTCCGCAGCCCCTGGGCAATGACCCGGCGGACGGTGTCGGCGTTCTGCTCGCACAATGCACTGCCCTCGCGCAGACCGATCACTGCCCGGTCGTTGTTTAGCTCCATAAGCTGCAGGTCTCCGGCATCCACACCAAGCTGTCCGGCGAGGGTGTCATCAAGCACGCGCCGGATCCGCGTTGCCCGGTCGGTATCGGCCTCCGGCTCGCCATCAAGATCGCATTCCTCGCGGATTTGATTGATCAGCTCCTGGATGACCGGCACGCACTCGCCACAGCCGCCACCGGCCTTGGTATAGTTGGTAACCTCTTCGACGGTATTGAGATTGTTAGCCGTCACAGCCCGCCGAATCTCTGCCTCGGTGACCTTGAAGCACTCGCAGACGAGTTTCTCTTCATCTTCATCTTCGATCGTCTCACCGCGATAATCGGCAACCGCCTTGTGCAGCGCTTCCGCGCCCATGACCGAGCAGTGCATTTTCGCCGCCGGCAGGCCCCCAAGATACTGCGCGATATCGTCGTTCGTCAGCTTTGCCGCCTCGTCAATATGCATGCCCTCCGCCAGCTCCGTCATGGCCGACGCCGAGGCGATGGCCGAAGCACAGCCGAAGGTCTGAAACTTTATGTCCGAAATGCGCTCATCATCGTCCACCCTGATGGTGAGCCTCAGAGCATCGCCACAGCGAAGGTTACCCACCTCGCCGACGCCGTCAGGATCCTCAATCTCTCCAACATTCCGGGGATTCAGAAAGTGGTCTTTGACTTTATCGGTATATTCCCACATCGTTTTTGCCTTTCAGAAAACAGTAGCTGGATGCTTCATTATATCAGGTTGGCAGCCACCCTGCCATCCGACCTATGCAACACAACTCGGACATGCCCAAAAGCATAAGCCTATCAGCGGCCCACCTCGAAAGAATACAGAGACTCCCGGCGGCGCGGAAGTTCACAACTCGCCACAATTGACGGTGACCATAGGCATACATAGAGGCTTCACACGGCTGGACGCGGCTATTTTCCGGCGCTGCTCAGACCGTCTCGTGCTCGGTGCGGTTGATGATGTCGTTCTGGAGGGCTTCGCTGAGGTTGGTGAAGTAGTCGGTGTAGCCTGCGACGCGGACGACGAGGTCGCGGTATTGTTCCGGAGATTGCTGCGCGGCAAGGAGCGTATCGCGGCTGACCACGTTGACCTGCACCTCGAAGCCGCCGAGGCGCATGTAGGTCCTGATGAGGTCCGCCAGTTTGCTGCGGCTTTCGGCTGATTGCAGGGCGGTATCGGAGAACTTCAGGTTCAGCACCAGCCCGCCCAGCATCGGTGTGTGGTCCCATTTTGTGGTGGATTTGACCGCTGCAGTGGGCCCCTTCTTTTCGCGTCCCTGCGCGGGTCCGGCCCCGTCGGCAAAGGGGGTCGCGGCTTTGCGGCCATCTGGTGTGGCGCCGGTCTGGCTGCCGAGGCGCTCGTGCATCACCCAGCAGAAAAACCCCGGCTGGTAGCTGCCCTCGAACAGTGTCTCATATTTCGCGCACTCTTCGCTGACAAATTCGGTCACCTTCACCGCCAGGTCATCCACTTCGGGCTCATCGTTCCCGTAGCTGGGCACCCGGTTGATGAACGCCTGGCGCAGCGGCTCGTGGCTCTCAAAATCCTTCGCCAGAATGTCCAGCAGCTCTTCGACCGTCATCGCACCATCTTCGTAGATATACCGGCGGATGACCGCCAGGGAATCGACGAGATTGGCCAGCCCGACGAAGCTGCCCTCCACCCAGTTGTACCGCGCACCGCCCTGCTCCACATCCAGCCCCCGCTCGATACAGTCACGCACGAAGCACGATTGCAGCGGGAAGGTCCGGTGGTGCATGCAGGAGTAGCGCTTTTCGTTCTGCTCAATGACGGCCTCGCGGATGCGCCCGGCGAGTCTCTGGAAATACGTCTCCATCAGAGTCTCGAAATCGTCCGCGTCAACCGTCTCGTCCCGGATGTCCTCCAGCACATCCAGCAGGTTCTGGCAGAGGTTGAAATAGGGGCTGGCGACCCAGACGTTGCTTGCGCCGACGGGGGTAATCTCCACGCAGGTGCTGTTCTGGTACTCGCAGGCCTCCTCGGGAGCGACGCCGGCATTCATCAGGCCCTGTGTGATGACCTCGTCGTTGAAAATCGCCGGGTTTGCCCCCATCTCCGACAGCACCTCGCAGCCGAAATCCAGCAGGCTGTCGGGCGTCTCCGGGTGCCAGCAGATTCCGAGGCCCGGGTATGACAGCCGGACATTGCGCACCGACTGCAGGCACATGTAGGAGACCGTGTTGGTGACATCGGCTCCTGTCTTATCCCTGCCGCCGATCATGGTGCCGATGGCGAGCCCGCGCCCGACGGTTTCATTGATGAGAATGTTGAAGCAGTCAAGCAGTTCCTGCGCCCGGGCGGGGGTGAGGCGCCCTTCGGCGATATCGCGCTCGTAATACGGCCACAGCCAGCGGTCGGGATGGCCGGGACAGACG
>JAWODS010000425.1:0-5535 GCA_046483205.1 Armatimonadota bacterium | reverse complement strand
TCCGGAACGAGCCGACCCAGCACCACGTCATCGAAGTAACCCTCGGAGATTGAGCTCCTGCCGGCGTACACCAGCACGGTCGCGGCAACCGTTCCCTCAGGCGCTTGCAGGTTGCCGCCGGACTTGCTCCACTCTCCGGTTCCCGGACACTGATACGCCTTCACGCCGTCCTCGATGCGTCCATTTTCGTTCCAGAACTCAAGGTAGATCGCGGCGTTGTTCTCCTCTTCGCCCAGCCACCAGGCCTCCGCGAAGAACACCTCGCCCGGCTCAGCAGGCACCTGCGGGCTTCTCAGCCCAAGGCTCTGCGTGTCAGATTGATCGGACAGGTGCAGCGCCTGGTCGCTCTCGTGCGCGGCCTCGGCGGACACGTGCATCTGCTCGGGCTTCCCGTAGGCGACGGGCCAGTCGGCCGGCAGTTCGTCAGCGGTTGTTTCCTCGAAGCCCTGTGTCACAACTGGCTTTTGATTAAAGCGCTGGCGTTGCTCAAGAACGACGTCAAGGCGCGTGAGATCGCCGTCGCGACTGACCGAGGCTTCGGCGGGAGTCCATGCGAGGTCGATGTCAGGGGTGAAGTCGGGATGCGTCTCCCCGGGCGTGTGGCTCAGCAGTGACGGGTCGCCGAGGGTGAAGGTGGACCAATAGGGCTGCAGCTTCGTGTTTCCCCCACCTGCAACTAGCCCCAGATCGGCGTGGAAGACGTCCACGAGGTTGTGCCGATCCTGAATCCAGCGGTTGTCAGGTGGTGATGTTGCGTATGCGGAAAAGGCCCAGCTCCAGTCATCGGCACGGTCCTGTGGAAGTGTGTCACCGCGACGGATAAGCGCATCGTTGTCGCCGAGAGTGATGACGCCTTCGTCGGCCATATCGCCGGGCATGACCACTTCGCCGTCGCTGCCGTAAAGCAGCAGAGCAGCGGCCATATCGGCGTCGATCAGTTGCATGTTTTCACCCGCATAGCGCCGCATCTGTGCCAGCAGGTAACCTCGACCCTCGGGAGTGTGCGCGAAACCGGGGTTGCCGATGCGGATGCTCTTGTGGTAAATGACACGTTCGTCAATGCAGGAGACCGGGCTGCCGTCGGGCCAGAGCGTCGCGGAATGAAAGTGCGCCGCCCGCTTCAGGGCATCGAGCACCACCGGGTCTTTCGAATAGGCGTAGTAGATGCCCAGCGAATCGGAGTACACGTAGTTGTAGGTAATGACGGGGCCGAAGTGCTCTGACCAGAAGCCGACCGGGTCCTGCTTCTCGACGGCCTTCGCCATGAACTGCCGGGCGCGCTGCTTCCAGTCATCGTTGTCAAAGCACTCCCCGGCGATGTACAGAGCCATGGCGCGGTGAGTGGGTATATTGTGAACGCCCGAATCGGGATAGGCCTTCGCGATGGCGCCGAAGCCGAGCTTGAGGCCCTTCTCCCAGGTCTCCCGGACCTCGTCGGGGAGGGCGTCACCGACGAGGTCATAGGCGCGGATCCAGCGCGAATAGGTCCACGGCATGTGGATCTGGCCCCAGTATGATCCGTCCCGCTTGTCGAAACGCCAGCGGCCGGCATCATCCTGGGCCTCCACCAGTGCGATTCCGCCCTGCCCGATCATCTCCAGCACCTCGTCGTCGTGGTAGTAGGGGTTGTCAGGATGATCCAGCGTCCAGGCGACGGACAGCGGGAAAAGCACATTCTGGTCGGTGCAGATCCACGGTGTGCCTCCGAAGTGCCCGGTCTCGGGCTTATAGCTGTCAATGATCCCCGGAATATCATCGAGGAGGCTGTCAATGAAGTACTCGCGCGGCGGCCAGTTGTCAAGCGCACCATCAGCGTATGCAACTCCGACCGTTATCACGAAACACAGCACGAGAGCAATCGTCAGGTATCTCATAGTGTCCTCCCGGCAGGCGAGAATGGAATCAGTATGGTGCATTTTCGACCCCACGGCACCCTTGTCCTTTGACGAGCGGAGACCGCCGCGCGGTTCGGCTCACTCTGAGCAGCAAACAACCACATCAGTGAGGCGGTCCTTTGTTACCCGCAACCCTGTCAGAGACCTTCGACATCAGGGAAAGCTCACACCAGCCACCAGTGCAGGATGTTCGTCTTCGACTGCTCGTAGGCGTGAGAGGCCTGGATCAGCACCCGCTCGGGGGTGTCCGGATCGAGTGCACCGACGACGATTGCGTTGGAGTATGCGCCTGCGCCCGCGCCCGGCTGTTGCATCCGCAGATACTGTCCGGCATCCCAGTTCAGGCCGTCGCGAGATGTGTAAAGAATGAAGTGGCCGCTCATGTCCTCGGGGCCCCTGCTTCCGCTGCGCCCGTGGAGCACATAGCCATCCTTGAATGCAGTCATCTGTGGATTGCGGATCTGCCGCTCGAAGAATGCCGTATCCGGTTCGCTCCAGGTCCTGCCCTCATCATCGCTGATAACGTAATCGAGGTTTTGCTCGTCATTGATGTCATACACGTACGCGATCAGACTGCCGTCGGGGAGCACGGACATCGTTCCGTAGCCGCGACCTTCGGTGTCGAAGGGCAGCGTGCTGCGCAGTGAGAAGCTCTTCCCGCTGTCGGTGCTCACGTAGAGGTTGTACACGTGCTCCGGGCGTGTGCCTGTGAATGTGTCAGCGGTGTCGTTGCAGAACTCCAGTGCGATGATCTCATCACCAAGCCGCATCATGTCATAGACCCGCCCGGGTTCGTCGCTCAGCAACACGGGGTCGTCCCACGTTTCCCCGCCGTCGGTGCTGCGCAGGGACATCGGCTCGTAGTGCGGATGCCAGCCGGGATTCGTCTGCAGGTCGCATTCGAGTGTAGAGACGACGATTGCGCCGTCAGGGGCCAGCACGGCCTTCTCGCAAAAAACCGACCGCCGCTGCCCGTCGTCGAAGGTCCGCTTCGCATGTTCCAACTCGATCGGCTCGCTCCAGGTTTCTCCACCGTCCACGGACCGCCTGTATTCGGTCCACCCGACCGCGCCGTGACCCTTATTGGCGTCCGAGCAGTTTGCGTAGAACGCCAGTATCTTCCCCGGCTCATATTCGACGAGCGCGTGGCCGAGATGCCCGCTGCGCCCCGTCTTTGAGTGATCCACGAACATGAGCCCCTCGTTCGGCGGATCAGGCGGAATAATCTCGAAGTCAATCATCCGGTGTTTGTCGTCGCTCATTGCCGTATCTCCTCTTTAGTAGAGTTGCGTGTTGTCAATAGTGTGGTTGCAGTCCGGGGCGAAGAGTCCCAAACGCGCATATCACTCGCCCCGTCAATGGAGCAGGGTGTCGTGGCACGATACGCGGCCTCCTGACCCGGGTGAAGCGGCCCAAACAGCCCCCGGGGCTGCAGTTGCACAGGGCGCTCTGAACACTACGTTACGACCGGTCTTACTTTTGGGTGCAGGTCAATTACCGCGCGGAGCAACCGAAAATGCTGGATATCCGCCCCGGCTCCTTACTCTCTCGGCCAGTCCATCTTCCACGGATCGCGGCGGCGGAAGGGCTTGTCGAAGGTATTCTTTAGCTTCCCCTGCTCTTCGAGGTGGATCATGCAGGCCCGGATGCAGCCTCTTGCACCCTCCAGTGCCCGCCCGTAGTCATAGGTCGGCCCGACTTTGTAACGCTGCCCCTGGCTCACCGGCTGCTGAAAGCCCTCTTTGTCCTTTTCGGTGACCATAAACGGATTGTACTCGGGCGAGCCGCCGCAGAAATAGCGGCTGCAGATGTCGTAATCTATATTCGCCCACCGCACCGTGCGGCCGGCGATGGTGATTTCCACATTGTCATCCGGATCGGTCGGGATGGCCCCACCGGTGCATTCTCTCGCACACTCCATACACATATCACACAGCTTTGGCCCGTCATAGAGAGGATCCGGTTCCAGGGGCGCGTCGGTGAGGATGATTGCCACCCGCTGGCGGGGGCCGAATGTCGGAGTGAGCAGCATCTTCGACCACCCGATCTCTCCCAGCCCTGCCATAAAGGCCGCCAGGCGCAGATGCGGGAACACATCAGGCGCGGGCTTGTCAGGCGAGACCGGCAGACTCCGGTCCGGATTGTGCCTGCCCGTGCGCTCCGGGTTCTGGCCGCTGGAATCTGAATTGGTCCACGGAAAGTTGTTGGCGATAGGCACCGCCTCATAGCCGGCATCCTCGATCATACCGGTGACGGGCCACAGGACCATCGGCTGCAGAACATGATTGATGGCCGCATACCCCATGGACGCGTAGGAGACGTAGAAGGTCCCTTCCTCAATGCCGCGCAGCGACCCACGCGGGATGCGGAAACCCATGGCGATCATGGATTTTGCATCAGGGGCGATGTAGCGGGCGTCACACTGCTTCGGAGCGCCCTCCCACCGGTCCATCGGAGCGATTCCAACCAGGTCAGCCCCGCATTTCAGGGCGTATTCCTTTACATCTTCGGCCTTCAGCATACTTCTGCCTCCTGACAGGAAATGACGTTTGCGACAGCGTTGGAAGATTTCCGGCTCAACGGGCTAATTCCTCCTGCCTCCGATAAGTGGTGAGTGAGGTGAAATGAAAATCGCACCGATCCTGAAGTGACCGCGTGCGTATTCGGAACCTGTTTGCGGGGTCTCTCCAACGGTGAAGAGCCTGCGCTGCGTTCGCGCTGGAATCATTTGTTTCAATGAGGCCGCCGAAAGAGGATTGACGCCGAAGGAAAACGATCCTGCTTCGGGGAAACTGTACTATACCCATCAAACGGCAGATTGCGGACCGAGGGAGCGCACACTATTGACTCCGAGCAACGGCACGCCCCGGCAGCTTCAGCTCAAGCCCTATCACGTCCAGAACCTCTTTAGTGAACATTATCTGACCGGGGTGCTGAAAGACACGCCTCTGTGGGACACCACCGGCATGGAGGACACCCGGGCGGAGATACAGGCGCTGTGGGAGGAGCAGAAGGAGTACGTCGAGGGGCATTCGGAGGCCGCGCTGGAAGAGGAGTTCATCAGGCCGGTGCTGGAGGCCCTCGGGCATGTCACATACGTCCAGCCGCCGGCGGGCAAGCAGACGCCTGATTACGCCTTTTTCGCCACTGAACAGTCCAAATCCGCCGCGCTGGAGGCCGACCGCGGGGGAGCCGAGTTCTGGGGCCACGCCATCGCCGTCGGGGATGCCAAGACCTGGGACCGCTCGCTTGACAGGAAGCTCTCGGCCACCAGCGGATGGGACAACCAGAACCCCTCCTTTCAGATCTATCACTACCTCGCCGGGACCGGCTGCCGGTGGGGGATACTGACCAACGGGCGGCTGTGGCGCATCTATCCCGGAGACCCGAAGCCCTCGATGGAGGATTACTACGAGGTGGATCTGCTGCAGGCGCTTCAGGCCGAGGACCCGACCGATTTCGCATACTTCTTCCTGTTCTTCCGGCGGGTGGCGTTTGTCTCCGATGATGAGGGGGAGACCTTCCTCGATTACGTTCGCGACGAATCCGACCGCTTCGCCGCGAAACTCCGGGAGGACGTGCGCGAACACGTGTATGACGCCCTCCGGCTGGCCTGTGAGGGTTTTCTCAATTACGAGCC
>JAWODS010000401.1:0-5626 GCA_046483205.1 Armatimonadota bacterium | reverse complement strand
CGTATGCCGGTGGAGGAGCCGCGAGCTCATCAAACTGCATGAGGAACCTTGGCCCTTATGCCGTATGCCGGTGGAGGAGCCGCGAGCTCATCAAACTGCATGAGGAACCTTGGCCCTTATGCCGTATGCCGGTGGAGGGGCCGTGAGCTCATCAAACTGCATGAAGGACCTTGGCCCTTATGCCGTATGCCGGTGGAGGGGCCGCGTCGAAGGGAGCTGGCAAAGCCAGCTCAATGAGGCCGGCCCGTCGTGAATCTCTCCACCATAGAAATCTCTTTCCCCATAAAAACTCACAACGGGTCAGCCTCAGACTTGCCGAAGGCAACGTCCCTTCCACAGACCCCTCCACAAACACATCACACCCTGTGGCTCGGCCTGGACGCTGTACCGTTTGCAGCGGCCAGGTGAGAATTGGGTCGTCGGTGTTCTCAATTCTCAGCTTCCGGTGGAGTTTTCGTGCTCTCACGAAAACTCCAAATGCCGATTGCGTTCTCGCAATCGGCTACGCCCGAGTCAGTGTCTTTTGAGGGCTCCACAGAACACACTCTCGGGCAAACCATGAAACAGAGAGGTTGCCTGTGCGGACCATCACCAGCATCTCAACACGTCAGGTGCAGGGCCGCGACCGTTTTCTTCTCGCCGGAAAGCTCGTTATATGTCTCGCAGGCCTCCTCCGTCGGGGCGGACAGCAGCTCAATACCTTCATCCTCCAGCCGCTGTTTGACCTCCGGCTCAACGGAAACTCTCCCGTACGCGCCCGTGCCCACGACCAAAACCTCTGGAGCGGCCTCGATAACCTCCTCAATATCGGCCACCTTCAGCCGGTGTCCCTCCTCGCGCCACCAGCTATCATCCACCCGCTCCCGGTAGATGATCACATCATCGGTGTACGTTTGTCCGTCAATCACGATCCGGCCGAAGCTGTAGTCCTCAATCATCAAAACCACCTCCGTCGCTGAACTCAGGCCGTCTTACTGGTACAGATCATCAGCGGCAGGAGTGTGTTCAACGTCGGACACCTCCTGTGACAGTAGTAACTCGTAAAATTGTAGCAGGAATCAAAGGTGACGCCCGCGAAAATGCAAGATTAAGAGGGTGTACATAAGAACGCGGAGGTGGCTGAGCATGGTAAAGACACGGGGTTTCACACTCATTGAGCTGCTGGTGGTCATTGCTATTATCGCCATCCTGGCAGCGATCCTTTTTCCGGTGTTCGCGCGGGCGAGGGAGAAGGCGCGGCAGACGAGCTGTCTGAACAACCAGAAGCAGTTCGCGCTGGCGTGGGCCATGTATGTGCAGGATTACGACGAGCATATCCCTGCCTACACCCCGCGAGTCTGGACGAACGGCGATTACTACTGGGACCGAGACCGCATCTGGTACATGGTCCTGCAGCCGTATATCAAAAATACCCAGGTGCAGGTGTGCCCCAGCGACGCCGGAGCAACCATCAGCTATGCCTACAACGGCTATTATCTGGGCATTTCAGACTGGGGCCAGGATGAAATGGCCACGACCCTCGCCGAAATCGATGAACCCGCCCAGACCATCATGGCCGGTGAGAGTAAAAACAACTACTACTTCCTGTACCTGCCCAGCCACGTGAATACCCCCAAACTCGCCAAGCGCTTCACCTTCAGCCGCCATAACGAGGGCTGCAACTATTCCTTCTGCGACGGGCACGCCAAGTGGCTGGGCGAGGGCAACTTCCCACCCGATAACTCAACGCTCGACGACTACTATTACGCCAAGCGCGACTGAATTGCTGTCGCCGGTCACCACAAGCACACAGCCCAATGACAGCGCCTTTGTTCCCGGGCATGGTGATACTCACGATGTCCGGGCCATCTTCATTCAACGAGCGGCTTCGGTGTTCCCCGGGGGCGATGCTGCCACCCAGCAGCATTTCACTGCAGGCTGCAGGTGCAGCGCCCGTGGCTATTTGCGCCCCGCCATGGCATAAACTATCGCCTCTTTCATCGCCCCGTGTCGTTGCCGTAGGGAGGGGACTGTCGAAGGGACGTTGCCTTCGGCAATTCTGAGGCTGACCTGTCGTGAGGCGCTTCAGCCTGCCACGATGCTCTCATTCGCCGCTGCGGTCATCTCTGCCATTGCATCGGCGTCGCCCGTGAAGCACCACAGCCGCGCGAGGTCCCGGAACTTCACCGGATCAATCCCCGCACATTCGCTGATGAGCGCGTTGTAATGCGAGATCCCCGTGAGAATCCCCTGCGCCTCCAACCCGGCGGCGAACTTCCCCGTCAGGCGCGTATATTCCTCAAAGCTCATCCCGTTGAGCGTATATGGCGGCGCCTCCCAGAACTGTGGCGGGAACATCAGCTTGAGCTTGTAATCCAGCCCCTCGACCATGATCTGCTCGGGGTCGGCCTCAAACCCGAACCGCTCCATGTCTTCAAACCACGGCGTCCCCGGCAGCAGGCCCGGGAACTGCATGGTCACCGAATCCGGCCCCATATCCACCACAAACTCCAGGCTCTCTCGCAGCGTCTCTTCAGTGTCAAACGGCAGGGGCACGATCACCGAGGCGATGGTGAATATCCCGGCCTCCTGCGCCATCCGGTTGACCCGCTTCGCATTGCCGAGATTTCGCGCCTTAACCGGCCCAACCGCCTTCTCCAGGACCTCCTCACAGCCCGATTCCAGTCCGAAAAAGATACTGTGCAGCCCTGATTGGGTCATCAGCTCGAAATGCTCGGGCTCCGAGCTGCCGTAATGGCCGAAGCTGGAGTACACCACATCGAGGTCGCGGTCCAGGATCTCCCGGGCAACCCCGTGCAAAAGCGACCCCGGTGTCGAGGAGCCCGCGAAATGATACACCCGCAGCCCGTAGCGGTTTATCATCCGCTCCATGCGCCCTGCAAGCTGATCCGCCGAGGCCACCCGCAGCTCGTCACCCTCCTCCGTCGGGTGGGTGCAGAAATAGCACTTATTAGGACAGCCCCGGCTGTCGTCGAGGCGCGCGATCTTGATCTTTTCATCCCCCGCCATCGCCGCATAGACGCTTTCGTCATAAATCGGCTCCGGCAGGTCATCCATCGCCATCCGCACACCCCGGGGCGCGCGCCTGACCTTCGAGCCGTCCTTCCACGCGATTCCCTGCAGCTCAGCCAGCGACTTCTCCCCCTCCACCACCCTCGCAAGCTCCGGCACGACCGCCTCGGCCTCGCCATGAATCACCGCATCAAAGACATCCGTTTTGCGGTAAAAGTACTCGTGAAACCGCGCCGCCTGTGGCCCGGAGGCGTACACGGCAATCTCCGGCTCCTCGTCCCTGATCGCCTCCGCCAGCGCCACACTGCCGGTGAAGCCGTCGCCGTCCCACACCTGAAAGACCACCATATCGGGCTGTGTCTCCGACACCCGCTGGGCCAGCTCAGCGGCGATGCGGCCCTGCTCCTCCCGCTGGTGTGCCTGAAGCTGTCGGGCCATCGCGCCGATCATCTCAACCGCTTCCTCCGACGGTGGCCCCCCGGCGGCCATCATCTTCTGCGCCATCGGTTTCGCCCGCTCGTGCAGCTCCCGGGGAAAAAGCCGCCGCATCACCGAGACGGTGCCATAGTCAATAATCTCCACATCGTGTCCGCTATCCACCAGCGCCCCGGCCATATTCGCCAGTCCGTTGTGGAGTGTCAGCCGGTTGGGGGTGTACGGGTAGCCGGCATAGCCGACCAGTAATGCATGCGCCATAAAAAAAGCCTCCTGAAACACCGTGGGGATGTTTGGAGCCAGCATAAGACGCTGGCTTTTGAAGTTTTGTTGAAGCACACAACAATGCCTCATAAAAATACAAAGGACCAAAAGAAAACGCAAACCACGAACAATAACACCCCTGTGGCTCACGCTTTGCTGCATGGTGTTCAGTTGTTATCATCGGCTGCCGTTCCTGTAGGGCGGGGAGACGTTTTCCGTTGTTCGGAAAACTCTAATGGCCTTAGCCACGGCTCCGTGCCCCGCCGCGAGTCTCTCCAGGCCGCGAAATCGCCATGACACAAAACCGTCCGCAACCGCGGCCTGTCAAGCTTATGCCGTTGCCGTAGGGAGGGGCCGCGTCGAGTGGAGCTGGCGCCGTCCAGCCAACTCCCGAGGCCGGCCCGCCGTGAACTCCGACCACAACATTTCCGCATCTTCGAGCCACCCTGCGCGTCGTTCCTGTAGGGCGTGGGCTTGTACCGCGCCGCGAGTCTCTCCAGGCCGCGAAATCGCCATGACACAAAACCCTCCACAACCGCCGCCTGTCAAGCTTATGCCGTTGCCGTAGGGAGGGGCCGCGTCGAGTGGAGCTGGCGCCGTCCAGCCAACTCCCGAGGCCGGCCCGTCGTGAACTCCGACCACAACATTTCCGCATCTTCGAGCCACCCTGCGCGTCGTTCCTGTAGGGCGCGGGCTTGTACCGCGCCGCGAGTCTCTCCAGGCCGGAATATCGCCATGCCATAAAGACTCGCAACCGGCGCGGCACGGGTCGTGGTTCGACGCAGCTTGCAAGTCAAACTACGGCCAAACCCTTGGGGATAGAGCCCTTCTTTATACAAATTGCCGACCCGGCCCTCATTTTCCTCCTCCCCCGTGGCTGGGACTGTTACAACGTCAGGGAAGGACATCTGCGGACATTGAAGAAAAGAAATATATGGCTGTTTGAATATAACAGGTGAATGGAGGGGTTGTATATGTATCGGAGAGTGGGATTCACTCTTATTGAACTGCTGGTGGTCATTGCGATCATCGCCATCCTGGCGGCGATCCTTTTCCCGGTGTTTGCCAGAGCGCGGGAGAAGGCCCGCCAGTCGAGCTGTTTGAGTAACGTCAAACAAATTGCTCTGGGGGCCCTGATGTACGCACAGGACTACGACGAACGGATGATGACCATTATCATCCGCGGAGAATTCGTATATTCCGATGGCTCCGGCGGCACGCGGACGGCCTACGGAATGTGGTACAAGCGCCTGCAGCCGTACCTGAAAAATGAGCAGATCCTGCAGTGCCCGTCGGCCGACACGCGTCGCGACCCGGACACGTATTCCGGAAGCACCAACGGATACGGCTGGAACCGCCATTTCGGTCGCTACGAGGATGACACAGCGCTGGCGGATATCGAGTATCCCGCCCAGACTGTCATGGTGGCCGATACCGGAGGGTCCGGCAACTACCGCTTCTACGCCCGCCACTACGACGGCGGACCGTACCTCGCCCGGCGTCACAACGAAGGCGCCAATTTCGGTCTCTGCGACGGGCATGCCAAGTGGTATAAAATCGCCCATCCGCCGAACCATCTCGACTACTACGACATAGGCGACCTCCGCTTCTATCCGTAATCATCGCCCTGCAGCCGCAGCACAATAGAGCAAAAATGAGTGGCAGGGTGGTCTCTCGCCCTGCCACCATTGTGGTATGTAACAATCGTGGAGCTCATGCCGTGCTGTAGGGCGGGGAGACGTTTTCCGTTGTTCGGAAAACTCTAATTGTTCGACGCAGCCTGCAAGTCGAACTACACGTCGTTCTCACAGGGGAGGGCTGAGAAATGCCAGACCCCAAACGCGCCGAAGAACTGCTGCACAAGACAAACGACGCCTACGCGGCCCTCCGCGAGGACGAAGAGGCGTCGGCGGAG
>JAWODS010000354.1:0-3736 GCA_046483205.1 Armatimonadota bacterium | reverse complement strand
GCAGCCCAGTAGGTCCGGACTTCAATCAGCCACCGTGGTGTGTTTTTCGGGAACGTCCTGTCACCAGACATTGCTGCGCTCCCTACCTCAGGTCGTTCAATTCCACACCAGGCCGAGTCTGTACAAACGACCTTCTCAATATACCTATTCGGGGGCCGGAGAAGGACTCCTGCTGATTTTCAGCATTTTTTTGATATTTTTTTTCGCCCCTGTATTTCAGCAGCATAAAAAACAGGCGAGCACCCAGACGCCGGATGCTCGCCGCTGGATCTGTATTACATCATAAGGGATTTACTGCAGGTTGTCGTCAAGCCATGTCTGCAGGCGCTGGCGGTCGCGGAAGCCCACCTGTTTGGCGATCTGCTGGCCGTCTTTGAACAGAAGCAGTGTGGGGATGCCGCGCTCGACGTACTGCTCACCCAGTTCCGGCGATTCATCGGTATCCACCGAGACGAACTTCACGTTTTCATATTCGGTGGACATCTGCCGATAGACGGGCTCCAGCGTCTTACACGGCGCACACCACTCGGCGCCGAAATCCACCAGCACATACCCTTCGGCCTGCAGAACCTCGGCCTCCCACTCGTCCGTGTTGACGTGAATGACTTCAGAGGCAGGCGCTTCGGCGGCGAGGTCGAAGTTGGGGACCCCGGCCGCAGCCGTCACATGCCCGTCGGCGAAGGCAAAGGCATTTCCTTCAGGATGCCTCGGCGGCGCGGGAAGAGAATCACCGGTGCCGCTTGCGTTGCGCGTGTCGAGTGTCGAATCGAAAAACAGGACGGTATCGGCAGGGCTTTTGACGTCAGCGAGCTCTTGGCCACTGAGCTCGGCGTTCATGGCGTAGCCGTACTCCAGGTCCAGAGCCGCCGGGCATTTCAGCAGCGCTTCGTTTTCGATATACGGCTCAAGCTGGTCCATCCACCGGTCGGCATCCGGGAGCGTTTCATCATGGTCCTGGGCGTACATCATGGCTCCGAGTCCGAGCTGCTTGAGGTTCGCCAGGCAGTTTGACTGCCGCGCCTGTGCCTGCGCCTGCTGCATCGTTCCCTCATCGGGCTGGAGGGCCTCCTGGACGTGCTCGGGGAGCCGCTCAACGGTGGCGATGAGATCAATCATCCACGTTCCGTCAATCTTTTTCATGACAAAGGGGATCGGCTCGGGGTCCATGGTCACCACGGCCATGTCTTCGGTGGCCTCGTCGGTCGTCCGGGGCTCCGGGGCGAAGGCCGTCATCATCACCAGCATGAACGCGGACATCGCTTTTGTCTGCTCCACGGGATCCTCCGGCATGATCAGATGCCTGCGGAGATCGAAATCGAGCGTATCGCCGCGTATATCCATCATCGCCTCGCGGAGCTGCTGCATGAGCTTCACGGGGGTATCAGGGGCCTGCGATTCGTCGGCGGCTTCCTGTGCGACGGCGGGAACGGCGGCGGCGATCAGACATAAGACAACAAGTGCGACGAGTGTTTTGCGCATTGAAATACCCTTTCCAGGTGCAGTGTTCGTGGGAAAATCAACGGTCGGTCAGTGCGAAACTCAACAGCTCCCCCATTATAACAGCGCATCCGTAGTTGTATTGACTCAATCCGGCGCCCGCTGTTCATAAAGCAAAAGCGCGGGGAAGTTCGCGTCGCAGTGACGATGTGTCTATTTGGCGTGACGGATTATTTCGTGTCACTTTTCCCCTCTCCCCAGCCAGGGGTGAGGCAGCCGTGAAAGGCACCCCTCCCGGCCTTCCCCGTTCTGGGAGACAGCAAATAGCGGCAACGACCAGAAAGCTCCCGTGGTTTTGGAAGCATACGTATTAATCGGTATCGGATTTCTCCGCTTTTCCTGTGGACGCGCGGTTTTGTCTGTGATAATCTTGAATCAGATCAAGTGCATCACACCGAGAAAAATAACTGGCCTGCAAGAGAGCACGTCGTGGGGGGCTGGGATCGCACACAGCACTCCTTTTCCTGCGACACTCTGCAGGCTTTCTCTTTGCCATGAGTGAAGAAATCACGCCCGAGCAACCGAATAGTTCTCAGCCGCAGCAGCAGCCACAGCCGCAGAGTGGGCGCACCCAGCGCGTTGACACAACCACCGGATCGCTGATGTGGAAGATGCTGGTGCTGTCGTGGCCGATTGTGGTGACGTACCTGTTGCAGTCGGCGGTGAGCGTCGCCGATATCTACATGGTCGGCAAGCTGGGGGCGCGAGAGGTCGCGGCCGTCGGCATCGCCCGAAGTGTCACCTTCATCCTGGTGTCGCTGTCATTTGCGGTGGCGATGGGTGTGCGCGTGCTGGTGGCGCAGTACTCCGGCAGCGGGCAGATGCAGATGGCCGACCGGGCGGTCAAGCAGGGCCTTATCGCCGCAACCGTTCTCTCCCTGTGCTTCATCTCTCCCGTCGGGATCCTGGCCTCCCGGTGGATCATGGTGCTTTTGGGCGCAACGCCCGAAGTTGTGGGCTACGGCGTACTGTACCTGCAGCTTCTGTTTGGCGGCATCGTATTCATGATCCTTAGCTTCGTCATGACGGGGGCGCTGCAGGGTGCGGGCGACACAATCACACCGCTGATCCTGCTGCTGGTCACCAATGCCGTGAATATCGCCGTCAACTACGTTTTCATCTTCGGATGGGGCCCCTTCCCGCAGCTTGGAGTAACCGGTGCGGCCATCGGGACGCTGACCTCACGTTTCCTCGTGACCATCGCGGGGCTGTGGATATTCTCCTCGGGTAAATACGCCATCAGTGTCAACTGGGTGGGGCGCTGGCATATCCGGTGGGAGTTCTGGAAGAAGATCTTCTATCTGGGCACACCCGCCTCCGTGCAGAGCATCACCCGCAACCTCGGCTTTATGGCCATCATCCGGGTTCTGAGCATGACCTCGGCGGGGATGCTGGCGATCTCGGCCTTTACCATCGCCGGACAGATCCGCATGGTCACCGGCATGGTTGGACTGGCGCTGATGGCCGGGGCGACGACGGCGGTGGGTCAGAACGTCGGGGCCGACAACTACGGACGAGCTTCGAGATCGGCGTGGATGTCCGCCGGCATCGCCGCAGCCCTCAGCACCGTCGCCGCAACCATCTACGCGATTACAGGACCCACGCTGGTCAGGATGTTCAACGACAATCCCGAGGTCATCACCGTGGGGGCCGAGGCGCTGCTGATACTGGCGTTCTCCGAGCCGTTCCTCACCGCCGGGATGAGCCTTTCGGGATCACTTCGCGGCGCCGGTGACACCATGTCGCCGCTGTGGGTGAGCATCTGCACCGTAACCATCCTCGGCCCGCTGGCTTCATACATTTTGGCGATTCCGCTCGGGATGGACACCGTGGGTGTGTGGCTCGGCTTCGACATCGGCATCGTCGCCCGCATGGGGCTTTTGGCGTGGGTATTCTTGCGCGGCAAATGGAAAGAAGTCGAGATGCTGGAGTGACGTTTCCCGGGTGGCTCAGAGAGCCTCTGGAGTTTGATATACATCAACCAAGTTGCTGACCGAATCCGGGAGGCACTCGCACCGCTGGAGGAGAAAATAGACGTGGCGGTGATCTTCGGCTCATGGGCCAGGGGCAATCAGCAGCCTGACAGCGACATTGATCTGCTAATGATCGGTGATGTACCGCTGCAGGAGATTTCGAAGGCCCTGCAGGATGTCGGAAGAGAGCCGGGCAGGGAGATCAACCCGGTGGTGATGAGCCCGGAGGAGTTTCGGCAGCGGCTGAGTGATGGTGATCATTTCGC
>JAWODS010000316.1:0-5232 GCA_046483205.1 Armatimonadota bacterium | reverse complement strand
ATTTGCCCCCGATGAACTGCTGGTCGTCGGTGTCGGAAACCCAATACGCGGGGATGACGCAGCAGGGATGCGGCTTGCACGGAAGCTCGCGCAGACGTATGGCTACGAGCTACTGGAATGTGAAGACGTGCCTGAGAAATGGCTGCGGGAGATGCGGATATCACAGGCGGGTACCGTCTTGTTCGTTGATGCCGCTCAGATGAACGAAGAGCCCGGAACAATCCGTCTGATAGAGGTCAATCGCCTGGGAGATGTTGTGGTCGGCACGCACAATAATTCGCTCCGCGTTGTGGGCGAATTTTTGATGAAAATGGCGGATAAAGAGGTGCTGTTTCTGGGCATCCAGCCACTTGATATCGGTTTTGGACGGCCGGTTTCGGATGCCGTAAAAAAAGCTATTGAAAGTTTTTTTGAAGACGCACCGTAACCGTGTGCAACTGCGGTCAAAGGATGGGACATACAACAGGGAGCGGTCCGCCAGATGGGGCCGATCCCTTTTGAATACCTGGCTTTAACGCCCGTTATCAAACCCGGGAAGCGTGCTGCAATGAATGTGTATGGTACTGTGGTATCGATGGATCACGTGCTGGGATTGACACTCCTGGCACCCTTTGTGGGCGCATTCCTGTGTGCCCTGACCCGCGACCGGGCGCGAAATGTGCTCGCTGTCCTCTTCTCCGGCCTCACCTTCGTATTGGCTTTGGGCCTCGCGCTTTTCGCCCTGGATGACGTGTCTGTCGCAGTGTACCCCCGGGGTGCAGCAAACCTGGTTTTTCTCTCCGCCGATGCGCTATCGCTTTTGATGGCAGTCGTGGTCTCCGGGCTGGCTTTGCTGGTAACGCTGTATGCTGCCGGATACACTCCGGTGTGGGGCCTGGGGCCGGCAAAATCGGAGGGAAGCGACGAAGAAGCGAACGAGGACAGCGAAGCAGAAGCCGAGACGGGCACTGAAAATCACCAGGACTGGCTGATGCTGGCGGTGGCCGGTGCGCTGGGCATTTTCCTGGCGGGCAACTATTTGACGATGTTCATTGCATTTTTGATCACCGCCTTTACCGCCTGGCGGCTGAGTCTCATGGTTCTCACTCCTGAGTCGGCACGAGCTGCGCGCATCTTCTCGCTGGCGGCACTCGGTGCGACACTCACCTGGCTGGCGGGACTTTTAGTCATGTACACCGCCCCGCAGGGCTCCAGCTTCCTGTTTTCGGATATCAGCAGCCTGCCGGTGGTCTATGCTGAGATCGTCACCGGCCTTTTCGGGATCACCGCGTTGATTCTCGCCGCCCAGCTCCCGTTCCTCGGCTGGATTGTGAAAGCCGCCGAAGCAGATATTCCCACCAACGCATTCATCCACAGCGGCGTCCTGGTCACTGCAGGCGTGTACCTGGTCGCCCGGATGACGCTGGCGAATCCTGGACTCCTCGAATGGATCGCCCCGGCTGCTGCGGTCGTCGGGCTTGCCTCGATGTTGATTGCCATGGTCATGATGCTTTTTGCCGCCGACATCAAGCAGGGATTGATGCTGGCGGTCGCGACCCACTGCGGCATGATTATCAGCGCCCTCTCAGTGGCCATGTGGGGGTCTGATAAAGCCCTGGCGGGAGCGGCGCTGCAGATCGTCACAATGGCCTCCGGCATGGCACTGCTGTTCATGGCTGTCGGACTGGCCATCCGGGCCGGTGGCAGCCGCCAGATTGCCGATCTTTCCGGCCTTGGAAGCGTCGTCCCGTATTCGGCGCTCGGCTATTTTGTGGGTGCCTTCGTCATCGCGGGCATTCCCCCGTTGGGCGGTTTCTGGGGAAAGCTTTTGGTGCTGTCGGCGGGCATCGCTACCGGCGGCTTCGGCACGCTGATTTCCATTCTCATACTGCTCGAAAGCCTTGTCATTTTCAGCTACTTTCTGTGGCTTGGGCACACGATCTATTTCGGACAGGCCCCCGAAAAATCCCCGGAGACGGGAATCGGCGTTTCGGCCCGCGCCGCGGTGGTATTGCTCACAGTCGCTTCACTGGCACTTCCGATGATCGCACTGCCTTTGCTCGAACAGATCACTCCCGGGATGTGACCTGATGACAGACAGCCAACTGCTGATAGGCGGAATCCTGGCGTTTGCCGCAGGAGCTGTGCTGACCGCTTTGCTTTCACGCAAACGGCTTTTGTGTGGATGGGTGGCTTTTGTCAGCGCAACGGTGGGCAGTATCTGGACGATGCAGGTGGCCATGTCGGTTTTCACAAACGGCACCGTTCACACGGGATCGCTGTCAACTATCGCCTATTTTGGCCAGCCGCTGGCCCTGGAGGTCAATGCTGTCAGCGCGGTGTTTATGTTCATCACATCGCTTCTGGCGGTCGTGTCCACCCTGTTTTCGATCCGCTATATGCTCCATTACGAAGAGTACGACCTGGTCCGGTATTATCCGCTCCTGCTGCTGTTTTTCGGGAGTATCATCGCGCTGCTTTCCGTGCACAACCTGCTGTACTTTTTGGTCTTCTGGGAGCTTATGACACTCACGTCGTGGGTGCTCGTGGCGTATGAGACGAAGAGCAAAGAGGCGTCACGGTCGGCGTTGATCTACTTCATCGCCAGCCACGTCGCCACTGGCCTGATGATCGGGGCTATTGTTTTGCTGCAGACATACACGCCCGACGGCTCATTTGCCTTCTCCGCAATCCGCGAGGCCATCGGCGGTCTGCTGGTGACCAACCCGGCGGTGGTGCATCTGTCAATCGGGCTTTTCGTGGTGGCGGCGGCGACCAAGGCGGGGATATTGCCATTCGGTTTCTGGCTGCCACATGCCCATCCCGTCGCCCCCTCGCCTTTTTCGGCGGTGCTGTCGGGCTGCATGGTGAAGATGGGCGTGTATCGCGCGCTTCTGGTCTTCACCGTCCTTTTGCCAGTGACGGCGGCAAGCACGATGTGGGGGATGGTCCTGGCACTGCTGGGCATCGGCTCCATCATCGTCGGCACCTTCACAGCGCTGCGACAGGTGGATACCAAGCGGCTGCTGGCTTTCTCAACGATCGGGCAGATGGGCTATATCTGGCTGGGCATCGGCGTGGGCGTCGCACTGCTTCCCATCAATATGAACCTCGCAGTCCTCAGTCTTGTCGCCGGACTGTTTCATGCCGTCAATCACGCCGCCTTCAAGGGCCTGCTGTTTTTAAATGCCGGGGCTGCACTGTACCGCACGGGGACGCGTGACATGGACCAGGCCAGCGGTCTTATCCACATCATGCCCTATACAGCCATCGCGGCGGTCGTCGGTTCGCTGTCCATCGGCGCAATCCCGGGCCTGAACGGATTTGCCAGTAAATGGATGGTTGTCGAAAGCTCGCTTCTGGCAGGCATGACGCTGCCATTGATGATATTCCTGGGGCTGGCGGGAATCTTTGTGTCCGCAGTCACCCTCGCCTATGTGCTCAAGCTCACCGGGGCTGTCTTTCTGGGTGACCTGCATGTCGGGGAAGATGTGCAGGCCCGCGAGGTCCCGGCCGGTATGGTCGTCGCCCAGTATATTCCCGTGGTTTTCTGCATCGGCTTCGGCCTCTTCCCCATGCTCGCCGTCAGCCGGATTCATACTGCTATCACGGGCGTTGTCGCGGGGGCTGAAAGCATTCCCCTCGCGGCCATTTTCGGCACCGCGCCCCAGGGTATAAGCATCGAAGCGCTTGGAGGACAGGTTACGGGAGCGTGGGGACCGGCCACCGTGGCCCTTGCGTTCATCGGCTGCCTGGTACTCGTCGGCCTCATCACCCGAATCGGTTCCCGCTCGTGGCGGGTCGTGCCTGTATGGCTCTGTGGCGAACAGCACGATGCGCAGGAGTGTCGCTATCCCGTCCAGAGTTTCATGCTCGTTCTCAACCGCTGTTTTGCATGGATGTACCCCTCCGTCGGCCTGCCACTGATTTCAGGCCCGAGGTGGCTTTTGCGGCTTTTCGGGGTCGACTCCGCCGATTATACGAAGCCTTCGGACGTGGTTGACACCGGGGCGGCGGAGCCCTCCGCATGACGGCGGCAGGTACGAACTCGAGGATACTTGAGCCCGTCCTTAATGATGGTGCAGCATGTCCGGAGTTTTTTTGATCAACGTGACGTATCCGTGAGATAAAGACCGCTGCAGGGCGAATGGCCCCTGCGACAGGTCTTGATTATTTTAGATTAGACAGGATTGTGTTTCGATGACCGACAGCACGATGCTTATTGCATCGCTGGTGGCCTTTGCCGCCGGCGCCGTCTTGAGTGGTCTGTGTGCGCGTAAACGTCTTTTGGCAGGATGGGTCGCATTTATCAGCACCGTCGCTGGCGGCACCCTTGCAGGGTATGTCGGGTGGACAGCTCTGACGCAGGGCACCGTTCACAGCGATGGCGTCTTGATGATGCTGCCGTTTTTCAACCAGGCATTGAACCTTGAAGTGAACGCTATCAGTGGCGTCTTTTTGCTGCTCACCGCGCTGGTGGCCGTGTGTGTCACGCTCTATTCGATACGCTACATGGAGCGGTATGAGCGGTACTCCATGGCCCGGTATTATCCGGTGCTGATGATCTTCTTTGGGAGCATCGTGGCGCTTCTTTCGGTGCATAACCTCCTGTATTTCGCGATCTTCTGGGAGGTCATGACACTGGCCGGCTGGGCGCTGATGGCCTTTGACAGCCGTGATGAGCAGGCCTCGGAGGGCTCGCTGATCTATATCATCACCAACCATGCGGCCACCGGCCTGATGGTGCTGGCGATCGTGATCCTGTACGTGTTCACACCGACCGTCTCGTTTACGTTCGAGGCGTTCAGGGAGACGATGGCGGCACAGCTTGTGGCCAATCCGTGGGTCGTGCACGTGGCGGTGGGGCTTTTCGTGATCGCCGCGGCGACGAAGTCGGGGATTTTGCCCTTCGGATTCTGGCTTCCGCACGCCTATCCGAAGACACCGTCACCGTTTGCGGCGGCGGCCTCGGGCGTGATGGAGAAAATGGGCGTCTATCGGCTGCTTTTGGTGTTCGCGGTGCTGTTTCCGGTGACACCCGCTCTGAGCGTCTGGGGAATGCTGATGGTGCTTTTGGCTGCGGGCTCGATTGTTGTCGGCACCTTTACAGCCCTGCGGCAGACTGAGGGCATGCGGCTTCTGGCCTTCTCGACCATCGGGCAGATGGGCTACATCTGGCTCGGTGTCGGAATCGGTGTGACGCTTCTGCCGATCAACCAGCCGCTTGCGGCCCTGGCGCTGATTGCCGGTTTA
>JAWODS010000312.1:0-5040 GCA_046483205.1 Armatimonadota bacterium | reverse complement strand
CCGCTGTTGCGCTCGGCATTGGTGGCATCTCCGGCTGGTGGGTGGGTCTCATCGTCGCCGTCGCTGCCGGTGCATGGGCCTGGACGCAGCGCCCCACCTCGCCGCCCCCCGATGTAAAGGAGATTGAAAGCCGCCTGAATGCCGCAAAAACCGAAGCCGAGATTGTGCAGGGGAATATCACTCAGGCGGAGACGGCGATGGAGGATGCGCAGTCAGAAATCGCCGACCGCCTCGAGGAACTCGGCTTTGAATCAGTTGGCGATCTACGAAAGGCCGTTGACCACAGGCGTAAGCTCCTTGACGAATATAACAGGGCGAAAAGCAAACTGGACGGGATGCTGGGGGACGATGATCCCGACGAGCTTCGACGGACGCTGGCCTCAAAGCAGGCCGACCGCGACCGCCTGGCCGATGAGCTCGACAGCGCCGAATGGCTGGACGCGGCCATGGAGCCCGAACAGATGCGGGACCTGCGGGAGGCAATCGAGCGGATGTCGGCGCGGGTGCAAGACCTGCAGCAACGGCTGCAGAATGCCCGATACACGCTGCAGCATTCGGATTACGACATCGAGGATAAGCAGGAGATCGATGCAAAGGTCCGTGATACCCAAAAGCGCTTGGACCGGCTGAAGCTGCGATGGGAGGCGCTGGAGATGGTGCAGGATGTGCTTGATGAGGCCCAACAGGCGACAATGACCAGCGCGATGGACCGCCTGGGTCCCGAAATCAACAGCTACCTGGAACGCCTCACCGAAGGGCGGTACGACCGGGTGCAAATGGAGGACATGCAGCCGTCGGTCTATTCGTCTGAAAAGGCCGATTTTGCGGACCCGGATGATGAGCTCAGCCTGGCGACGCGGGAGCAGGTGTACCTGGCCTGCAGGCTGGCCTTCACCCGGCTTTTGTGGGAGGATGACGGGCCGCCCGTGATGCTCGATGACCCGCTGGTCAATTTCGACAGAGACCGCAGGGCCGCCGCGCTTGAGATCCTCCGGGAGATGGCGAAGAACCGGCAGGTCCTGATATTCACCTGTGCCGATGAATACAGCGGCAGTGCTGACAACTTGGTGGAGCTGGCAGGCGTTTCGTGACGATGAAAAGACAGCGGGGGAACATCAGCCTGTGGGCGCGGGCTGCTGTCCGAGACGGCGGACGTTGACCACATCGATGAGGTCGCGCAGCCGCTGAAGGACCCGCGTGAGGTCTTCGCGGCGGCGGATCTCCAGGGTTAGCCGCAGGCGGGCGAGATGATCGCTGGCTTTGGTCGCCTCGGCGTGGGCGATATTGATGTCGGCGTCACTGATAATGGCGGTGATGTGAGACAGAATCCCCACCCGGTCGAGCGCCACCACTTCGATATCCTGTCGGAATATGGTGGCCTGCTCGTCGTCAGACCACTTGAGCTCGACGATGCGGTCGGGTTCTTTCTGTGCGTGATATGCGAGGTTTTTGCAGTCCGCGCGGTGGATAGCCAGCCCCCGACCCCTCGTAATATAGCCGACGATGTCGTCACCGGGCAGCGGATCGCAGCATTTCGACAGGCGCGAGTGAAATCCGTCCACGCCGCCCGCGGAGACAGGAAGCGCCTCATCATCGGTTACAGACGCGGGCGGCGGTGAGTCGGTCGGCAGCATGAACTGCGCCTCATCCACCAGGCTGGAGGGCTGGGCCCCGCGGTCCAGCAGAAACTCCAGAACCGCATCCGTGGAGACGTCACCGTACCCGATGGCGGCCATCAGCGCGTCTTCCTCCGAATAATTGAAATGGTCGGCCGCCTTCTCTATATCGGCTTCCCGTGCCTTTTGCCGTTCCCCGGGGTTGAGGCGAGAGATTGCGCGCTCGAACTTCTCCGTCCCTGTCCTGATGTTTTCCTTGCGAGTTTGCTCGCGCAGATAGCGCCGCACCTTCGCCTTGGCGTGCGAGCTCTGGATAAGCCGCAGCCAGTCGTGGCGGGGTTCTCCGCCGGGAGATGTCACAATCTCGCAGATGTCACCGTTTTTCAGCTCATAATCCAGGCCCACCTGGGCGCCGTTGACCAGCGCACCAACGCAGTGGTGACCGACCTCGGTGTGGATGCGGTAGGCAAAATCGATCGGTCCCGCTCCGGCCGGAAGGTCGATGACATCGCCCTTGGGAGTGAAGACAAAGACCTGGTCTTTGAACAGGTCAATCTGCAGAAGCTCCAGAAACTCGTGGCTTTCTGACAGGTCACTCTGCAGCTCCAGAAGCTGGCGGAGCCACTGGATCTGGTCATCGAGATCCTCGTCGCTTCCACCCTCTTTGTACCGCCAGTGTGCCGCAACGCCGTATTCGGCGGTTCGGTGCATCTCCATGGTGCGGATTTGCACTTCCATCGGAGAGTTCGACGGCCCCAGCACCTTGGTATGCAGAGACTGATACTGGTTCGCCTTGGGCATGGCGATATGGTCGGCAAAGCCGTCGGGAATCGGCGTCCACAACTCATGCACGGCGCCGAGAGCCCCGTAACATTCACCGACGGTGTCAACGACCACGCGCAGGGCGTTGAGATCCCGGATCTGCGAAAAGTTGATCTGGCGCGTGCGCATTTTCCGGGCAATGCTGTACAGATGCTTCGCGCGGCCCTGGATGTTGGCCTCGATACCGTTGTTTTCGAGGTGTTTTTTGAGGCTGCTTCGTGCCTGGTCAATGAGAGCGTCGCGTTCCTCGCGCGTCAGTCCGATACGGCGCCGGATCTCATCATACGTATCCGGCTCGAGGTACTTGAAGGCGAGGTCCTCCAGCTCCCAGTAAATCCTGTGGATACCGAGGCGATGGCACAGAGGGGCGTAAATGTGCAGCGTCTCCTCTGATTTCTGGATCTGCAGGTCATGATTCAGCGGCTGCAGGGTGCGCATGTTATGCAGGCGGTCGGCGAGCTTGATAACGATGACGCGAAGATCCTGCCCCATGGCCAGAAACATTTTGCGGAGGTTGCGGGCCTGCTCCTCCTCCTGCGAGCTGAAATCCAGCTTCCCCAGCTTCGTGACACCCTCGACGAGCCGGCTGACCGTATCGCCGAACTCATCACGGACGTCGTCAATCGTGACCTCGGTATCTTCGACCGTATCATGCAAAAAAGCGCCCGCTACTGCAAACGGGTCGCTTTCAATTTCGGTCAGTATTACGGCAACATTCAGCGGATGGACGATATAAGGCTCGCCGGACAACCGTTTCTGACCTTCATGTGCTGCATCGGCAAACTGGTAGGCCCGAAGCAGAAAATCGCGATCCAGCTTGGGCCAATAATTCGCCACGCGCTCGATTATGCGTTCTATCGTGATGGGCATAAACGACCCTCATTAAACGTACAGCAGCCGCCATTCCGTGACACAAGCATATCACAAAAAATGTCCTGTTCTCAAGCATACTGAATGCCGCCAGGTGTTCCCGTTGTCGGCTTCCCGGCGTTTCGGAGGTTTGCTGCGGCGCTTTCGCGAATGCATCTTAGACACGCTGTATACTATGAGACGACAAACCCCCATGAATTGTTTGTGAAATACCTCAAAAAGGAGATAAAGCCGATGGGCGTGACGATGCGTGCGGGACGACCGGAGGACATGCCGAGAATCCAGGAAATTGTGCAGCAGATCTGGGCCATAGGAAGCGACTTTGCACTCGAAGAGATGTATGGCTCCGTCGGTGACGAGCGGTGGGACCGGTGGCTGGTGCCGAAGGTGATGAGCCGCCTGTGGGACGAAATCGACAGCCTGATCGTCAGCGAGAGTGACGGGGAGGTCGTCGGGTTTATTACCTACACGCAATCCAACGCCCGTGGTGTGGGAACAATACACTTCAATGGCGTGGCTCCCGAAGCGCGGGGTCAGGGAATCGGGACCCGGCAAATTGAGCGCGTCCTGGACATCTTCGAGAATGCGGGGATGGAGTACGCCTGTGTGGGCACCGGTCTGAATGAGGGACACGCCGCTGCGCGGGCGGTGTACGAAAAGTGCGGCTTTGAGCCCGTCATCCGCTACGTGATGTATTCACAAAAGCTGTAAAAGCTACCGGGATGAGTGCATCAATGCGGCGGCCCGGGGAAAGTGCTTTTCGACAACCTGTGTGACCTCGTGGCCGTATCGCTGCAGCATGTCGATGATATTAGGCACCGATTCGCCGGCGCCCGCGGTATCGAGCAGCTCCGGCCATTTCAGCAGCATATCTCCGGCGCTCATGGTTGCGAAGGCCCGGGCCTGTGTAAGCAGGTCAACGAGATTGCCGTAAGCGTCGGTGCCCCTGTATTGCTGCGGTTCGGCGAGAATATCCATTTCGAAGGCCTCGTCAGGCAGGCCCGCCGCCAGCATGGAAATCCGGCGCAGCAGACACGGGATGCACCCGCCACACTGCCGGCTGCGTCGCCCCGTCATCCAGCAGCTCACCGTCTGTTGAATCTCTGCGGGTGTAAGGACGGGCCGGAGAATGTCGCCTATCAATTCGGCCTTCGTCTGATACACGAAGGGATTGGCCACGCGGATGCTGACCCCCGCCCCCTCCAGAAGGCTGTTTATCCCCGCGATCACAACGGGATGGGTGCTGCGGGTGGAAAGGCTGCCGACGCGACCGTCCGTCAGCGGCAGGGCGACAGTCAGCACCCCGTTGTCGCAGACGTACACCTCGGAGACACCTGCACCTGCCGCGGCGAGAAGAGCCAGCGAGATGAACAGAAATGCGCGTGAGCGGCGCGAATTCTCCCGCTGCGTGGAAGGAGGAAAGCTCCAGGCGTCATCGCCGTTGCGGCGTGGCTGGATAGTTGCACACACGGCGGCGCTCTGCCCGGGCCGGAATTTGTCGAGCGTTTCCACCACATTGTCGCGGGCCCTGCGCACATGCGGATTCCCTGACTGGTGGGTGATGAGCAGAGGATGCCTGTCCGCCCGCAAAAGCATCACCGCACCGGCCATGGAATCGATGCCGCCCGACAGCGCGGACACACAATCAGGCGTGTCGCTTCCGGGGCAGTCGAATTCATAGAATCGCTCCCCGGAATGAGCGGTAAACTCCAGGAACAAGTTATCGCGGGTG
>JAWODS010000087.1:0-18295 GCA_046483205.1 Armatimonadota bacterium | reverse complement strand
CGGAGCGAAATTGAGAGCCTGCACCCGCTGCAGCGCACCCGGGGCTGCACTGATGTCGAAGCCGGTGAGCTTCCGCGCATCAGCGTCATACTCAGCGCGGGCACGGTAGTGGGCCGCCAGCACAACGTGGCCGTGGGCGGCGATGGCCTCCGCAAAGGCGCGGTCCGCTGCGGGGTCGTCGGCCTGCGGTTCCGGAAAGAGGACATCGAAGGCGACGACCCTCGCCGGGCTCAGCTTCCGAATGAGCCGTGCATGGACCTGCCGCGACCACGGAAATCGCCCGAGATGCTCCGGGCGAAGACTGTCATCATCAATTGCCACAATGACGATGTCGGAGGGGACATCGCGCCCCTGCATCTCAAAGGCCACGTCGTAGGCAAAGCTTTCGATGACGGAGAAGAAGAACAGGCTTGAGGTGATGGGCAAATATCGTAGGACGACAATCACGGCGGCAATGACAATTGCCGTGCGGATACCTCTGGCCCGCTGCTCTCTTACGTGACTGGAAACTGCCTCATGGCCCGCCATACACGCCCCCAAATGCCCCCGTAGAGGGTCGATCCATCCAGGCAACGGCCGCACAGCACCCCATTATGGGCATTATTGCCTCATCAGCGCGGAGTTACTCATCTTCCTTCTCGACGACTTCCGCCTCAACGACCACCGGGCCGTCCGCGGTGTTGCGCACGACACAGGCTTTCGCTGCGGTGGTCACCGTCTCATCCCATGGTGTCTGCAGGGTCATTGTACCACCGCCGGTATTGAAGGCGACGAAAACATCACCGGCCCTGACGGCCTCATACCCGTCGCCGGAAATATGTTCAAGCTCAGCGGGCGCTTCGTCCGCTGCGGAGATCTGCATCGGCACCAAAAACTGCGTCTCGGTGGTCTCCGGCGAGTCCAGTGACAGCAGATTGATGTCCGCCTCTTCCGGCGTCAGGTCGCGCCGGGGATGGACGTACTGTGGTGTGTACGTGCTCTGCTGGCAGGTGTAGTCGGTGGGCATGAGAGGGTGAAGTGTCAATTGTGCGTCATTGCGGGTGATGGTGTAGGTGCCGGCGTTCTCCTCGACGGTCCCCCAGTGGTGCAGAAGCCAGTTGAAGGTGCTCGGAGCCTGTGCGCCAAGCCGGTCAAAGACGACCACGAGGTCGCTGTCAGCCACCACGAAGGTGCGCTCAAAAAGCTGCAGTCCCAGCTCGCCGGGGTATGCAGAGGTGGCGTCACCGACGGCGATGGTGCTGGTTCCGTCGGTGCCGAAGTGGGTGATGTGGGCGCGGCCGGGATTTGGGTGCGGCCACATCTCTCCATCACCGTACTGCCCCCTGCCATTGATGAGAATCGTGTTGTGGTTGCGGGTTTGTTTGTCGTATGTGTAGCCGGGGTCGCCGGCGAGTGTGGCTCCGCGACCGAAAAGGAAGAAGTGGTTCTGCTCCGGATGGTTGTGGCCGGTTCCGCCGATCCCGAATTGATCGCATAGCTCAGCATACTTGTGGCCACCCATGGGTCTGCTCACAAACACGGCGTGCGTGGCGTCATCTTCCCATGAGGTGCGAGTGAAGACTGTCTCGATGTCGGGGTAATATGCGGCGGTCTCCATTCGGGGCAGCGGATCCACGGGCTCGATTTCTTCATCAAGCCACAGGAAGGTGAAATTGTTGGGGCTCGGCTCCGGCTGCCGCAGCCGTGCCACACCCATCAACACGGGATCCCCGAAGCGACTGGCCTCCCATATCAGAAGATGCGCCGGACACCCGGTAGCGGTCTTATTGGAGTCCTCCAGCGGGGCGTATCTGTCAAAGCCCGGAAGCTGGTAATGCCACCGGAAGTACCCCTGCCCCTTGAGTCCGACATCCATATACGGTACGTGCTCGCCGGAGCAGTATTCGTACAGATCCACATACATATACAACGTGGGCATGGAGAAGTCCCAGTAGGCAGGCCCTTCATGAAAGCCGCCGTCGGGGCCGAAGGTGAGCGCTATCCGCTCGAAGCGGTCCCACGCCCAGGCGAGCCATTTTTCGGCTTCCGGCACCTCGCCATAGACTGCTGCGGCTCCCAGCGCCAGCGCGAGATGTGAATACCAGTAGTGATTTTGCTGGAAACTTTGTCCGCCACCACTCCGGCCGGCCAGTGACGCGGCGTAAAGACGCTGGCAGTTTTCAACAATCGTATTTCGAACGCGGTTTCGAAGGTCCTCGGGAATGTCTTCGTACATCCAGTCGTATGTCAGCGCAAGGCCCTCCATGAAGTACTCAGCATCCAGGTCCACGCCGACGTCTCCGTACGTCGTCGCCATCTCCAGCCACTGCAGAATCCACTCTCGCAGGTCCTCGTCGGGCTTCAGGACGTATCGCAGGGCGTGGCTGTCGAGACCGCGGAACGCCCCGCCGTTGCGCTGGCCGGGCCTGAACTCCGGAGGCTTTTTTGTGCTGTCATCGGGCAGGCGGTAAAACTCCTGCACCAGTGGGTCTTCAAGCCGCTGGCGCATGTGCGGGATGTCGTCTTCGGTGAAATAGATCCGCGGGTGCTGTCCGATGAGTTCCTCGCGCATTGGTGGCGCCAGGGGCGTGACGTCCTTTTTCACCATGCGGAGATTCTTAATGACACTTCCGGGCCGTTCACGCAGCGTCAACCTGATTTCGTGCTCGCCCGCCTCCGGGATATGAAAGCCCGCCGTCGCCGGGCTCAGGGTGGTAGTGGATGGAGTGATAATCTGCTCCATCCGCTCGCCGTCGATGTCGATGAAGTATGAATCGCTGCCACGATCCGGTGCGCGACACTCCATCTCGATTTGTACATCGGAGGCCGGAAGATCAACGTGGAAAACAAGCTCGAAGCCGTCGAGAGTCTGTACCAGCCGGGTGCCGTCCTCTTCAATGACCTCGACGCCTGACGCCACGTCGGCAAGTTTTTCGACATCCGCCTCGTAGAAGACCACCCGTTCGATCGTAGGCGTATCCATGAGTGTGTCGATGCCGATTCCTGAGTATGTCCCGATAATCATCGCCAGAGCGATAACTGGTTCCATACCGATCACTCCTGACACGTTTCAGACGGATTTTTCGTCGCTGCCGGCCAAGTATGAGGGCATTATAGCGCCGGACGTGCGCCCGCTCAAGGTGTGGGTGAACAGTGAACCGGGCAGGAGTTTTATCTGTCATGGGGAAAAGCCGAATGTATGAAGTTTTGAGCTTCGCGGGAATCTTTGCCGTTTAACGGGAGAACAAATCATGCACAGGCAGATGGGCCGGTTGATGACTATTGCTGTTGTCGTAGCGATGGCGACAGGTGTGGCAGTGGCCGAGGATGATGCCATCAAGCAGACGGGCGAGGACTTCAAAAAGATTGTTGATGGTGTGGACACAGGAATAAGTACCATTGATGAAATTCGGAGCTCGTTGTGGGATGCCCGGCAGTATTATGAGAAAGCTCCCGGCATGACTGCACAGGAGCGCAGAGCAATTATTGATAAGATTTCGCAGGCCCAGGAAGGTCTTGAAACCTTCAACGAGCCGCTTCGGAAGTTTTCGAAGATGGCGGCGCCCGTCGGCAGTGCCTTCGATGTCTATGGCGAGATTAAGGACCTCAAAGACGCAGTACAGAAGGCGCAGAATCGCGAGGGCGGCCCCCTCGGTGGCCAGCTCCAGGCCCTGGCGACAATCATGGAAAAGGCCGGTGGAAATGTCCCGGTGATCGGGCCGTTCATCGAGCAGTACGGAAAGATCACCGACAAGCTCCTGGACGCCACCGACAGGGTCGCCAAGACCATTGATGAAAACCGCAACCAGGGCGTTGTAGGCGGCCCGGGATATTATAAAAGCGGCGCCGACAAAGAAAAATACGACAAAATGGTCGAGCAGTTCGGCCAGGATTTCGCTCAGCGCAACCAGTACTGGCCCGACGGCCCGTCGTGGATCTATAAGCCGTTTTCTGCAGGCGACCAGCCCACACTTGTCTGGGACGAGCAGCAGAAAAGCTGGTATCAGATTGACAGCTCCGTCCCGGTGGACCAGATATACAAAATGAACCTTCTGGCCGGCAAAAGTCGTACTCCGTGGGAGATGAAAGTCCTCGGCGAGCGCTGGGACAGTGCCCAGGGGCGCATGAAAACCGCCAACGGCATGTCAACTGCATGGGAAAAGATCTACAGCGCCCATCTGTGGGACTCGAAGCTGGATGCAGCCTTTTCCGGCGTCAACAGCAAATATGACCACGCGCTGTCATGGTGGCAGGATCACCCCGAGGAGTTCATGGCCAAATACACCTACGATGCGAGTTTCAAGAACCAGATGAACGAGGCGATGAAAGAGCTGTATAAGGCGATGCTCGACGAAGGCGCCACCAATGCTGCGGAGTACATCAAGGAAATGGGGGAGAAGCACGGTTTTTCCGTCCCCACAGACTACGATCCGAATGCCCAGCAGCCTGATGCCCAGCAGCCTGATGACCAGCAGCCTGACGATCAGCAGCCTGATGACCAGCAGCCTGACGATCAGCAGCCTGACGATCAGCAGGTTGACGATCAACAGCCCGATGACCAACAACCAGGAGATGAGCCGCCAGTTGATCCGACCACACCTGTTGTGAACTCTGTATGCTTTCTTGTGGATTGTTCCGGAAGCATGGCGGGCAGCAAGATCCAGTCGGCTCGGGAGGCCGTGAAAAGCTCGGTGGCCGCCACCGGCGACGGCCAGACGGAGTGGGCACTGCTGGGCTTCGGGGCCTGCAACGCCTGGCAGGTGTGCGGCTTCACCCGCAATCCCGCCGACATCACCTCCTCCGTCGGAGGGCTGTCGGCATCCGGTGATACGCCGCTGAATTTCTCCATCTACGTGGCGCTGAAATATCTGACCGATAACGGCAGCGGACAGAACGGGAAGCTCATCATCCTGTGTGACGGGCAGGACAACTGTGATGAACGCGGGTCCAACTCGCACCCTGACGCCATGGCCAATATGATGAAAATGGTCAAGGAGACCGGCCTGTAAGACATGTCGCAGAGGCTACCAACAGCGCCTCATAAAACTTTTCGATCCGAAAAAGGGTTCAACGCGGCCGGAAGCTGGCGGCAAACAGCGTCGCCAGCTTCGGGCTGAAAACATCACAGCCCCCAGGCCGAGTCACGAAACTGTTTATGAATAATGGGCACTAAAACTCCAGTCGGCTTGTCATCCACACGGAATCATCGCTCCGGCGATACATCACCTGCACATCCCCCCACTGCGCGGCGATTGATACAATGCGGGGGCCGTCAAAGAAGGGCGAACTCCCGTCGTGCAGCATATCCACCTCATCCCAGCCAGGGGCGTCGAGGCTCATTAGATTAATGATACTGCGATCCCACGAGGTTTGGAGAATGAGATTATCCGCATGCAGCAGCTTCCTGCTGTGTTCGGTGAGCCAGTCATGACATTTGAAGTAGCGGTTCAGCGTCTTTTCGTACCTGGAAATCGGATCGATGAGGATGAAGGCCATGAGTGGAAGGTACAGATTTCCGGCGGCGTAAACCTGCCGGTTTTTCAAAGCTTCCAGCAATGAATCCTGATCGCTGTCCTGGCCGAGAACCGCGGAATACGGCAGCCCGACGAGCTGGGAATAGCGGGCGTTGCTGGCATACAGAGCAGGCTTGTCGGCGAGATCAGGATCGTGAAGAATGCTCAGGGTCCGGAACAGTTCAAAGAGCCGGGGTTGGATGAAATACCCATCGACATCAAGGCGACGAACCAGCGCTGGCCCCCCGAGCTCGCCGGGATGATTCATGATAACCACGCCGCCCTGCTCGCGGATCTCTCTGATCGTGCGCGCCAGGGTCATCCCCTCAATAATTCGGCTTTCGATTCCCACGGCGGTAAGATTCACACCACCGGCACAGGTGATATGTTCGCCGACGATAACATGGAAATCTACTGGAAGTTCGCCCCGGTCTTTCAGCGTGTCTGCGATCGCCCGGGCCTTCTGCGCGCCAGCGATATGGCCGCTGTCGGCAACAACGATCGCGTCAATGCCTCGTTCGGCCGCCAGTTGCAACGTTTTGCCCATCGACACCGCGCTGTCATACGACAGGGAAGAGGTGACCCTCAGGTCAACGGCACTGCTCGCTTCATCTGGCACAACACGCCATATACTTTCAGGCAAAATCTCGAGTATCTGCTGAAGTTCAATTTCAAAAAGCGTGTCATCGCGAATGCGTTCTTCACTCGACAGGGCTACTGTAATCGCTGTTGCCGCCGCATGCTCGTCCGCACCGTTGACGTACCAGTTGAGTGCGGCCCAGGTTGCACGCCTCCTCGCCTCCGCTTCGTTCGCGTTGATCTGCCGTACCTGCTCGCGGGCGATCCGGAAGGGGTTTTCATCGGTCCCCTGAAAAAGCGGCCAGTAGGTGTAATAGTCGCCGCTGCAAAACTCATTGGCAGTTTTTTCAGGTTGATGCTCGGGCCAGTAACCGGGACAGAATTCGAGGGGAAAGCGCCCCTGCCTGGCAAGGTCGTAGGGTGCGACGAAGGACACCGGGGGATGAAGGCGGCTGGAGATTGGGATGCCAGAGACGGCCTGTCCGCGGTGTTGCTCCAGAAGCTGGGTCCACGAGGGGAGCTGGATGCTGCGATACGGATCCCGCCGCAGCCCGAATGAAGGCATATCCTCGGTCTCGGCAACCAGATCAGGGGCTGTCCATCCGGCGCGGGATGCCGGCTGCTGGGAGTCCGCACGCCCGAAGAAGACGAGACACAGCAGGAGGCATAAGGGAATCGCCACGCGACTGTGATGGGACTTTCTCTTTATCCGCATCCTTGCGATATTCACAATCGGCATAGGTTTGAGTATTCGACAGAAATAAAGCCGGGCCCCTTCGAGCCCGACTTTTGGAGAATATGTCCCGCCGCCTCTGTTACGATTCCTCGATGGTCAGAGGCTCAGGCTCCTTCAACACATCCACCTGCCCCCGAAGCTCCCCCATGGCGATTTCAAATGCACGCCCTTCAGAATAGTAGCCGAGCTTCTCGAGTGCCTGAGTGGCATATTTCCGCACGAGGTCCGCCGGTGCGGCTCCCGCCGTTGCCGCCTTGCCGGTCAGCAGCGGGGCGACAGCTTCGCGACTGCCAATTTCACCGAGCGTCCAGGCCGCACGGGCGCGGAACTGCTGGGCCAGGTGCGGGTTATTCATGATCGTGGCGACCTCTTCAACGATCTCATTCGTCTGCTGGCCGTTGGCGTGTTCTCGCTCCATTTCACGACCCTTCTTGACCAGCGCGACCGCGGCGATATCGGCCACCTCGCTGTCCTTTTCCAGGACCCCAATGAGCTCATCTGTGGTCCGGGGATCATTGAGATTCGCCATTTCCTGGATCGCCCGGGTCCGGGTCGTTATATCCTGCGATTGAATGTCGGCGCTCAACTGCTCCATCGGATCGATGGCACATCCGCCCATCAGCATTGTCGTCACGAGCAGTGCAATTACAACTGCAGCGTATCTCAAGCGCATAGTCTTCCTCCGATAGATAATGCGTGGCCCGTAGATATCTATATGCCCATCTTTGCGAGATGGTTCAGTGCATCTCTGGCCGCCGCGCGTACCCAAAAATGATTGTCGCGTTGCGCCTTTGTCACCGTTTGCTTGATAGTGCGGCCAAGGTCTTCCGGGATCAAGCGCATTTTCGTGAAAGCGTGGATTGCGGCGATGCGCACATCGCCAATGGGATCTTTGTACGCATGAAGCAGGGCCTCAACGGCAGGCTTCTGCAGCTTCTGTTCTGCATCCGTGGCGAGGTCGCCCAGTGAGTAAGCAGCGG
The DNA here is from genome assembly GCA_046483205.1 of Armatimonadota bacterium. Classification (GTDB taxonomy): domain Bacteria; phylum Armatimonadota; class Zipacnadia; order Zipacnadales; family UBA11051; genus JBKHJK01. The sequence goes on along the minus strand of JAWODS010000087.1, from coordinate 10,508 downwards.
CAGTTCTCACCTTCAGGCTGGGTTCGAGGGAATGATCGACTGCCTGCGCAAGAGCTTCAACGGCAATGTCAACGGGAAAGTTGCCAAGGGCCTGGGCGGCAGCCACACGAAGATCTTCGGTCGGATCCTCCAGTTCCTCTTCATCGGCCGGGTCTGGGATGGCCGGGCGGGTTTCAATGATTCTTGACAGTGCGGGTACAGCACCCTTTTCGCCGACCAATCCCAGAGAACGTGCCGCGGCGGCACGAACGATATCTGCTTCACGCTCGTTTTTGAGCGCTTCTGTGAGTGGAAGCAGGGCGTCCTCCGCGCCGAGTCTGCCCATGGCGGTTGCAGCGTCGCGTCGAACGTACGCTGCGTCATCCATTTGGAGGACCGGGACAAGAAGTTGGGCATGAGATGCCTTCCCAACGGCTCCTATGAGCCGGACGGCCCGGGAGCGGACCAGCGCATGGTCGTTATTCAGCATCCCGCGCAACTCTGCTACGATTTCCGGACCGCGTGTGCCCAGGTCTTCGAGGGCTCTGACTGCGGCCTCGGTATCGCCGGTTTGAATCGCCGTCAAATGCTGCTGTGTCCTCGCGGACGTCTGGTATGCGGTAATCGCCCAAATTGCACCCAGAACGATCACAATGACAACGAGTACGGTTATCGTTCGCTGGTTCACTATCGATCAGTCCTCACAGCGGTCGCCTTTGAGGGGCGGACAGCCGGTGGTCGTGTGCGTTTGATATGCGACGAAAACTACTTCTTCCGGAGCCGGATCTGACTTGTGAGTTCCTGGGCTCTCTCCACATCCGGACCGGTGGGACGTTCCTCTTTGGGCATAAACTTAATCACATGAAGCGCCCGGGAGTCGCCGATGCAGGCCAGCGCCACCCCAAGCCAGTGACGGAACTCATCATCCTGCGAACCGCTGTGCGTGTTGGCGACATTTTCTGTGGCATATTTGCCGATGGCGCCAAGCGTGGCGGCGATCCACGGTTTCAAATCATCGGAGGCCGTCTCAAGATGGCTAATCAACTCATTAACCGGCCCCTCCTGCATGAGCGACAGTGCCACGGCAGCTTCCATGCGAAGCTCCGGGCTGTCAGTTTCAATCAGGATATCAATCAGCAGTTTCCCGGCTTCTGAGATTTCGACCAGGGTACCCTGCGCCTCCATGCGCGATGTTTTGACCCCGATGTGGGCGATCGCCTTCGCGGCGGGACTGACGAATTCTCCACCAGAGCGGACGATTTCGCCGAGCTCGCTGAGGCCAGGTTCATACACAATATTGCTGAGACCCTCAATCGCGTGCAGCCGGAGTGGGGTGCTGGCACTCTTTTTGGTTGCAGCATCGGACAGGAGCTTGCCAAGCGTGTCCAGCTGTGTCGTCGTGCCCTGCGCCTCTGGCGCGGCGCCGGCGGCGGCGAGTGCCATCGAGGTCGCGGCCGTTTCCTGGAATGCCAGGACAACTGCTGCGCGATATTGCAGGTCCTGCCTTTCGGCGTCCAGAAGCTCTTTAACGTTGTCGAGATCAACGTGTGGCCAGCGCAACAGAATCTGCATGGCCCTGTCAGCGACCCTGTCGGACGTTGCCTGCAAACCGTCCATCAGCGTCGGGGTGCCACCCTCCATTCCGATGGTCTGAATGGCATTCATGGCGGCAATCTTCAAGGCCCTGTTTCCGCTTTGGTATGCGTCATTCACCGCGTCAATAGCATCTGCCGAGCGAGTTTCTCCGAGTGCCTGGATTGCCGCAACACGGACCGCCGTGGAGCGACTCGTGTCGGTGGCAACGTCCGCGACCGGCTCAATTGCATCATATCCGAGTTCACCGAGGGCGACGGATGCCCAATTTGCAAGCCGCGGCTTTGTATCGGCTGCCAGCAGTGCGTCAACCAGCGCCGGGACTGCATCAGGCCCGATATCCACCAGGGCCTGCTGGGCCATGTGTGCCGCACGGACGTCGGACGAGTCCATGGCGCCCAGAAGTGGTTGAATGGCGGCATCACCGCATTTCCCCAGAGCGTCTCGGGCCGCATAGTACACGTGCCAGTCTTCGGCGTACAGGGCGTTGACAAGCGGCTCGACGGCTACATCAGCCCTCTGCGTCAGCGCCTGTTCGGACCGGTTTCCAAGTGCCTCCGCTGCAGCACGGCGAACATCTGCCGCTGTTGTTGCGCCTGTCTCCTGCTCGCCCGTTCCTTCTCCAGCTCGCATCTGCAGCGCCACGGTCAGCGGCTCGATAGCTTCCGGACCGGGGATGCCGGCGAGTGCTTGCACGGCCATTAGCCGAACCTGCGGATCCCCGCTTCGAACCGCCTGGGCAAGGGGTGCTACGGATGACTTACCAAGGCGGATAAGGGCTAGGACAATCTGCTCCTCAAGGCCCTGATAGCTGTTCATCATAACGTTTACAAGCGGACCGGCGGCCGAGGGGTCACCAAAGCGGCCAAGGGCTTCAGCACAGGCCGAACGCACCTCTGGATGCTCGGAGGGATCCTGGAGTGTCTGGATGACAGGACTGACGGCTCCTTCGCCCCGCGCAACCGGCCCCAGCAGACCGACGGACACTGCGGCTTTCCGGCGCACCGACCATGCGGGATCGTTCTGCAGACGATCAACAAGCGGCGGCAGGGCTTTCAGTGCATCTTCGGGGGCGATGGATGTAGCGACTGTCTGGTCGGCGATGGCCCCCAGCAGCGTGGCCCCAATACCGCGAACATCTGCACTGTCTGCGTCGGTGAGTAGCTGATCGGCAATCGGCTCAAATGCCGTGGCTTTCATCCGCCTGAGGGCATCCTGTGCCGTTTCACGTTCACGCAGATACTCTTCATCTGTCTGACCACTTGCGGCATCAGGTCCCCCGCGCTTGATGACAGCGATGACCGGGTCGGAGGCCAGCTCGCCGAGACCACCGAGAACCACAGCGGCTCCGGTGCGGATATAATCGTCCCAGGCGTCCATAAGCGGCAGAACGTAGGGGATCACCGGCTCGCCGATATTAATAAGAATGGGTGCCACGCCCTTGCGGGTATTGGCATCCTTCGCCTTCAATGCCTCGATCAGCGTAGGAATAGCGGAGTTGCCCATCGTCGTCAGCAGGCTCGAAGCCTGTTCCTGAACGGGCGCATCGAGCAGGTACCAGGCCGTAAGAAGCTGATACCACGCCTGCGATGTGCCCAGATAGGCGATGGATGATACCGCTTTTTGCTGAACCCACCGAGGCTGGTCCTGTAGCGCTTCGCTCAAGGTCCGGGCATCGACAAGCTCGCGTGTTGCTTGAATTTGTTCTTCAGGTGTACCGCTGCTCAATTTGTTCTGCAGCCGGCCAATTTCCTGGCTCCGTCCAACGCCCCACACGATCAGGCAGGCAAGGGCTCCGATGAGAACGATCCAGGTGATCTGACGCCTGGTCTTTTCGTCCACTTCTGTCAACTCCTCAGTTCAGCGAACGTCATGTGATGCGATGCTGCGACGCACGCACTGATCGCCGCACCCTGTCAGCACGGCGACAACAGTCGTTGCCGATCTTTGCAACCACCGACAGGCTCATGTATTCTTCCCACAATACACGAATCCCTTCTCCGCCGTGAATAAAGAGACCTTCCTGGCGAAAAGAGGAATTTCAGCCCCGGTGTCCAAAATATGTAGCATCGGTGAATTATAAGACTGAAAGACCTGTATGACAAGGGACAATGTGCACAGGACCCGGCTCATCCAACGGCGGCGCCGGTGTTCAAAGCGCATTTTCTCCAAATAGGTTCGGGAGGATATGAATCGACGATATGACCAACAATACCACATTTCGCACACCGGCAGCACGATATCTGGGCAATGTCCCGCTGTTCGATCCCGCACAGGGAACCACCGTCCGCGAACCGCTCGATGAAGGGCCCGGGTGGTGGGCCGGCGGATGCAGCGCCATGTACGATCCACTAACCGAGAAGTTTTACCTCTATTACCGCCTGCGTAAACCCCGGGAGCTGGGCCGCGGTGTTGACTGCCGGGTTGCCGTCAGCAGCGACGGCGTGGAATTCGAGGACGTCTGGCAGGCCACGAAGGAGGATATCGACACCCAGTCGATGGAAAAGGCGTGTCTCATGCGCGCCGGTGAGGACCTGTGGCGTTTGTACATGTCTTTTGTGGATGACGATGGACGCTGGTGCATTGAAATGACGCAGGCCTCGTCGGTCGATGCGTTCGACCCCCGGGATCGCACGCCGATCCTCAACGCCGACGAATGTGGAGCCGAGGGTGTCAAAGACCCGGTCATTTATAACATCGGCGGGCTGCTGCACATGATCGTCAGCTACGCGCCGAATCCCGAAGTCGCCGAATCCAGCGACGACATGCACGGAACCGGTGATGTGTTCAATACCGGCATTCTCAAGTCACACAGCGGCCTGGCCACCAGCGGAGATGGCGTGAACTGGTCGTGGCAGGGCGACATCCTCAGCCCACCCGATAGCGGCTGGGATCAGTACTGCACCCGCCTGAACTCCGTTGTCTATCGTGACCCTGTTTACGTCGGCTTTTACGACGGCAGCGCCAGTGTTGACGAAAACTACGAGGAGAAGGCCGGCCTCTGTGTGAGCCACGACCTGCGCCACTGGGAGCGCATCACCCTGGATGGCCCCTTCGTGGAATCACCCCACGCCACAAAAACCATCCGGTATATCGAGGTCGTCGCTCTCGAGGATGCGTTGCATTATTTCTACGAATGGACGCGGCCGGACGGTTCGCATGAGCTTCGGACCAACGTCGTTCCATTATAAGGCGAGTATCAATAGATGGCAGAGCTTCGATTGCTGTGTGCCCCGGCAGGTTGCGGAAAGACCCGGATCGCCACGCGATGGTATGCGCAGGCGGTTCGGGAGGGTGGATTTGATGCGGCTGTCCTGCTGTTGCCCAGTCCCCGGGTGATACACCAGGTCACATCAAATCTGCTCGAAAACCGAACGCTGGATGGACTTATTGATGCCAGGATTTACACGTTCCCCGAACTGGCCGAAGCCATCCTGCGGGCGAATCACGCCCATGCGCCGGAGATTGGGGACCTTCAGCGCGAGCTGCTTGTGCGTGGCATCCTCGACGACATGGCCGGCGGCGAGCTGGAGATGCTGGAGGCGTCATCGAAAACCTCCGGCCTGGTCAGGGCGCTTATCGGCTTTATTGATGAGCTCAAACGGGCTGCAGTTCGCAGTGAGGAGTTCTCGGCGATTCTTCGGAAGATCGGCTTTGACAGGTCACTGGACCGCGAGTTGAGCACCATCTATTCGCGGTATCAGCAGGCGCTGCACAAACAGGGCCTGTATGATGAGGCCGGGCAGTTCTGGGAGGCGCGAGATCTGCTCAAAAACGCTCGCACAGCGCCCCTGGAAGAGGCCCGGTTCATCATGGTGGACGGCTTTTCGGATTTCACCACCACCCAGATCGAGGTTCTGAAATACCTCTCCGAGGCAACCGAAACGACCGTAGTCACACTGCCGATCCAGCAGTGCCACGAGCTCGGATATGCCGTTACACCATGGGATCCGGCCGCAGACGGCTTCGATACCTCCGTGGACCCCCGGCTTCAGAGCGCCGAGGCTCCACAGATGTCGTTCGACGAAGCCGGGCGGCTCAACGAGGCCTACGAGCTGCCACGACGGACCTTCGAGCGGCTGTGGAACACCTTCGATGCGTGCCGGGTCCTGCAGATCGGGTATGAAGACGCTCAGAGTTCCGGTGCATCTGGCGCGCGCTCAGCGGGGGACACCTCCAGGCCCGGTGCGGTGGACTTTCTCCGCCGATACCTGTTCGATTATTCGGCCCCGGACGCGCCGGAGGACCTCTCGGATGTCACCTTTATTGAAGCCGAAACACCGCGTGACGAAATAAAGGGCATCGCGCGGCGAATAAAGTCGCTGGTGCGTGACGGCGTCGCCCCCGAAGATATCTACCTGGGCTTTCGCAGCCCGGACCGCCATCGGAGCCTGGTCGTCGAGACCTTCGAGCAGTTCGGGATACCGCTGTATTTTTCGGGCACAGATAGTGTCGCCGGCCAGCCCCTTGTGCAGCTTGTGATGAGCATGTTGAATATCCTGGCGGGCGATTTTCGGCGCGAAGATGTGGTCAATTTCCTGCGCAGCGAGCTGGTGGATGTCGCCGCCCTGGCGGCCGATGCACCCGACGCCGACCTGGTCTATACCATCACCTGTGAGGCCGGGATTGTGAGGGGTTGGTTGCAATGGAGGGACGGGCTGAGACTGTACCGGCGGCGCCTGCAATCACACAGAGATGAATTGGCCGCGGGCCGGTCGGTAAATGAGATCGAAGACGGCATGTGGGGGTTGCGGAACCTCGAACAGACACAGCAGCGACTGCGCCAGGTGGAGGCCGTACAGAGCTTCATGGAAGCGCTTCGAGATGAGCTGACCCGGTTGCCGGAGACCGGACCTCTCACCAACCATATTGCTGCACTCAAAGCGCTGATGGAGCGGGTAGGGCTGTCCAATGAAGGCGTTTTCGAGCGGGCCTGCTGTGATGAGCCGAAGCTGAGTGCAGCCAGCATCCGCGCATTTGATACCTTTTGTGACGCTCTCCGACAGCTCCACGATAGTCCTCAACTGACCGGAGTCAGCCGCGAGATGGAGCGGCCGGAGTTCATCCGGTATCTCGACCGCCTCGTACAGGGGCTGCAATTCCGCCCTGATGGAGCCAGTACCGGGCGCGTGCAGGTGCTTGATTTACACCAGCTCCGGCAGCTCCGCGTCCCGCATCTTTTCCTTCCGAATCTTTCCCAGGGCGTGTTCCCGAAGGTATATCGAGAGAGTACCTTCTACGATGACGGCCAGCGCCGGAAGCTCGCGGAGGTGGGGGGACTGGGAATCCGCACCCGGACCACCACCGCCATTGAAGAGGCCTCCCTGATGTGTTCGGTCGTCTCGGCGGCCACGGAGCGCCTGTATTTGAGCTTCGCCGGGTCGGACGAAGACGGCAGCCCGCAACTTCCCTCCATTTACTTTGAAGAGGCCGAACGGGTACTGGGAGCCGATCCCGAGGGCCGCGAGAAGGAAGCTACCACCCATATCGCCCGCGATACGGCCGATATCCACGGGCAGCGAGTGCTCCGGGAGTTTGCATTCTCCCAGATATTCGGCACCCATCCCGACAGCGTGAATAACGCGGCCGGTGCGGAGACATTTGATCTTTTGACGGAGACTGATGGAGAGATGCTGTCCCGCACGGTGGCGGCGGCCCTGGCCGAAGCCCGCCGCTATGCCCGCGACCCCTTCGATCACTTCGATGGAGTGCTCGATGACCCGGCAATCATCGAGGACGTGGCAGAAAGATTCGGCGAAAGCCATACCTACAGTGCCAGCCAGCTTGGAACGTACGGGCAGTGTCCTTTCAGGTTTTTCCTGTCGCGTGTGCTCGGCCTCAGCGCGGTGGAGGAGCCCGATTTCGCCATTGACGCAGCCAGCCGCGGGACACTCGTCCACCGGATTATGGCGAGATTTTTCCGCGACTGGCGCGCCGATCCTCCCTTCCAGACGGCGATCCGGGAGAGCGACGTCAAGCGGGCCCGGGAGATGCTCCAGGAGGTCGCCCGGGAGCTTCTGCAGCTCCATGAAAACCAGCAGCTTGTGGCACACCGGGGCCTGTGGCGGCTGATGTGTGAGCAGATGATGGAGGACCTCATGGAGTTCCCCGCCGCCGAGGCGGGATACAACAATGACGAGGTTTTTTGCCCGCTGATGCACGAGGCGTCATACGGTTATGGCAATAGCCCGCCGGTGGAGATCACGGGCGACGAAAGAGATGTAAGGGTGGGTGGCCGGATCGACCGGGTGGACATCGTCAAAGACCGGGATGGCGCCCACCTCGGATACGCCGTGTTTGATTACAAGACCGGCTCATCGCATCCGAGCGGAGCGCAAATGATGGCCGGGGAGAACCTGCAGCTCCCGCTCTACATTATGGCCGCCCGACTGCTGCTGGAAGATGATAAGGGCCTGGAATGCCTGCTGGGGGCTTTTTACCAGATCAATAATGGGGCGAAGCGGCGTTCCAACGTCAAACCCGGCTCCCGGTGGCTGGACCGCGATGAGCTGCTGGAGGCGGCGCGGCACCGAATCCGGGAGTTCGTCGGCAGCATCATCGCCGGGCGGTTCCCGGTCGCGCCCACCGAGAGTGCCTGCAGGTATTGTGATTTCCGCTCTGTGTGCCGGTTTACGCCGTGGCGCTGTGAGGCGAAGATAGGGGAGGGTATCAATGACTGACAAAGATGCTCCCCGCGACGCACAGATACGCGCCGATGCGCTTGATCTGAACAGTGACGTCTTCATGGCCGCCGGGGCGGGAAGCGGGAAGACGACTGTCCTTGTTGACAGGTATATGGCTGCTCTGGACGCCGGTGTCCCGCCGCGTGAGGTCGTTGCCATCACCTTCACCCGCAAGGCCGCCTCGGAGATGCGACAGCGCCTTCGGAAGGAATGCAGGGACCGGATCGCCGAGGCAAATGCTGATGCGTCCCGGCACTGGCGGCAGGTGGCTGATGAGCTGGAGGTCGCCCCGATTAACACCATCCACGGCTTCTGCTCGTCGCTTCTGCGGCGCTTCGCCCTCCGCGCGGGTGTTGATCCACAGTTTCGTGTGCTGCAGGAGCGGTCCGGCTGGCTCATGCGCCAGCGCGCCATTACGGAAACGATCCTCCAGCGGCTCGATGACGAAAAACCGACGACCACGCGGCTGTTCAGCGAATACTCCCGCGGACAGATCGAAGGGATCATGGACGGTCTGCTGAACAACCGGGAGTTCTTTGAAGACCGGCTCCAGCACCCGCCGTCGGTCTCGGATGTACAGGAACACTGGAACGAGATACGCGACACGCTCGCCAATGATGCGCTGCGATCGGTCATCGGTGCAAGTAAAACCATGGAAGCCCTCACCACACTCCGCGAGCATCCACCGGTGGACCCGGCAACGAAATTCAGCCAGGAGCGCGAGGTGGTGCTGGAGGCTCTCGATGGTGCCGGGGCCGTGGACATGGATTACTCACAGCGCTGGGAGCTTGCAGAGCGCGCGCTAAAAGCCGCCGAAGTCACCAAGAGCGGGGCCTCACCGGAGGACTGGGGCGGAAAAGAGAACTGGGATGCCGTCCGGGATGCGCTGAACGCTGTCAAAACGCAGCTCCGAAACTGGCGCCAGCAGCAGGAGCAGCTCGACGATGATGCGGTCATGGATGACGCGGCCGCTCTTGCAGAAGCCGTGTGGACCGAGGCCTCAGCGTGCCTGCAGGCATACGAGGAGGCCAAAGCGGCTGATTCATCGCTCGATTTTGTGGACCTGCAGCTTTTGATCCGAAAGCTCCTGCATGCCGACGCGCAGGTCCGCAATCAGTGTCGCGACCGGTACCGGCATGTGCTCGTTGACGAGTTTCAGGACACCAATGACCTCCAGCGGGATATCGTCTTTGCCATCACCGGTTTCGTTGACGACAGCCGGTCGCCAGATGCTCCGAAGCTGTTTGTCGTGGGTGACGCCAAGCAATCCATTTACGGGTTCCGAAACGCCGATGTGCGGGTCTTCCGGCACACCCGGGAGCAGTTCGCGGAGGCTTCTGGAGCCGTTCGGGAGCTGGCCCTTGAGGTGGCATTCCGCAGCACGGCGTCTCTCACGGGGTATCACAACTGGCTGTTTGATCATGAGACGATCATGGGAACCGCCGAAAAGCCGGACTACGAGGCGCGATTCGAGCCCCTGCAGGCGTACCGTGACGACCATCCCGGGGGAATGGCAGGCGAGATGCTTGTCACCGACGTCGAGGCGGTGGAGGACGAAAACGGTGAGGAGAAACGCCCGAACGCCGAACAGCGCCGGGAGGCGGAGGCGGCGACCCTGGCCGCACGCCTCAAAGAGCTCAGGGAATCGGGATTTGAAGTTGTTGATGAAGACACCGGCGAGTCGCGGCCCATGCAGTGGGGAGATATCGCCCTCCTGCTGCGTGCCACCAGCAATATCAACCTGTACGAAAACGCGCTCCGGCGGCACGAAATCCCGTTCTATACGATCGGTGGCATCGGCTTCTGGACGCGGCAGGAAGTCATGGACCTTCTGAACATGATCCGCGTGTTGAACAACTTTAACGACGACGTGGCACTGGCCGGGGTCCTGCGGTCGCCGCTTTTCGGATTTGATGATAACGAGCTGTATCGTGTGGCCCGCGCCGGGGAGACGCTTTTCGAAGGTCTTAAGACCGTTGCGACAGGTGAATTTGCATCTGAATATCCCGCCGACGCTGATGAAACCGTATCACGGGTTCACTGGACCGTGGGGAAGCTGGAGCGGTTCCGGATGCTTTCAGGAATCCTGCCCCTTTCGCGCCTGCTGGACAGAATCATCGATGAAACGGGCTATTCGGGAGCCATGGCCGCACAGTTCGGTGGCGAGCGGCGGATCGCCAATATTCGGAAGCTGGTGGATGTTTCTCGCGGCTTCGAGCGTGACGGCAACTACGGCCTCGACGAATTTGTCCG
>JAWODS010000053.1:0-20728 GCA_046483205.1 Armatimonadota bacterium | reverse complement strand
GTGAACGTGAGAAATGCCGGGAATGCTTTGCGGTGCGTATGCCGCAGCTTTATAACAACCTCAAAAGCAAGCCGTTTGAGGTGCATCCGTTTTCCTCACACGCTGCAGGTTACTACCTGGGCGACCTTGCGGAATCGTGCGTCGCCATGGCCGGGGATATCGAGGTGAAGCCGTGGCTGGAATATTCCCTGAAGCTCCTGATAGCGCCGTTTTTCCCTCCCTTTGCCGGACGTGACGGCGGATGGGCGGAAGGCCCCAGCTACTGGCAGTGGACGACCGCCCGCATCAGCCGGGTGTACCGGGTGATCGAGCACGCGACAGGGCTGTCCATCAACCAGCGCGAATGGCTGCGGAACACCGGCTACTTTAAGCTCTATTGCAATCCGCCCTACAGCGACATGTCTCCCTTCGGCGACGGCCAGGCCGGGCCCGCACACGGCGCCGCGACCATGTGGGAGCTTGCGAAAATCTTCGAGGACCCCTACCTGATGTGGTATTCCGACTACCAGGGATATTCCCCCACCGGGATGATGGCGTTCCTGCTGCATGAGCCCCAGGTCGAGGCGGAGTCGCCTTCGGACCTTCCGGATGGGCGCTGTTTTGAGAGCATTGGGCTGGCCTGCATGCACAGCAACCTGCCGAGCGAGCACAACAACGTCCACGTGATGATGCGCAGCTCGCCCTTTGGTGCCATCAGCCACTCCTACGCCGACCAGAATGCCTTCATCTGCCACGCCTACGGTGAGCCGCTGGCGATCGCCTCCGGATACTATCAACTGTACGGTTCACCCCATCACAGCGAATGGACGTGGCACACGAGGGCAACCAACTCCATCGGGGTGAATGGCGAGGGGCAGCAGATCAGAAATTGGAACTCCGACGGCCGGATTGTGCAGTTCGAGACCGGCGACTATTTCCACTACGCGCTTGGTGACGCCACGCCCGCGTACATGGGCCGGCTGGACCGCTTTTACCGCCACATCTTCTACATCCGGCCCTCCCCCACCGCGCCGACGCCCGTGATTGTGATTTACGATGATCTGCAGGCACCGGAGCCGGCGACCTACGACTGGTGGCTGCACGCGCTGGATGAAATGACGGTGGACCCTGATACCCAGCATGTCCGGATTTCACACGGTGCTGCAAAGCTGCAGGTACAGTTTTTGACACCGGAGGATCTTGAATTCTCACAGACGGATCAGTTCACACAACCGCCGGAGAACGAGGATACGGCCAACCAGTGGCACCTGACCGCCCGGACCACGAACAACCGCGAGCAGTGCCGCTTCGTGACGGTGCTAATCCCCCAGCGAGCGGAGGATGAACGGCAGCCCCAGATAGAGCTTCTGGAGACCGACCGCGCACTTGGGGCGGCGGTGCGAATTGACGGCACCGAGCATATCATTGCGTTCCGGGCTGACGAAACCACAGACGCCGCATTCACCGTGCGCGACACAGAATGCCAGGGAGACGTCTTTGCCGGAAGCTGGGACGCAGACGGCAACCCAATCGGCGCAGCTTCAATAGACTGGAAGGAATAGGGCGACAGGAAAAATATCTGGATCATGAGGGCACACCGGTCGCAGATATTTTTCGCATTACGAACTCGTATCCACACGACGAATGGACTGGTATGATATGCGCTTACTCAGACTGGCCGCACTGTTGGGACTGATCGCCGCTTTTGCACTTTCCGCCGCTGCGGAGCAGATTGTTTACGAGGATTTCAATGACGGACAGCTCGAGCCGTTCCGGGCGGGAAACTACGGCGAGGGAGAATACTCTGTGGAGGTCGTGCCGGAGGTGGGCCGTGACGGCACCCCGTGCATACGGCTGGAAAACCAGTCTCCGGAGGCCGCCTGCGCGGCGGTGTACACCGTTAACTACGAGCGGGGTCGTGTCTATACCATCACCTACTGGGCGCGCGCCGCCGAAGGGCAGGCGAAGGTGCAGGCGTATCTCGATGTCGGGGACTGGCGCAAGAAATTTCCCGGCGGTTACAGCCCGAAAGTCATCCTCAACGAAAACTGGCAGAAAGTTACCTGGGACAACCTCCACCACCAGGGCGGCAGGACGTATGCGGCCAACGTGAAGGTGGCAGGACAGGCGCCCGTGCTCGTTGATGACATCGAAATCACGGCCAGTTCCGGAAAATACGCCATCAACTGGGCGCTGGAGGCCAATGGTGGCGAAGCGTCCGCCGACAGTATTTTCGGCGGATATCGCCTGTCTCCGATCAATGACGGCCTGCAATCGCTCATCGGCTCCGACTATACCCGCCGGGCCACGGCGACGGCCGAGACATCGCAGCCACACTGGATGCAGGTGACTTTCCCCGGCCCGCGGCCTGTTTCGAAGGTCGTGATTTACTGGGCGGCGGAGGGTGGACGGATTTACACATCCAACAGCTTCCAGATACAACTGCAGGTTGAGGACGAGTGGCAGACCGTTGCGGAGGTCAGTGAGATGGAGCCGGAGTATTTCTCCGAATTTACGTTTGAGACACAATCCGCAACCGCCGTTCGGGTGTACCAAAAGGCCGGTGGCGGGTCGCAGGCGCGGCCAAATCTTCTGTGGGTTTCGGAGGTTGAAGCATATTGAAATATCCGATACTTCTTGCATCCATACTGATGACGACGATCTGTGTATTCGCCGGGGAGCCGGCGACATACCAGGTCGAAGAGCTGGCCGGAGAGGTAGAACCAACCGCCCTGAAAGCTGCCACCGGTGGCACCGCCGTGACCGTTGAGACCGGTGCATCGCTTCATCTGGAGGTTCCTGTCCAGCCGGGCCTCTTCTCCATCGCCATAGCCGCCATGAGCGGCACCGACGAGGCCACGAAACTGACCATCATGCTGGAAGAGGACACCGAAAGCGTGCATTTCGTCCCGGGCGGACAGTGGGGCACCGTGCGCGTCGGTGTGCAGAGCCGGGAAGTGGGCCGCGCCGTGCAGATGGAGCTCTCCGCCCCGGACGCCCCTGTCATGCTTGATACGGTGAAGGTGACCGAGGTCGAGCCGTCACATGAGACGCTTCCGCTCACGGCCCCGGGCACCATCGTGCGACAGACGCCGCTGGTGACCGACGGGGAGGCTGCAGCGATGGTGCTGGTGCCGCGTTTGGAGCAGTATCAGAAGGCGGCGCAGGATTTCGTGAGTGCCTTCGAGGAAAAAACCGGTGTCGCTCTGCCGACAAAATCTGAAACTGAGGCCACAAAAGAGGACCTCACCGGCCAGACCTGCATCGTCTTCGGCAACATCGCCAGCGACCCGGTGGCCCTGCGGCTGTACGCGCGCCACCTGATCTATTCAGACAGCTATTATCCGGGCCCCGGCGGGCACGAACTGCGCACCGTCCATGATCCGTGGGGCGGGGGCAGCAACGTCGTCTTCATGGGTGGCAGCGATCCCGGAGGCGCACAGCAGGCCGCCAACGCTCTCATCGCCCGTATCGAACCGGGTGACAATATCGTCCTGCCGGTGATGATTGACTGGCAGTCCGAGCGCACGAACTTCAACGGCCTCACCGACGAGCAAATTGCACAAAAGACCAAAGACATCCACGACTACCTGCGGGCTTTCAAGGGCGCGTACCAGTATAAATCGGCCTGTGGGCGGCCCGGCGAGGTGGCCAGGGCCTATTACCTCAGCGGCGATCCGAGCTACGCAAAGGCCTATGAGTCGCTGGTGGAGGAACTCGCGAGCTATTACGAAGAAAACGAGCCCGATCCACCGACATTCACCCTCGCGAACATTGTTGTCGGGCTCGACCAGATAGAGGAGTGCCCGGAGTTTTCGGACGATGCCCGGCTGAAAGCCGCAGAATGGCTCCGGCAGATCGTCGAAGACAGCTTCCACTACTGGGAACTGCGCGGCCCTATTGCCCGCGAGGAGGCCGGGATCGTCGAGCCGACGTGGAACCATGAGACACACCCGGCTGTCGGGGTTGCCTATGCCGTGGAATACTTCGATGCTCACTTCAACATGGAGCCCGTGCAATGGTGGCGGGATGTCATCAGCAACCTCTTCACCGGCCAGGAAACCGCCTACAAGCCGCTGGAGGACTCCGCCAACTACCAGTGGATCACGCTTTATCACACCATGCAGTGGGCGCTCATCAGCGGCGACATGGACCTGTTTGAGTCAGGCACCCTGAAGAAGACCGCTGAGCTGGCCATCGCATGTCATGATAACTTCGGTGATGAATCAACCTTCGGTGACGCCTGGATGCCCTTCGGCAGCAATGCCCGCCTGGTCTTCAAGGGCGCATCGCTGTATTATGGCGACCCGCGGTATGAGTGGATGCTCAACCGGCTGGAGCAGGACCGAGGACACTACCCGGGCGGCATGTACTGGAGCGGGCCCGCCGAGGAGCCTCTTGACCAGGTCGGGCTGAGCACATTTATCCTCGATCCCGCCGTGCCTAAAAAGCAGTCCGCCGGCAAAGTCCCGCAGGAGGTCGCGCTGGACAAGGCCGTTTTCCGCAGCGGTTTTGATCCGCAGGACGATTACCTGATGTTGGACGGGATGTCGGCGGGGATTCATGGGCACTATGATGCCAATGCCATCATCCGCTACACCGACAACGGGCGGCTGTGGCTGACGGACATGGATTACATCCGCTCGTGGCCGAAATGGCATAACTCCATCAATATCAGCCGTGACGGTCAAACTACCGAGGTGCCGCCGCTGGCGGAGCTTACTGCAAAGGCGGGTTTCGACGGCTTCGGGATGGTGCAGTCGCGGGTGCCGGAGTACGCATGGACGGACTGGACCCGCAGTGTCTTCTGGAAGGCGAAGGACTTCTTCGTGGTCATGGACGAGCTGTCAGCCAATGATGCAGGCGAGTTCCGCACCGACTGCCAGTGGCGGACGCTCGGGGAGGTGCAGATCGATGGCGGCACACTGACCGCCGAACAGGAGGGCGAATACTTCCACATCCAAAACGCCGACGGCTCCCGGCCCATGCTGCGGACGAGCTGGGATCGCGGGCACGGTGGAGACCGGGGCTACTACGCAAAATATCCCCATGCAGGCAGGCTCACCAAAATCCTCCACCAGAATCGCACGGTGGACATTGAGGCCGATGAGACCATCCGCTACCTGAACCTGTTTCACACTTCACAGGACGCGGCCGCACGCGTATCGGCATCGGTCGTTGATGACGCGGTTGCAGCCATCCGTGGACCGGAAACCGCCATGCTCATCGGCACCGGCCCGTGGTCACAGGACAATGCACGAATCGAGGCCGCCATGTTCGCTGTGTCTGCTGACACGGTGTATCTCGCCGACGCCACCGGCGTGGAGCTGCCGGGTCTCACACTCACGGCAGACAACCCCGCGGATGTGCTCATCAATGTCGCAGAAGGGTCCGTCACGGCCATGGACGGTGAAGTGGCCTCATCATCCGTCCATGCAGAACCGCTGCGACAGTGGCTGACCGGTGTCATTGAGGCAGCGCAGGCACCGCCCACACCACCGGCCCTGCAGCCGATTGAGACCGCTGCAACCATGGGAGAACGCTGGAGCACGGACCTCGACAGCGACATCGTGTGCACCGATATATGGACGCAGGCGGAAAGGGAATACATCGCCGCAGGAACTCACGACGGCCAGACAGTACTGCTTGATGGCGCGGGAGAGGTTCTCTGGCAGCAGGAAGCTGAAGGCATCGTCCGCGATGTGGCCTTCGCCGATATTGACGGTGATGGCACGCCCGAGGTCGCCAGCGGCGCCGATGATGCGAAGATCCGGCTGTATTCCATCACCGGCGACCTGCTGTGGGAGGTTGAAATTGAGCCATATCACGGCAGGAGCGGCTCGGTGGCTACCGTAGATCCCGCCGATCTGAACGGTGACGGCACCCCTGAAATCGTCATCGGCTCCGACAACTGGCACCGGTATGCCTTCGACGATCAGGGCAATGAGCTGTGGCGGAAAAAGCAGTCCCACGCCAGCACCTGCGGCGACACCGGCGATATAGACGATGATGGTAAAGACGAGATCCTCGCGGGAACAGAGTATTACGGCTCGAGCATCCTGGACGATGACGCGGGAGTGATCGGCGGTGTGCGGGGTGGGCCGAACTTCACCGCCGCAGCAGCCCTCGACGTGACCGGCGACGGTGTTGCCGAGGTCCTGTTTGGCTCCGACGACGCAGTTGTGCAGGTACTGGACGGCACCGGGACGGCCATCTGGACACACAATATCGGTGGCGCGGTCACGGGTTTCGCATCACTGGGCGAAGGAGTCGCGGCCACATCGGAGACAGGATACTGCTGGATATTCGACAGCGAGGGGAACGTGACTGCAACGGTGCGGCTGCCCGAACAGGCTTCGGACGTCGCTGCATTCGCCGACCTCGCTGCGGTGGCATGTGACGATGGAAGCATTTATGCAGTTGATGCAGGTGGCGATATCGCGCTCTCCGTCCGTCACGAGGGTCGTCCGGGAGCACTGTGCAGCGATGGCGATACGCTCATTGCGGCATGGGAATCGCGGCTGTTGCGGCTGTCGCCGTAGCCCGGCGGGGACATATCCCATTACTGTTTCGAGAAGACCTTAAAAGGAGCAATAGATGGCTGAGGCATACCGACTCTGCGATACGACCGGCCGCATTGACTATCCCCTGCAGGCGCTTGATGCCCTTGATGCAGTTGATGGACTCCAGTTGGAGTTAAAAACCGTGCAGCTTACCGAACCCGATGAGCTCCTCGCAGAATGTGAGAGCGCCGATGCACTGCTGGTCGCGGGTGCATGGGTAACCCGCGAGGTTATGGAGGGCCTGCCGCGGCTGAAGGTGGTCGTGCGATACGGTGTCGGTATGGACCGGATAGATTTGCAGGCCGCTGAAGAGCTGGGAGTGGTCGCTCAAAATGTCCGCGACTTCTGCACGGGGGAAATGGCCGACCACTGCCTGGGGATGCTTCTGGCCTGTGCGAGAAATCTCTGCGAATACGCCAAAAGCAGCCGGCAGGGTCTGTGGGGTGACGGCGTGGATCGGCCTGTATCGCGCCTGCAGGGGGCGATAGCGGGCATTGTGGGCTTCGGGGCTATAGGTCGTGCGCTGGCGACCCGCCTGTCCGCCCTTGAGATGAACGTGCTCTGTTACGACCCGTACATCGACGCCGATGCTGCTGCGGCCCCCGGGGTCAAGTCCGTTCAGCTTGAGGATCTTCTTTCGCAGGCCGACTTCGTCTCACTCAACTGCGCACTGACCGATGATACCCGTCAACTCATCGGGGCGGCGGAGCTTGAGGCGATGAAGCCTACGGCGTTTTTGATCAACACCTCGCGGGGCGAAGTGGTGGATGAGGCGGCGCTGATCGAGGCCCTCCAGCAGGAACGTATCGCCGGAGCCGCACTGGACGTACTGCAGACCGAGCCGCCGCCAAAAGACCATCCCCTGCTGCAGATGGAGCGCGTCCTGGTGACTCCTCACGTGGCCTGGTATTCCGAGGAGGCGGCTGAAGACGTTGTGGTCGGCGCTTTCGAACACCTGGCCCGTCTGCTGCCACAGTTCACGCCCGGCGCAGTGCGTACGTCTCCGGCCGGGCCGCGATGACTCCGCTGCTCTGCGTTGTACCCTTTCGTGCCCCTTATTCTATCAGCAGCACCCCGGTGTCGCAGGCTGCGAGGTCGGGGTTGATCGTCTCATCGCCGCCTGGGGATTGCGGCTGTTCAGGCTGTCACCGTAGAGCCTCTGCGCAGCAACGATGCTGACGGTCGCGGATGTCCCTGGAGGCTGCAGTTTACTTTTTGCGGCGGCGGATGAAGGCCAGACCCGCCAGCCCGATGCCCAGCAGGGCCATGGTGCCCGGCTCCGGGACATAGTTCACGTGAACGTACGCCGGCGTCCCGCTGCTTTCTCGTGAGTCCGCCCTGTATATTCCCGTCATATTGCCCTCGTTGGTCAATGCCAGGTAGAAATCCAGATTGCTCGATCTGGCCCACACGCTCATCGGGATGTCCCAGCTTACGGTTGCGGGTGCGCTGCCCGTCACCGTCAGAATGTCACTGCCCACCTGGGTTCCAATAGCCGGTCGCGTGTTCCAGGTGACGGAGTTTTCCGCCCAGCTTCCATCCACCCCGTAAAGAGCAATCTGACTGTCGGGGTTGCCATCGTCAAACGCGAACCAGTTACTGGTAGTGGTCACCAGTTCTACAGATAGAACGGTCGCCCCGGCCAACTCCGGAACATTCAATGTGTCGAAGTTCAGCAGCCCCCTGACGTAGTTCTGACCCGTGTATTGCGCGCCTATACTCACGAAAGAGCTGCCACCATAGTTATCGTCCTGATAATCAATATTGGAATAGATGAACGCATCCGCGTTCGTCTGAATGTCCACAGAATCCGCGGCGGCCGGAAGGGTTGTCACCATGAGGCCGAAAACAAATACCACGAAAAACAGCGCTCTCTGAACGAAAAACCCTCTGCTGAACCCCATGTCTCCCAACCCCTTTGACCATTTTGTATGCCAGTACATCACGCCAACGGCTACACCCGGGTCATGCAGCCGCCGACGACTTCGCGGCGATACGTCGGACGGCCACGCGTGCATGCCATGCACGTGCGTCGGCCCAGCGATACTGCATAGAAAACATACGCAATAGACATATTAAGCAGATGTTACACCGCGTTACCCACCCGCGTCAACTGCCATTTTGGTAATCTTGAAAAATATCTGCGTGTACTCTTTGCTTTATTTCTTTTCTCTTTTGTACTTACCCCCAGGGGGGATCCTGAAAAAGAAAAAGCACCGGCTGCGCTGGTGTTTGATGGCCGCCTTATGAAACGGCGCCAGCGTGGCCGGTGCTGTGAGTTTTCAAGTCAAAAGCGGCGTGCGCCTTAGTGTTCTGTCTCGTAAGTTCGGTGTCGTATTTTGTGGTGTGTCAAGCGGCGCTTTGTTTGGGCTGTGCTGCTGAGAATTCATCGAGCCTGGCCAATGTGCGTTCGAGATCCTTTTTGGTGAATTCCCATTTGAATGGTTCTGCAATCGTCTCGTAATGCTTCTGAAAATCGAGCAGAGTATTCTCCAAGTTCTCCAGATTGGTAAAATCATTTGGCGTAAGAACTTTTCGCTGAACAATTGAGAAATAGATTTCGATCTGGTTCAGCCAACTGGCGTGGACCGGTGTATGAATCTGCACGGCATTGGGATACCATTGCCGGAGACGCTCCACTGAAGTTTGGCCCCGATGGGATGAACCATTGTCGGTGATCCAGAACACATGATGGGCCGAACGGTACGGTTTCTGTTGCATGACGGCGTCCACAAGCTGATGGAAAGGTTCGATACCGGTCGTCTGGTGACACTGGCCGAATACTCTGGCGTTGTGGACGTCCCAGGCCGCCAGATAAGCCAGCGCACCCCGGCGTTGGTATTCACTTTCTACACGTCGAGACCGCCCGCCAGTGGGGCCGGTACCAGCACAGACACGCTTGCGAGCCTGGATGCTGGTCTTCTCGTCGGCGCTGATAACGTAGTCATTGGGACCCAAACGCTGGCCTTTGTAGGTCCGATGGTACAGATCCAATACGACATGCGCTTTCGCAGCGAAGTCCGGATCTCGACGAAAGATCCAACTCCGGTATGACCAGGGCTTTATCGCGTCATCACTCAGCCACCGCCATACTGTGGCACCGCTGATGGAGCCGACGATGCCACGCCTGACCGCTTCGCGGGCAATATCGTTGGTACTGAGGCGCGAAAAAGGCAGTTGATGCTCATGGGGCAATTCACACGCCAGTGCTTTCACCTCGATGACCATCTGAGGGGGAAAAAGTGCGGGGCCGTCCCGCTCTCGTACGGTCCTCAAGGCCGTCGAGCCGTTCGTGAAAGAAGCGTTTGCGCCATTTGCTCACCACCTGCCGGGGGGTATCCAAACGTTGGGCAATTTCTTTGTTTTGCAGCCCCTCGGAGGCGAGCAATATAATCCTGGCCCGAACGACTTCATAATACGGTGCCGTATATTTTCGTGCCATCTCTTCCAAACGTTGCTGTTCATCCTGTGTGAGCTCGATAGTATATGGACTTTTACGTGGCATAAAGCACCTCCCCTTTGGGAAGGCAGCCTACCACGTAAGCGGGCAAGAAGCAATAGAATACGTCACTGTATTTATGAAATCATGTACTAAGCCGCACCAGCAGACGAAAAAAACGGCCGCTCTCACGTGGCGGCCGTTTTTTGTTACCTGCAGATATTTGCGCCTATTGCGCGGGTACATACAGCGGTACCCAGTCATCCTTCGTCGGGCCGCTGGCTTTGTACCACGTCCCGCTGGCACTATCGAGAATTTCGTCACCGATGACCCGAGGACGAATCTGGCCGACCGGTGACCCCTCGCATGTATTTTGCGCACTGATCCGGAAGGCGCTGCGGCGGCTGAGGGCCTTTTCGATCAACCCCGGCTCTGTCTCCAGCAGCGGATTCTCGACCTCGCTAAACAGGTTATCTTCCACCACCAATTCCACCACCGTGGAGTCTGCATTCTCGTTGGTTTCGGAGATGTTCCGCAGCTTGATGCCGTTTTGCGAATGATAAAAGAGGTTGTCGTACACGTGCCCGCCGATGCAGTAGGTCACCGAAATCAGTGCGCCCTCCTCGTCGAGATTGGCCCGGAAGATGTTGTCGTGGATGCTCACCGACCGGCAGGCGTAATCGAGGTGGATGGTGTTGGTGGGCTGCTGGAAATCGAAGTACTTCCATGCGCTGTTGTCTGGAGCGTATCCGTTGCCCTCGAAATACGAGTTGGAGATCGTCAGGCTGCGGCACCCGCGCACAAAGACCGCCGCCTTCGCACATGATTCGAAACCGCACCCTTCGATGCGAGATCCGTGCCATCCGCTGACGCACCGCACACCGATCCCGTCACGGGAGAAGTAACAGTCCCGGATAACGTTGTTGTTAAAATGGCCTGTGGCGTAGATCCCGGCCTTTCGGCACCAGCGGATCGTTGAGTTCACAAACCGGCTCGACCAGCCCTCGGCGTGGATCCCGTAGCTTTGCGCATCCTGGATATAGCACGTGTCCATGTGGAAGTAGTTGTGCCACTTGATATTGAGCGTCACATCACCGCCGCTGAGACACAGGTCCTTCATATGGCCGAAGGTGGCGGAGTTTTCGTACGTCTCCGACGTCCAGTTCACACAGTTTTCCGTCTCCACCTGCTGGGAGATGATCGAGAGGTACTTTCCGTCACCGTAGATGAATAGATCGTTGTGGTCAAGAGCGTTGCGTGGCTCTTCGACGGGCCGGATCTCGATGGGCTGGCGGATTTTGTATTCGCCCGCCGGGACATACAGCGGCTTCATCTGCTGCCGGGCCTGTGCAATGGCCGACTGGAAGGCCGGCTGCCAGTCCTCGTTTTCCGTTCCTGCGGCGACAGCCTGGTCTGAAAAATCCCGTACATTCACCGGCGCCGCCATTACGGCCGCTGCAAATACCAGGACAGTTACTGCCGCGATCACACCACGCTGCATGTCGGGACACCTCGCCTCGTTGAGCGGATATCTGTTGATGTATAATGCTCCGTAGAGGCGGCATACTCCTTTACGGGGGGGGACGATCCGGCAGTGCCATCGGATCTGCACGAGAAACTCCAACAGTATTATTCGCAGCAGGATGACGACACGGAGGTGCCGGTTTCGGACTTCCGCGCTGATGTCCTTATCGAGGACACCATTTACGAAATCCAGACCCGGAACCTCTCGGCCATCCGTGATAAGCTGCTGCAGCTGGTGAGCGACCACGATGTCGTGCTGGTCATGCCGCTGGCAGAGACGAAGCATATCGTCTATCTGGACCCGGAGTCGGGCGAGGAGCTCAGATCCCGGCGCTCACCGAAGCACTGCACCTTTTTCGATGCATTCGACGAGCTCGTGTATCTCACCCGCTTTCTCCCCGCAGGCCGCGGCGCGGTTGAGCTGGTACTGACGGAGGAGCGCGAGCTTCGAGTTGATGACGGCGAGGGGAGCTGGCGGCGTGATGGCATCTCCATCCAGGGGCGGGAGCTGGTCGAAGTCATTGAGACGCGGCGCTTTGAGACCCCGGCGGACTTCCTGAGCCTTCTGCCCCAGGATCTCCCCCACCGCTTCACCACCGCCGACATCGCGGAGGTTTGCGAGGTTCGGACGCGCCTGGCCGGACGGATCGCCTACACCCTGCGGGAAAGCGGCGCCATCACCCACGTCGGCAATAAGGGCAAGGCGTACCTCTACGAGCGCGCCTGACGCATGTCACCCATCATCCATTCTTTGACCGCCCATTTTCCCTGCTACTGTGACTTGAACGTGAGGGAGGTCTTCTGAAACGCCAGGTGCCGGTCCCGGGGGCTGAGATCCGACGGCCAGTTGATCATGGCCGTAAGCTGCCCGGTCGAAATCGCCTGTTTGTCAGCGGCGCCGGAACTGTCCCGCTGCCGCCCGCGCATGGCTACTCGGACACGAGTGTCAGCGAGTCCTTTCTGAAGGCCACATGCCGGTCGGTCCCCTCGCTGAGGTCGCCGGGCCACGTGATGACGGCGGTGAGGTGGCCATTCTGGATCGTCCTTTCGATAAGATCCGCAGGCAGGAAGGCGCTTTCGCCTGTGAACCGGTAACCTTCACCGGTCGTGAGATTTGGGTCCTGGCGGCCGAACGGATTTTTCATCTTCACCAGGCAGCGCTCCGAGGTGCGGCCGGTGGTTGCAGACAGATCGAAGGTGAGGTCCGTGCTGTATCCGGCCCCACCGCTTGCCCGGTCGGTGCACAGGGCGTTGACATGCAGCTTTACCCTGGACGGATCGCAGCCGTCGAAATCCGAGCCGTCGAAGATAAACGCAATCCTCGCCCCCCGTCCTCGGAGCCAGTCCCACCCGGCAATTCTCGAGCAGAAATGCGGGGAGTAGTTGCTCGCCTGCACCTCCACCTGCCGGGTCTGTTGCTGATCGTCCTGCTGCTGGGCGGGCTGGATGATGAAGTCGTGCCGGGCCGTCTGTCCGGGCTGATTGATGTTGACGCTCCAGGGCGCTGATGTCCATCCGTTGAGCGAAATATTCAGCGTGTGGACACCCGGAGACAGGCTTTCAAACAGGTAGAAGCCGTGCTCTTTCATACCCTGTTCGAACTCGGCGGCCTCCTGCTCACGGTGGCTTTGCACGCTCGGGCCGCCCGGGATCGCCGAGACCGTGACATTGTCGGCGTAGTAAAAGCCATCACCACCATCAACGGGCTTTCGGGGCAGGCGTGGCCGGGCATTCCGGTGCTGTTCGGCGAGCTTCACAGAGCCGTAAACAGTGGATTGCATGGCAAGCTGAAGCTGGACGTTATGCGCCTGGCCCACCTGTACATCCAGAGCCTGGTTGGCTGAATCGTACCCGTTCTCTGAAGCGAAAACCGTATGCGCACCGGCGGGCACGTTCCCGAAGGTGATGGTGCCTCCGCCATCGGTCTCGCCGACAAAGTCTGTATTGGCCCAGCTATCGACACACACCCCGATGCCCTGCAGCGGCTGGTCGTTGTCCGCCCGGGTGATGTTGACGCTCACCGTGCCGGTCGTCTGTACATCATGATGCACCACCACATACGGGCGCGATGACATGATCTGCCCGTCCGGCATTTCCCCTTCCACCACCAGCTCATACGGGCCCTCAGGCAGGTCGAGTGACCACTGATGGGTGCCGGATGCGTTTACCCAGCTCCCGGTGATCCAGTCTCCGCTATCGTACGCCCGGTGCTTCAGGCGGATGCGGCCAGATGCCTGAAGCGTTGCATCGACTTGCAACGTGCTTCCTGCCTGCGAGGTGGCGGTGAGGTAATCAAGCGGATGCGTCTCCCCCGACCGGCTGCCGGAATCGTAATACAGCGGCACCTGGTAGGTATGACCGATGGGGTGGCGGGATTCGTAGCTATTGGACGGCCGCCGCAGGTACACGTGCCCGGCACTCGACTGTGGGATCCCTGATAAATAGAAAGTATAGGTTTTGCCGGGTGTCAGGCCGGTGAGAGTGGCGGCGTGATTGGTGGTATAGGCACTCTGGTAGGAGTTCCCCGATGCCTCCGCGCTGCCGGGCGGCCCCGACAGTGTGTCACTCCACTGCACCCGCGTCGTGGTCGGGACATCAGTCGTCCAGGTGATCTGTGCCGCGCCGGGAGAGCCGCTGAAGGCCGGCGCTGTGAATGAAACAGGCGCAGTGGCCGATGACAGCCCGACACCCCCGGTTCCGGCTGTTGGTGTCATGATGTTCCACCAGGTTTTCCCGTCATAGCGGGCATAGACGGGATCTCCCGATCCACCCGGCTGCGCGGAAATCTGTATTATGTAGGGCGTCGCTGCGGACACCGGTACTGAAAGGGTATGATTCACGCCCACGCCCGTCTCGGTGACCGAACCCTCGTAGCCCGGCTGCAGGGGTCCGACGAAGTCGGGCTGCACCAGTCTCCACCACAGCCTCGCCTTCGCGAGTTGGGGAGTATTAAAATTGGCGGTGACCTGCGAGGAACTCGCCACCACGGTGACATTCTCAAAATCGACGACACCGGGGTGTGACGAATCGACAGGATTGCCGGACTGTCCCACCGTCACCCGGCAGATGTCATACGAAAGCCCCCCGGCGGCGTCATTAAAAAGGTATGCATTCGGCGCCACATCCGGCACGGTCGGATCCACCTTCAGCATCACATCATAGATCCCCGCGCTGTCGAATGTGTAGGTGGCACTGGTGTCTTCGACAGTGGAACCGTCCGGCATCGTCCAGGTGTACCCCGTTGAGGTGGCGTTTCCGGGCAGCACACTGGTATCGGCCGTGAAGGTGAGTGACTGGCCGGGGGTCGCCGAGCGCCACACCCCCGCCTCGGCAATATTGCGGGTGAAAGCCGGCTGCACCGACAGCCAGCTCCGGACCTTCGTGGTTTCACCACCCGCGGCACCTTTAGCCGAAGCCGTGGCCGTAACCTTCATCTTATCGAAATGGCTGACACCAAAGTCGTACGCCCGGACGAGGACCTGCCCGGACCATGCAACAGCCATTGAATTGGTTCCACTGGTCGCAATCGTGGTCGAAACGGGATTTCCTGCATCATTGGTGCTGTTCCAGCTCGAGGCCCCGTCGCGCTGTTGCACGTAGCTCCAGGGGCTGATCCACTGGCCGTCTTTCACCCCGGCGATGGGGATTTCGTGCCAGTCGCCCCCGTATTCGTGCAGTTGCAGTGAAAACCGACCGCTGAACTCCGACGACGGCGTGCCGGACTGGCAGGACGGCTCGATACTGAACTGGAACGGCACTGTTGCGGTGGTGAAACTCTCATTGAATGTCACGGACTTCGATTGGGTGTTCTCACCTGACTGCGGCACCGTCACTTCCGGAGTGCGAATACCGACGCTTCCCTGGCTGTTGCGCGTGGGGGCAATCGAGGAGTCACAGCCCGATGGAATGGAGAAGTTGGGGACCTTCCGGCGGACGACGATGCGCCTGCCCAGTGACGGGTCGTCAATGCCGTAGTAGTCATGCTCGGTGGGCATCTGGGCTGCGCGATACGCCTTGACCTGTTCATTCAGCTCCTTCACCTGCTGGTCATAGGCGATCGTGAGTGCATATTCGGCCACCACAAGCGCCGCGAAAAGACCCGCCCCACCCGCGCCCATTCGTGCTCCACACTGGATCGTCTTGGCCTGGCCACCCTCCCACTTGTCAAAGTGATACAGACCGCTGATATCCTGGTACGCACCCCAGTTGCTCATACCGTCTGAGGACGTGAGCGCCGACCACACGAGCCACCGCTGCATGGGATCGAGATACCAGTTCGCCGGGAGTTGATCTGATGGCATGGTCCCACCGGCGCCGTAGCGGTTGTAGTAGTAGTCTGCAGCCTGATAGCCCGGGACAGCATCCGGATTGGGCACGGCGACTCCGTTGACCTGGTGATACAGTGTCTCAGCATACCTGCGCCAGATACCCGATGGGAGCCCGCCGTGCTCGAATGTTGCACTGTCCATCCACGGGCAGGCGCCCATGTGGTTTTCCCACGCGCTTACCGTGAACCAGTGGTACATTTTGCCAACGAGGCTCGGGCTCTGGGGCATTGTGAAGCTCCCGGAATTGCTCACATACAGGGGACGCCACTCCCAGTCCGACGCCTGAAATCCCTCGGGGGCGGGACAATTGGCGGGCGCATTGTCCATAAAAGCGACGCCGATGCCCGGATTATTGGCAGCAACACACAGGGAGCCTAACAGACAAATGCAAACGATGATCAGCGACATTGAGGACATGCCTCGACAACGAAGAGACACCTGCATGACAATCCCTCCAGACCACCCTCATGGAAACTATAAGGTGCAGGCAAAACCAGGAAAGCATCTCGCTCGGCAACCGGTGACCTGTGAGCAATTTGCCCAACCACAGATTATACTCCCGTGTAAAGATTCCTGCATCGGCGTTCTGCTTTTTTAAGAATTGTGCTCGGGGAGTGCATCCACGTTCACAGGCGGATGAGGGCTTCGTAGAGGGATGAAGCAACGGCTATCTGCTGCAATCATCGCAAATCGCTGCGGTGCCTGCAGCTGCCCCGGAGAATAGGGCCGAAACCTGTGGCTTTTTGATGGGGCCTTAAAGGTGCCCCTATATCTCGCGGTTGTCGATGACGAGGCCGGTTGTCTCGCCGACGGGAGCGATGGAGGTGGGCTCCACGAAGCGGACGGACACGGGCAGGCGGAGGTTTTTGCGGAGGCGCTCTTCCACAGACTTGCGCTGCTTATCGAGCTCGGCGAGGACACCGCTGGCCGGTGGGGCACTCAGCTCCACCTGCACCTCCATAGTGTCTTCACCCTCCTCGCGGTCAAGCACGATTTGAAACCGCGGGCCGGCGTCTATGGACTCAATGATCTCGCGGATGTCGTGGGGGAAGATCTTCATGCCGTGGATCATAATCATGTCATCAGTCCGCCGCATGACCCGTGCTATACGGGCGAAGGTCCGGCCGCAGGCGCACTGCTCGCGGGTAATGCTGGTAATATCTCCCGTACGGTACCGCAGGATCGGGAAGGCCTCCCTGTCAATCGCCGTCAGCACCAGCTCCCCCTCCTCGCCCTCGGGCACCGGCTCGGTGGTGTCCGGATCGATGATTTCGGGGATGAAATAGTCCTCGGCGATGTGCAGGCCGTTTTTCTCTTCACATTCACCGGCCACTCCCGGACCGCCCAGTTCGGCGAGGCCGTAGATGTCGTACGCGGAGATCAGCAGGTTATTTTCGATGATCTGGCGCGTTTTTTCGGACCACTGCTCGCCACCGAACAGGCCCACACGCAGTGACAGCGACTGGGCACTGATGTCTTCGGCTTCGACAGTTTCGGCGATCTGGCGGGCGTAGCTGGGTGTGCCGACCAGCACGGTGGTGCGGAAATCCTGCAGCACCGCGATCTGCTTGCGGATGTCAGCATTTGACGCCGGCAGGACCGAGGCACCGACCCGCTCGGCGCCCTGGTGGAGGCCGAAGCCGCCGCTGAACAGCCCGTAGCCGAAGAATATCTGCACCACGTCTTCAGCGCCCACGCCTGCGGCAACCAGGTTGCGGGCGACAAGCTCTGTCCAGTGGTCCAGGTCGTTGGCGGTATAGCCGACGACCGTCGGAGCGCCGGTGGAGCCCGATGAGCTGTGGATGCGCACGATTTCGCGCAGCGGCACCGCGAACATGCCGTACGGGTAGCTGTCAAGCAGATCCTGCTTGGAGGTGAAAGGGAGTTGCTGCAGATCATCCAGGGAGGTGAATTGCTCTGGCACGAGATCATGTTCATCAAACATCCGGCGGTAAAACTGCACATTGCGGTGGGCGCGATTGATGGAGCTTTGCAGCCGCTCCATCTGCAAAAGATGCAGCTCATCCCTCGGCATCGTTTCATGCTGCTCGTCGAAGATATTTGTCATGGTCGTCCCTCCTCGGGCCGGCCTCAAAACTCCTCGAAATCCTTGCCCAGATATGCCCGGCGCACCTCTCGGTCGCGCAAAAGCTCCGTACTGGTCCCCTCCAGTACAGTTCGCCCTGTCTCCATCACATACCCCCTGTCGGCGATTTTCAAAGAGGCCAGGGCGTTCTGCTCCACCAGCAGGATCGTGGTGCCCATGTCGCGGAGGTCTTTGATGGTTGTCATAATCTCGGCCACCAGGTTGGGCGCCAGGCCCAGTGAGGGCTCGTCCAGAAGCAGCATCCGGGGATGAGCCATCAGCGCACGGGAAATGGCCAGCATCTGCTGCTGCCCGCCACTGAGGGTCCCGGCCCGGTGGTCGAGTCGCTCACCCAGGATGGGGAAAAATTCAATCATCCGCTCGATGTCACCCGCTATCTGCGCCCTTTTGCCGGAGCGATACATCCGGTAGGCGCCGATGGTCAGATTTTCTCTCACGGTGAGGTCATCGAATATCTGGCGGCCTTCAGGCACCTGTATGAGTCCCAGATCCACGATCTGCTCGGGAGAGTAGTCGGTGATCTGTTCGCCATCAAAGGTGATGGTGCCGGACCGCGCGGAGACGATGCTGCAGATGGTGTTGAGGGTGGTGGTTTTTCCGGCGCCGTTGGCCCCCAGGAGCGCCACAATCTCGCCCTCGTTGACGTGCAGGGAGACGGCCTGCAGGGCCTGCAGGTGCCCGTAAAAAGCGCTCACTGATTGCAGGCTCAAAAGCACGCCCATTACACCTCGGCCCCCTCTCCCAGATACGCCTCCAGCACGCGGGCGTCATTCTGGACCTCAGCGGGCGTCCCCTCGGCGATCTTCTCCCCCTGGTCGATCACCACGACTCTGTCAGACAGCCCCATGACCACACTCATATCGTGCTCTACGAGTGCTACGGTGACCTGCAGGGTCTCCCGGAGTCGGCCGATGGTTTCCATCAGGTTTTCGGTCTCATGAGTGGTCAGGCCCGCGGCGGGTTCGTCCAGCAGCATGAGCTTCGGCTCTGATGCAAGCGCACGGGCGAGTTCGAGATGCCGCTGCAGGCCCATTGGGAGGTTGTTCGCCTGCTGGTCGGCCACGTGGTCCAGATCGACGATTTGCAGGTATTCGTGCGCCTGCTGCCGGAGTTTGCGCTCTTCAGCGCCGCATCCTCCCAGCCGGAAGGCGGCCCTGAAAAAGCCGGTTGTGCCGCGTTGATGAAGGCCGACAAGAACGTTTTCCAGCACCGTCATCGTGCCAAAAACCTGGAGATTCTGGAAGGTGCGTGCGATGCCCGCAGCGGCTGTGTGATGCTGCTGAAACCGGTTGATGTTTCGGCCCTCAAAATCAATCTGTCCGCCGCTGGCCGGATAGACGCCACTAATGATATTAAACAGGGTCGTCTTACCAGCGCCGTTGGGGCCGATGATGCCGAGGATTTCTCCGCTGTGGACGTCAAAGCTTACCGACTTCAGGGCTTCGACACCGCCGAAGGTCTTTTGCACGTCCTGTATTCTCAGCAGTGGTTCTGTGGTCATGACGCCTGCTCTTTCGCTCCATCAGCTTCAGGTCGATTGCGTTTCAACAGCCCGGCAAGGCCTTCGGGCATATAAATCACACCGACGATGAGAATGGCTCCGAACAGGACCACATCAAACCCGGCCAGCGCCGGGACCCTGTCCGCCAGCTTGATGAGCGCCTGGTTGAGGATGGTGATGATGACGGCTCCGCTCAGCGCCCCCCAGATATTACGAGACCCGCCCAGAAGCACCATCACCACCAGCATGATGGAGAAGGCAAAGCCGAACGGATCCGGACTGATGAAGGTGATGTGGTGGGCGTACAGGCTGCCAGCGACAGCGGCAAATACAGCACTGACGACAAATATCATCACCTTGAGATACGATACGTCAACGCCGCACGACCTCGCCGCCACCTCGCTGTCGTGGATCGCCCGCAGGGCCCGTCCGATGCGCGAATTGACGATATTCGACGACAGTGCCAGCACGCCCAGCAGGATCGCCCAGGCCAGGTAGCACAGTCGGAGGCTGCTTCGGAACTCAAAGGCGCCGATCTGAAGTCTCGGGATATTGGGGAGGCCCGAAAAGCCGCCGGTGAAGTCGCCGCCCTCGTTGAACATCACCTGTACGATAATCCCGATTCCCAGTGTGGCCATGGCCAGGTAATGGCCGTGCAGCTTCAGGGTCGGTTTTCCCAAAAACCATGCAACAATCCCCGTCAGGATCATCCCCAAAAGGATGCAAACCCACGGATTCAGGCCGTAGTGTGTCGTGCCGATGGCCGTAGCGTAGGCGCCGAGGCCATAAAAGGCGGCGTGGCCCAAAGACACCTGCCCCGCGTATCCCATCAGCAGGCTCAGCCCCACTGCCATGATGCCATAGATGGCGATAAGAATGAGCACGGAGCGGTGGTATGCGCTGGAAAGAATCAGGGGGCTGACGACCGCGATAATCAACACGGCCAGGTAGGGCCAGAATGGGGAGAGGCGCTTTAATATCCCCATCAGAGACCCTCCTCCTGTGTCTTACCCAGAAGCCCCGCCGGCCGGATGAACAGCACCAGAAGCAGGATGATGAGGGTGATGGCGTCCTTATATTGGGAGCTGATGAGACCGGCGGCGATATTCTCCGCCAGGCCGAGAATGATACCCCCGAGCACAGCGCCGATGCTGTTGCCCATCCCCCCCAGGATGGCCCCACAAAAGCCCTTGTCCCGTCGGATGACTTGAGCTTCTCCATCCCTTCCTGGTAAGCCTTCATGTCCAGGTACTTCCGGCCCTCGGTCCACACCTCATCCCGCTTCAC
>JAWODS010000448.1:0-20368 GCA_046483205.1 Armatimonadota bacterium | reverse complement strand
GGATTATCGATGCGACGGATGCGACGAGCTACACCCGCGATGACACACCGGGCAGCTTTGACGGCTGTGAGTATTTCATCCGGGCGTGGGACGGCGCAAATGCATCCGAATCCGCCTATACGATATGCTGGAAAGACGCGTCGTCATCTTCGGCCATGGTTACCACGGCGCAGGTGCAGCAGGTCAATGGTGAGCGGGTGATGATCACCTACAGTCTCTCCTCGGCGGCGGACATCTCCGTGGGGATCCGCAACATCGCCGGGCGGATGGTTCGCCAAATCCCGTGTGGCACGGAGACAGCGGGCGTCAACTCGACCACCTGGAACCTCCGCAACACCTCCGGCGCGAAGGTGCCACATGGCACCTACCTCTGCACCATCACCGCCCGCTCGGATGACGGCACGCAGGCGACGGCGGTCCGCACCATGCAGATCACCCGGTGAAAGCGCCGTGACATGCCATGAGTCCACAGAGCCTGCGGCATCCCCGCAGGCTCTTTCCTTTCGCTGTGCATTGTCTATCCATAGCTGTTTTTGTGTTTCATCATATTGTGTCATGGGTTAGGGGCGCTTACTGCAACGATTCCCGTGAGAAAGAGCGTCGCTCCGATGCGTGAACAGATTCTTTTCATTGCGGTCTCCACCTCGCTGTCCTGGTATGCTAATCCGACCAACTGCCGGAAACGCAAGGTCTCCAGGGATCATTCCAGTATTAGTATCCGTCTTTTGTGAACGCGCACCAGGCCTCATGGGCCTCAGTCCGCTCGTGAGCAAGCTTTCAGGCTTCCCTCGCATTCGTTCCATCGAGTCCTGACGAGAAAGCGGCAGCGATGATCCGGGGATTGCCTGCGTCGTCGCCCGGTGCGGACGAATAGTAGCCGCAGAGCGCGGCCAATGGTGCTTTCAAGATGTCTCCTTCAAGCAGGCAGGTGTTGGCGCAGATCAGTCCCCAGCAGCAGGCAACCTCCTGCTGGTCGGCTGATTCCTCAGGATCCGTCCCCGGCATGACACGAAGGCGTGGAGGTCGAGATTGTATCCCTGTGGAATAGATAACCGTGCACAGCGTCCGGCCTTATGTTCTTTACTTCGATATAGTGTCGTAGAAGAGGTGAGTGACCATTTGCACCCTCAGGAACGCTTTCAATCGGGTACTTTTGACCACGATTGCACTTTCAATGGCGGTGGTGACGATGACAGCCGGTGGAGCATTCGCGCAGGATCTGAGCGCACGCGATTATCACATAGAGACGATATTGGCGGCGGACGGTGGGGCGAAGGCCGTCATTGTCTCAAACAGTCAGATCCCGGCATACCGGGCGACGGCGCTTCAATTGCAGCACAGCATCGAGGATCTCTGTGGCGTCGAGCTGCCGATTATCGAGGCGGATGACACCACCTCTGATGAAGTGCTCGCGGACCGAAACGCCATTGTCCTGGGCAATCTCGCCACCAGCTCATTCGTCAAAGAGCTGTACTGGCAGTGGTACACCATGCTGGATATGTGGTATCCGGGGGAGGATGGCTTTGTTGTCCGGAGCCTGCACGATCCGTATGGCACCGGCAATAATGTGATTCTTCTCGGCGGAAGTGAGGATAACGGTGTCAGGCGCGCAGCACGGGTCTTTGTTGACATGCTCGATGAGGGTGACCCACTGACCGTCGGACGTCTCATGGAGATTAAGCTTGGTGACAATCACACCGTGCCACCCGAGGGCGAGTGGATGGACCCGCGGCTGCGGATATTCCACGAGCCACTGGAACACCGGACCGTCCATGAGTGCCCCCTGGGCTTTACCGACGCCTCCCTGGCAGGTTTGCGATATTACTATAACGGCGACAAAGAGGCGCTCCAGCGGTTCAAAGACCTTGCTCTCAACACCGATATCCTGTCCGACCAGTATCACTACTACGCCCACATGCACGCGCTCCTGTGGGACCTGATTGAGGAAAGCCCGGAGTTTTCGGACGAACAGCGCCGCATCATCACCGGCAAGCTGCTTGAATTCGCGCGGGGTCCTGACGGAACGGAGGGCCGGGACCGTCTGCTGGAAGAGGCCGAACGCCACGCAGCCAGTTCGAAGCTTCTGGACCGCCATTCGGCCATGAGCGCAAACTGCATTCTCACTCACAGCCGGTATTTCAACAAGTACTGGCCCGCCGAAGAGTGGGAGAAGAACCTGGAGGCGGTGCGGGCATACTTCGACCGTCCCATGACCAGTGCCAAGGGCTGGCGGGATGAGGGTAACTGGCACACCTACCTGGAATGCCCCGTGATACCCGCGCTGCTGATGCGTGACGAGCGCATCGTCGAAAGCGGAGCGCTGCGTCATGTGGCCGAACTGCTGCTGATGTTCTGCGACAATGCCGGTAATATGATCAGCTACGGCGGATACCCCGGGAACACGCTCCGTGCCTGTGCCGCCGTCCTCGAGGAACCGGGCCTGCTGGCAACCATCCCCCGTCGGGAGGAGAAGGAACGTGCCAGTGGCAAGTACCCACTTCCATACGGCTTCATGCACGGACAGGCCTGGGACATCGGGCTGGAATCTGAGCCGATGGAGAAGATGATCGGTGTGTATCACAGGCCCCTGACACGCTGGCAGTGGGAGCATTACAACAAGGGCTTCCCCTTCGAGCAGGGCATGGACAAGCTCACCATGCGCTCGGGGTTCGAGGAAGATGACCAGT
Organism: Armatimonadota bacterium; assembly: GCA_046483205.1. Taxonomy (GTDB): domain Bacteria; phylum Armatimonadota; class Zipacnadia; order Zipacnadales; family UBA11051; genus JBKHJK01. The sequence continues at coordinate 17,681 of JAWODS010000448.1, read as the reverse complement.
ATCTGCTGCTGGACGGCATCTCGCGGGGCGGAAGCAAGCCACTGCCGAACCGCAACGCCATCGTCGCACTGGGCGCGTACGGTCGAACATTCCTGCGGGGCAGCAGCGATTCAATGCTGGTATCTCGCGAGGGTCTCAGCGAGATGGCCCACAAGATCGTGGCACTGGAATCAACGGCCAACCTGCCCACATTCGGCTACAGCCATGCGCGTGCCGTCGATCACGCCTTCTCCGACTGGGACCGGCACATCTTCTGGCGCAAGGGCCAGTGGTTTGTTGTACTTGATGAGGTCACAGTGCGCGAGGACGGCCGCTACAGCATCGTCGGCAACTGGCCGATGTGGGGTGGGGTGCGTATCGATGGCGACACGGCAATTGTCACCGCCGGTGGTGACGATGACCGTGCTGTCATGCACATGACGCCCGCCGAGTCGATTCGCGTTGATCGGGATGGCAGCAGAGTCCGCCAGACGCAGTGCGGGGAGATGGCCGCCGGTGAAAACACGATTATCACGAACCTCATCTTCTTCGATCGCGAAGCTGTACCCGACCGTTTCAATATAAGAAAAGCTGACGCACATACTGCAGTACTGAGTGGCCCAGAGCAGGGGTATGTCGGCATTTGTCCAGAGGGCACCTTTGAGAAAGCAGGCATAGTTCTCCAGGGCCACGCCTTCTGCCTCTCGCCGGCTTCTCTGACGGTCGTGCAGGGAACCGAAATGCGGTGTCCGGGGCTCGACGTCGCCGCTTCGGTCCCCTGCAACATGGAGCTGCAGCCCGCAAACGGACGCCTGACGGTCGAGGCGGCTGAACCGGTCACTGTGACCGTGGGAGATACGCAACAGCGGTTCGAGACGGGGGTGCACTCGCTGGAGGTAACGCTGAACGCAGACGAGATCCTCAGCGACCTCGTTGCGGCCATCGAAGAGGATGCTGCATCTCCGCGTGCGCAGGCCCCTCCGGCAGTCCCGGATGATCTCGCAGAAATACCGGTGGCATGGAGCAGCGAGGTGGGCGGCCGCGGCTCATGGGAATGCTATCACGTTGGTGATGTCAACGCCGACGGAAAAGACGAGATACTGGTGGGGCTGAATGACGGCCGCGCGGTCTGTCTGGATGAGGGCGGAGAGATGTTGTGGGAATACGCCACAGAGGGACCGGTGCTGGCAGTGAGCCATGCCACGCTCGAAGGGAGTCCGGTGGCATTGATCGGCTCAGAGGACGAGCACCTGTACGCAGTCAGCGCCGACGACCAGGCACCGCTGTGGAAGCACAAGTGCTTCGTGTCCGAAGAGCGCTACCAGGCGGCGCCGTGGTGGATGATGGGATACGCCGCGCCTGTCCTTGAAATCCTGCCTGCAGATCTCGACGGAGACGGAGCCACTGAGATCTTTGTGGGCACGGGTGGCGGATTTATCGAAGCTGTCTCCGGTGGGGGAGAGCTGTTATGGAAGTGCGAGTTCAAATGGGGGTTGCCCAATGATCTCACCACCGTTCCGGAACCCGAGGGCGCCACACATCTGCTTGTAAATGCCAACAATAGTGCCTCGGGTAGCCGGACGTGGCGTCTGGATGCAGCCGGAAAGATCGTTACTCAAAACGCTCTTCCAACCGACCGGGGCTCGTGGGATTCGACGCGCGTGACGGCGTGTGAAGTCGTGGAAATGAACGAAGCCGGCGACCGGATGGTGGTGGTCGGCCGGGGCGGGGTGTACGCGGAGGTCGCACTTCACGATGCAGAAACCGGAGAGCGCCGCTGGAAATACCCCCTGGCCGCTGAAGCCACGAGCGTCGCCGCCGCAGACCTCGACGGCGACGGCACTCGGGAGGTACTGGTCGGTTCGATGTCGGCGTGGCTGACCGCTTTCGACATCTCCGGCGAGCTTCAGTGGGCGACATTCCTCCCCGGCGGAGTGCTGGCAGTTACGGCAGGGGCAGAGGGCGTTTTCGTACAATGCACCGACGGTAACATCTACCGGCTCTTGCCCGACGGAGAATTCGCGGGGATGCACGCATCGGAGGCTCCCGCTCCACCCTCGCAGCGCAACCGCTGGCGCTTCCAGCAGCTCGGCAACAGCCTCATCATCGGAGATGAGACCGGCGTTCTTCGGCCACTGCAGGTCTCGCAGCAGTAGTTCGCTGGCAGGCCCGAAGGCGTGATGTCAATGATCCTGTGCAACTCGGAGAGAAGGCTGCCGCCTGCGCGTGGGGCCGATGCGGGATCGAGAATTAATTCTCATGCTGCTTTTGATGCTGTGTCGAAGACTGCGAGAACGAGGCGACGGTCATCGAATCCGCACGGGAGTTCCTCAACAGGATAGTGACGTACAAAGAAGGTATTCTCTGGCGGGGAAGCAATAAATAGGGGAAGGTTCCGTATAATACCTGCCGGAGGTAAGAAGGGGTTGGTTGTGATGTTGCGGCAAGATGGCTTTACGCTGATCGAATTGCTGGTGGTGATCGCTATCATCGCGATTCTGGCGGCAATCCTCTTTCCCGTATTTGCCCGGGCTCGCGAGAAGGCCCGGCAGACGTCCTGTCTGAGTAACGTCAAGCAGATCGGATTGGGCGTACAGATGTATGCCCAGGACTACGACGAAACGCTACCCTTTGGTGTGATGGACCTGGACGGCTCGGTTACGGGAACGTACGCTGCAAAGTATCTCTACGACGATGAGAGCCTGGCACTAAGCTGGATGACGTGGGTCACACAGATAATGCCGTACGCAAAGAATGAACAGCTCTTCAAGTGTCCCAGCAGCCGGTCCTGGCTTGGCTACGGCTGGAATATCCAGTGCGGGTATCGCAATCACTATGATGGACGGACAGGTGCCATGTATGAGGGCGTGAAACTGGGCGATTTTAACAAGCCGGCCGAATTTGTGATGTTGGCCGACTGCAATGAACGGAGCGGACGCAGCCCCCTGTGGTGGAACGGCCTGTGGACCAACCCCGATCACGCCGTGTATGACGAAGCCTGGCCGGCCACCCACAACGACGGCGTAAACGTCGGCTTCGTTGACGGCCACGCGAAATGGCTAACCCGCAACGCGTTCATGGCCGTTGACTACGGCGGTTCCAGCTACTGGTTTCTCGGCAGCGATAAGTGAGCATTCACCGCACTGGTGAGTGGACACAGGATATAATGCGATAGAAGCAGCTCAGCCTGCCCCAGCAGGAGGATATCCCATGGCTTCAGATCCGTGCCCTACGTTGTTGAGCGTGACACTGGTGTTCGGTTTGTTAATGGCCATCATGATCGCGATGCCCCTGCAGGCCGAACCTGAGGACCTGGGGAACGGTTTCAAAGACCATGGCCCACTTTCCACGGTGGCCACAAGCCGCGGAATGGTATGCACTGAGGACGGAGATGGGCGCGCCGTGGTGCTGGTGTGGCTGTTTGATCACCGCTACGCATACGCTCTGGGCGTGATCGATGCCGAGACAGGCGAGATTGAAGAAATCCCACGCCCGATTGAAAGGGACTGCCCTTTTTCCTCACTGCTTTCGAGCGAGGGCCTGTATTACACATATTTCGGCGGTCATTTCATGGAGTTCGACCCTCAGCAGCGCGAGTTTACCGTCGTGCAGAAGGGCCCTGAGGGCGCCAATCGGGCCAGAAGCATGACGGAAGACGATAATGGGGTCATCTGGGCGGCCCTGTCCAACAACAGCGACGTAGTCAGCTACGATCCGCGGACAGGTGAGTTCCGGGAGTACGGTTCAGTGTACGAGCACCCCTCCAGACAGTTTCCTCAATCCATCGCAGCCGACGACGCGGGCTGGGTCTATGTCGGCATAGACATGGCCGCCGGACAGATTATCATGCTGAACGCCGAGACGGGGGAGACTCGCCCCGTTGTGCCTCGCGATGAGGTCGTGAGCAAGGGACGCTACTCAGTGCATGTGTACCCGGATGTCAACGGGCGAGTTTACGGTTATGTCACCGGTTCTGATGAAGACCGGCAGTGGTACGAAATCTATGACGGCCAGAGTCGCAAGCTCGATGATAAGCCCGATATCGATCAAAAGTCCATCATCACTGGCTCCCAGGGCTTGAAGCACCGGGAACTGCCCAACGGCGAGCGAGTGAAAAAGCTGGACCTGATTGAGGGCCGGCTTGTCGTAGAGAATCCCGAGACCGACGAAACGCGTGAGATGCAGTTCGAGCTCAATGCTGAAGGCGGTGCGGGGATGGGACTCGCAGCGACACCCGACGGCCGTCTTATCGGTGGCACATACATTCCGCATCGGTTCTTCGCCTACGATCCAGGCACGAATGAGTGGGACCGCCATGGGTGTTACACCCAGTGGAATACTCTGACGGTCAGTGACAATTTTGTTTATATCGGCACCTATCCGCGTGGTGTCCTCCTGGAATGGGACCTCGAGCGCGAATGGGTCAAGACGGTAAAAGACAACCCGGACAGCAACCCCCGATGCGTGGCCGAGGCGAAAAAGGATGTCCAGCGGCCGTATGCGGTGCTGGCACATCCTGACGACCGGCATGTCATCATGGGAGGCATGCCTGATTACGGCCACACGGGGGGCGGGCTTGTCTTCTATGACAGACAGAACGAGACCGCCGACCTGCTCACCCACGAGGAACTGATTCCCTGGCATTTCACCATGACCATGGTCGCATTGGCGGACGGAAAGATTATTGGGGGGACTGCGACGCGTCCTGCCAACGGTGGCGTAAAAAAGGCTGAGGGTCCGGCAGAGCTGTATGTGCTGGATGTTGACAGCCGTACGATCGACTGGCACGCTCCGCTGATTGACGGTATAGACAGCTACGATGACATGATCGTGGGCCCTGAGGGGAAAGTATTCGGCACTGCTGATCGCGGTTTGTTCTTCGTATTCGATCCGGTCGAACGCACCATCGTGCATCAGGCGGATCTCAGGGAGGAATTCGGCTCTACCGTGTTCCAGCAGGGCCCGCGCATCTTTGTGCAGATACCAGACGGCCGCATTTTTATACTGTTTCGCAGCGGCATCGCCGAGCTTGACCCCAATACATACGAGGTGACGATGGTGGCCGAAGCTCCCGGCGGGCTCGGGAATGGTGGGGCATATGTGGATGGCCGACTGTACTTCGGAGGCTCACACGGCGCCCACCTGTGGTCCTGGGAGGTTCCGCCGGCTCAGTGAGCACCGGAGCCACTTCGATTTTGCTGGTAAGGAAACAGTGCCTCATAAAAACACCAAAGAGCCCCGAAACACCTCGCGTGGCTCGGCCTTTGGAGTTATGTCGGACAGCACAAGACATCCCCGTGGCTCGGCCTGCGATTTGAGCCGTTTGACGTTCAAATCGCAGGTGGCGACGTTGTTTGTCGCCTGTAGGAGTTTGCTTGCAAACTCCAAATGCTGATTGCGCATGCAATCAGCTACGCTTCCAGCCCGTTTCGAGCTTTTTTCGGACGCCAGGACCTCTGTAAGTCACTACGGCCTGTGAGGCCCAATAAGCATTTCATGCGACCAGCGGGACATGGAATATTCAGGGAGGAATACTGATGAACTCAGCAGAGGCGGGATTGCTGATGATTACGATGCTGATCGGTCTTGCCCTCACGGCTGCACCGGCGGCAATCGGAGCGGAGTACTATCTCTCCCCGGACGGTGATGACAACGCCGCAGGCGACCGCGAGAACCCCTGGCAGAGCATTGCGAAGGCCAACGAGACGCTGCAGCCGGGGGATACGGCGATCTTTCTGGAGGGCGAATACGCCGGAACCATCGCCCCGGACAACAGCGGAACCGCCGGCGCACCGGTAACGTACCGTTCGATACAGCCGCGGGCGGCGCGGCTGGTGGCCGAAGATGTGCCGATGCTGATGAGGTTCAACGGACACGAGCATGTCATCGTCGAGGGCTTCGAGGTTGACGGGTTGAGGACGGGCGGCTGGTTCGATATTGACGACAGCCGCTATCTCACCATCCGGGGCTGCAATATGCGCCGTGCCCGTCCAACGCACTCGATACGCAACTCAGCGCAGATCAAGCTCCTGGACAACGTGTTCAGCAAAGATACGGTCACCAGCGACACCCTTCGCCCGCTCAACTGCTCGCAGATGCTGATTGAGGGCAATTCATTCACCCGGGTGGGTCACTGCCCCCTGGTTTTGCAGGAGATGGTGGACAGCGTGGTGCGAGGGAATGTGTTTCGAGCCGAGTGGGGGCGCAACTACTCGTTCTGGGCCTCGGGCCGCCTTCTGATTGAGGGCAACATCATCACCCGTGCCCGCGACAGCGCATGGTCTGCAGATCCTGTCGCCAAAAATCTTTACGACGAAAGTATCTTCCGTTTCAATCGAGTTTTCGACAACCTCGGCATGCCGCTGAGCACGAGCAGCTACATCTGGCGGGGAGTCTCGCCAACCGGCCTCTACCGTTATCCGTTCCGGGCGATGAACTCCCGCTTTTACCACAATACTTTCACCGACAATCTGGGCCCGGCCTGGCGCCTGAACGGGATGAATGTGAGCGCGCACATCTTCCAGAACAATATTTTTTATCGCAACGACCCGTACGGGGGCAGCGTACAGGTGGCGCGCAACGAGGGTATAAGTGGTGACAATCAGTTCATCACAAACCTCTTTCGCGGCACCGGGCCCGGGCAGACGGTGGTACACTATCGCGGCAGCTTCTGGACGGCCGAGGAAGCCAATCAGAATACGGCAACCTTCGGGGATTTCTGGTCGGAATTCCATCGCAACATCGACGCCGACCCTGCCTTTGTGGACCCGGATAATCGCGACTACCGGCTCTCGGCCGACAGCGAGGCAATTGATGCGGGGACGCCCCTGGCACTGGCACTCGGTGAGGGCACCGGCACAGCATTGCCCGTAACTGATGGCGTCCCCTTCTACGACGGTTTCGGCATTGAGGGAGAGGAAGGTGACTTCATCGCCATTGGCGAGGGCAGCAATATCGCCCAGATTGAGCGCGTGGAGCTTCGATACTACCAGCCCGCTATCCTGCATCTCGACCGCGAGGTGACGTGGGAGGACGGAATGCCCGTGAGTCTGCCGTGGGCGGGAGATGCACCCGATATCGGCGCCTTCCAGCACGGCGTGGAGCACCCGACGGCGATGATTGCGCTTGCGAAACCGGCCGTCGCCGAACCCGGCCAGCCGATTCAGTTCAGCCTGGACACACCGGGCAAAGAGATCGACTCAGTGACCTGGGACTTCGAGGACGGCTCTTTTTCGCACGAGGAGGCGCCCACGCACAGCTATGCAGAGACTGGCCATTATGGGGTGGTCGCGCGTGCGGTCTTCACCAACGGTCGTCGCAGCGTTGCGGCCCTGTTCGTGAATATACCCGAGCGGATCGATCCGGTGCTGCCGCTGGTGGATGTGGATTTTGAAGATGAAACCTACATGAGCGAGTGGGGTTGGTACATGAAGTTTTACAGAGGACATCAAACCGGCCAGGAGCGGGTTGTGCGGCCTGGCGGTGATGGCAAATGCATGCACCTTTTTTACAGCGGTGACAGGGCGAACAACACCTCGGCACAGATCGCGCCGGGGGCATGGAAGATCGACGAATATCCATTCGTGCGCTTCGCCTACCGCATTCCGGAGGGTGTGCCGGTGGGGATCGAGATAAACACGTTTGGAGGCCCGGATCAGCCCGGGGGATTTATTCTCGGAGGGACGGCTGAGCGAGCCGACACCCGCAATGAAGATCTCGGGGTCTATACCCTGGTGTATGACGGACAATGGCACGAGATCACGATCGATGTCCGAAAGGCGCGGCAGGCTCACCCCGGTCTGCAGTATCTGCGCCAGTTCCTCCTGCGCACGAACTGGCAGGCAGACCAGGGGCAGGAGTTCTGGTTTGATGATTTTGCCATCCTGCCGGAGGATTGACGCACTCACGGGATGGTTGCAGCATCACTCAGTGATCTACCGGTACGCACGGGCCGGATTGCCAGATGCCGATGGTATCAAATGATGACCGAACCGCCGGCGGCCAGGGCCTCGCGCAGGTGTGTGGGATCAACGTGCTGCACCGGTATCCCTCCGTCCAGCGCCAGCCAGGCTGCCACCCCTGCCGCCTCGCCGGTCTGATTGGTGTTGACCATCACACGCACGGCGCTGAATGCGGTTGTGTCGGCGTCCAGCATCCGTCCGGCCAGCATCAGGTTGGGCACACGTTCCTGCAGCAGGCTGCGGAAGGGCACCTGGTAGAAGGTCGGATCGTCGGGAATGGGATCACGCCAGCGTCCCGCGACCGGCGAGGCCCCGCGCTCGGGTATGACTCGTTCGGTGCCATCCAGATAGCGGAAGGTGATACCCGTCCCGTCGGCATGATGGATGTCCACCGGATACGAACCGTTGGCGATGGCGTCCTCGAAGCGGCGGCCACCGAGCACATCCTCACCCGTCAGGCGATAGCGGGCGCATACGCGGCGAGTCTCGCGGATGCCGATGCTGGCCGCAAGCCCCGCCAGATGAACAGACGCCTCTTCGGGGCCGTATTTGCGCATGACATCCAGCATCGCACGCACTTTTCGGCGTCCTTCAATCTCCGCACGGGTCAACTCCTCAGCGCAGGTGGTATCCAGGTCGAACACATGCATGTCGGCGCGAAACTGCAGTTCTGGCATTCCGGGGATGATGCCGCCCCAGCCCCAGTCTGACTCGAGGCCGAATTCCTCGCCGTGCTCGCGAATGGCCGCCTGCCAGTCGAAATCGCCGAGGCTGTTAAAGCCGTACAACTTCGCACAGGTCGTCGGCGGCTGAAGTGCTGCGGGCTCATGAGCAGGCAGTTCGAGGTCCAGCGCAAGGTCCGCATCGCCGGTCGCGTCAATGAACTGCGCGGCGCGGATCGCCTGCCGACCACTTTTGTTCTCAACGATCACCGCGTCGAGGCGGTCACCATCCATCACGGGGGCGCAGTAGAATGCATGAAGAAACGGGACGATGTCGTGTTCGATGACCAGCTCATCCAGCTCGATCTTCAGCTCTTCGGTGTTCAGGCGGAAAGCGGTGGAGAGTTGGTCAGAACCGGCCACGGCCCTGCGGTTGTCCAGGCGTTCAATGACCTCACTGGTGAGGCCGCCGATGATGGGCCGGCTGCCCTCCGTGTCGTGCAGGCTGTGCCACACGTTCACCAGCCCCACGGTTGCCATCCCACCGAAGCAGTTGTGTTTTTCAACGATGGCGACACGAGCCCCCAGCCGTGCTGCTCGCACCGCTGCGAACACGCCGGTGCAACTGCCGCCAATCACACAGATATCATATTCGTCAACGACCGGCACATCGCGCGCCGGTTCCTGAATGGACGGTTTGTCTGGCATGGCTGGCTCCTCCGAAAAAAGATAGCTGAAGGTGGGCAGATTATGCCCTCCTGTTCATGGATGTCAATGGTGTTCGTGCCGGACAGGATAGGCAGTTCGTCCGCCGATGCTGAGCGGCCGACCTTTCATCAACGGCGCTGGTGAATACTATCACGGGACCGACCGGATCGGACCGTGGAGAATGAACGCGCGCACAGGTCCTTTGCTGTCTGTATGAGGGGCACCGGTCGCGGACAAAGTTACGATCCACTGTAAGTCCGCCGCAGCTACTGTTCGCCCGCTCCGGCACCGAATCCCTCTTTTCGCCCCGACGAATCTCAGAGTTCACCCTTCTCTCCCTGCATGCGTTTTCTTCCGTGGCGGTCGAAACTTGATATTGAGAAAAAGGACGGCTATAATATTAAATCATGCGAATATTGGCATAAAATATTCAGTAGGTGCAATGGTGAAGGACGGAAAGGAGCCACACCCGTGCGGAGGGACGAAGGTCACACAGTGCCAAATATAGGGATTTCGGTGTGCGGGAAGGGCGGATCCGGGAAAAGCACAACGGTCGCCCTTCTGACCCACGCACTTTCCGGCCCCGACAGGCGTGTCATCGTGGTTGATTCGGATGAGTCAAATGCGTGTCTTCACTGGATGCTGGGCTTTGAAAAGTCACCTCGCCCGCTTCTGGAACTGGTCGGTGGCAAGAGTAGCGTGCAACGGCAGATGCGTCAGACATTCTCTGATGGCGACGAGGGCAATATGTCGGTCCTGGCGCGTCCTGAACTTGCTGTTGACGATCTGCCTGCTGAGTATCGCATGGAAAGCGATGGGCGCGTGCTGGTTACCGTGGGCAAGATTCACCAGGCACTGGAGGGGTGCGCCTGTCCGATGGGCGTGCTGAGCAGGGAGTTTCTGAAGAAATTGCAGCTTGCCGAAAACGACATGCTCCTGGTGGACATGGAGGCCGGTATCGAGCATTTCGGCCGGGGCGTGGAGACGAGCATTGATGCAGTGGTGACAGTTGTGGAGCCCTCGCTGGAATCGGTGTCACTGGCGGCGAAGGTAAAGCAGCTTGCTTCCGAGGCTGGGGCGAACTTCGCCGGGGCCATCCTCAATAAAGTACGCTCCCCTGAGATGGCCGAGCGACTGATCCAAAAGCTGCAAGAGGCCGGGGTTAGCGTGCTCGGTACGATTGAATACGATGAAGCTCTTTTTGAAGCGTCTCTGGAAGGGAAACCTGTTTCGACCGGCACAACGAATATTGGTGAAATCAGTCACGCGCTCGTTGCGAGCGTCATGCAGGCCCGGTAGCGAAATCTGTATCACACCGATCTGTGTAACGGAGGAAAGAGCATGTGCCTTGTTGCCGTTCATATTCAGCAGCCTGACGGGTCGCTTGAGGAGAAGCCGCGTTTCGAGGATGTTGCGCGCATCAAGTGCAACGACGGCGAGTTGACAATCAGTGAACTGTTCGGCGCCTCTGAAACGATCGCCGGACGAATTCAGCGCATTGACCTGGTGCAGAATGTCATTGTCATTGAAACCAGCGAAGCAGGCCCGGGGCACGCCACAGATGCCGACAGGGATGAAGAGAACGGCCAGAGGTGAATTGTTGCGAAACCTATCTTCCAGGACCACGGGATCTCAGGAGGATTGATATGGAAACGCGACGTCTTGGCAGAACAGATCTTCAGGTCTCCCGAATCGGCTTTGGGGGAATGACCATTCCAAAAGTTGACAAAAAGCAGGCGGTCGCTACAGTGCATCGGGCTCTCGACCTCGGCGTCAATTTCCTCGACACTGCACGGGCTTACGGCAGGGGTGACAGCGAGGAGAAGATCGGGGAGGTGATGAGGACCCGTCGGGACGAGTGTTATTTGAGCTCGCGATCCCCCGAGATGGATTACGAGGGCATGAAGAGAAACATTGATGAAAGCCTGCAGACCCTGGGCGTGGACTACATCGACCTGTACGAACCCCACGATGTTTCAACCACCACGAAATACGAGACGCTCATGAACGAGGGGGGCACCGACGCCCTGCATGAGGCCAAACAGGCCGGGAAAATCCGCAACATCGGTGTCACCGGGCATAACTGGGGGCTGATGCGAAAGCTGCTGCAAAGTGGGCATTTTGATGCCGCACTGGTAACCTATAACATTGCAAACATTGAGGCGGAAACCGAGGTTGTTCCGCTGGCCGAAAAGCTCGATATAGGGCTTTTCGTGATGAAGGTATTCGGCAATTCTCGGCTTCTCGATCTCACTCCGATTGATTCAGACCGTAAGCCGACCATCGAAGAATGTTTGAGCTTTGCTTTGAACAATGACGCTTTCCCCATGATTCTGACGGGTGTCAAATCACCGGAGGAAATCGAGCAGAATGTCGGTGTTGCCAACCAGTTCGAGAAGTTAAACGCCGCTGAAGAGCAAAAGCTGCGGGAGTTCGGAGCCAGACTGAGCCGCGGGTACTGCTACCAGTGCAACTACTGCATGCCATGTCCGGCGGAGATCAACATCCCCGGGATTCTTCGCCTCCTGGAATACCAGCAGCGAATTAGTTGGGAATGGCCGCAGGGGCGGCAGGAGTACGCCGAGTTCGACAGGACCGTTGATGATTGTCTGGACTGCGAGCAGTGTGAGGAGGCATGTCCGCAGAACCTGCCGGTGCGTGAGCTTCTGGCGGAGGCGAAAGAAAAACTGGATCGCCCGGTGTAAGCGGATACACGGAGCTTTGAAGATTTCTCGCCCGACCTGCACAGGTGATGACAGAAGCTGTCGTGGTGCATGAAGCCGGTATCAAAAGTATGAAGGCGGGAGCATATCATGGGATCGAGCGACGCGTCGCCGTCTGAAGATGAAAAACTGCGTGAAGAAATCGCGACATTGAAGAGCGAGCTTGATTCTCTGAAAAGCAGCATGCCCGCTCACTCGCTGTCTCCGGGGATGCTGCAGCGATTGGAGGATCTGGAAGCTGATATTGCCCACAGGGAGAAACAGCTTGGCGAACAGCCGTCGGAAGATCCGTAGATCACAGTTCGCATCCTATGAAAAGAGTTGAACGTACGGTGACCTTTAGCGGATTTACCATCGTATCGTGTGGGACGCTCAGTCCCGAACTGAATGCTCTATGGCACAGCGGGTTTCTTGACGCGGATAAAATACTCTACACCATCGCCGGTCTGCACGAAAACAATAACAGGCTGAAACAGCACCTCACGCGCCAGCTCTACCGGGCACGACAATACTCCGACCGCGTCATCGTCGTATATGGTGATAAATGTTACATCAACATGGCCACCAGTCCCCCGCAACTCGTGGATGATCTTATCGAAGCGCATGAGACAGATGCACGCAGAATACAGGCGGGAAACTGTGTGGATATGATCTGCGCACGCGAGGAGCGTGATCGCATAAGCGGCGGTGACAAAGTTTACTGGCTCACCCCGGGGTGGCTCAAGTATTGGAAGATCATCTTCCAGGACTGGGATCACGGAAAGGCCAACGAAACCTTCCCCAAAAACGACAGGGCCATACTGTTGGACGCCGTAGATATCTACAATGAATATGCCGCCAGCTGTCCAGAGAAGCTGCTGGAGTTCTCAGACTGGATGGGCATCCCCATCGTACCTCATCCCGTGGATCTGACACGTCTGAAAAACCTGCTGAGCGAGGTAGCCGGGCAATATACGGAAGTGGTTCGAAGCAATGCGCCGTAGCTCATTGATGTCGGGCAAATTCAGCTTTGGATTTCAGGGAGGTCTATCAATGACAACAGGTAATACAGGCATCACCCCGACGGCCCGAATCTATGTATCTTTCTCATCCAGCGGCCTTTTCGGAAGTACGCAGACGTATCCGCTGCATCATCCCGATCAGCAGATCCTCACCAACCAGGAAATTCTCGGTCAGATACAGGAGCGGTGTGACGGTGTGGAATTTGTCGGCGGGACTGATGTTGAGGATCAGAAGGCGGCCGTGGCAAATGTCCACGCCGACATCGCAAATATTGACGGGGTCCTGTATTTCGGCGATGTGCCACCAGACCTGCTCCAGATGGATTTGCCAATCGTAGCAGTTCATCCCCTGTGGGGGCAGTGGCAGTACCCGTATGACGCTTACGGTGCCGACAGGGTACTCACAGCCTCGCTGCCTGTCATTCCAGATGCGTCGGGCGAGACGTTTTTGGCGCGTCTGCGCAGCATCGCCGACAAAATCCGCCTTGTTCAGACCGTCACGACGATAAAGGATCTCAAAGTCCTCATCGTTACCGACAAGCCTATTCTGGGGCGCTACGAGCCGACAGCATTGCAGTTGGAAGAGGAGGGATGGGACGCCTACGAGGAGCGGTATCTTGCCAACCTCGAGACCCTCGGCCCGGAAGTTATTGCACGCCCGCAGGAGGAAATGATCGGCACAATGGACGGTGTTGACGAGGACGAAGCCAGGGAGATCACACAGCGCTGGATGCGGGAAGCCGTCGGTATTCGGGGAACCAATGAAGACGAAATACAGAAATCCGCCCGGCTGTACCTGGCGATGAAGGGAATGATGAAAGAATACGACGCCGACGCCATCACCACCGAAGGCTATGGTGTCTTTATGAACTATCCGGCCGGCCCCATTCCATCGCAGGGCATGCCCTCTTCACAGCTGTGTACCGAAGGGATCGTCGCGACCTCCGAAACGCTCGTGGATTCTCTGGTAACGCAGCAGCTCGGCCTTTTTGCCATCGGCACCACTGGTTTCAACGGTGATTATGTCATCGACGAAGAGACCGACAGGGCATACATCGGTCATTGCGAATGCCCCTTCAATCCCTATGGAGGCGATCGGCGTGTCCCGTATGCCATCAGGAATCTTCCGCAATGGCCGGCAGACCAGCAGGAAAAGGGGGGAGCATCTGCACAGGTTTTCCTGCCGGCCAATGAGCATGTTACGGTCACCAAGGTCAGTGTCCATGATGAGAAGCTGTCGCTGTTCAGCGGAGAAACGGTGGACGGCGAAACACTCTTCCCCGGCTGGCATGACATTTTGTGCAGGACGAAGGTGGCAGTACAGACGGATGCCAGAAAGCTTCTCGAAAACCTCGACTGGCGGACTTTCGGTAACCACAGAGTCGTCTTCTACGGTGACCACCGGGAGCACTGGACAGATCTGGCAAAGCTCCTTCAATACGAAGTGATAACAAAAGACATATAGTCCAATCGCCCGGCCAGTGCTGTCCGGGGATCTCTGCATTTCATAAGCTGAAGCTGTTGTGTCAATAGTCTTCCGCACTTTGGGATGAATGGTCTTCCGGGCGCTGGCTTGTAGCCGGTGTAATCAGTGAGATAAAGGGGCGGCGGAGGGCGGGCAAAATTACGGGTGTCACTGTGCTGCGTCAGTGCAGTATCATCTATGAGCACGGTTGCAAATGGATGGTATTTGGCGCCGGGCGTGTTTTTGTCTGCCCAACATTTTTTCAAACATTGTCACTTCTGACGGGCTTTAATGCCAGCGACAGGACCAGCCCGGCAGTCAGCACTATCAACGTTATTGTGAAGGTGACCGGATACGACCATTCATCTATTACGACACCGCCCAATATCGGCCAGACGATCGTCAGACCGTTGAGGGTGCCCCGGAGCGCGATATATGTGGGCCGGAGTCTTTCGGGTGCAATCTCGAGCAGATAATTGGTGAAGCCAATCCCCTGTCCGCTGGTCGCGAAGCCGATGAGTGCAAAAACGCCGATCAAAAGCTTCCAGCCAACACCGGACGATAACAACGCCAGCAGCGGAATCGTCGCCGCGGTCACTGCGGTGAGGATGATCACAATCCGGTTCCCCACGCGATCACTCAAGTGTGCCCACAGCACGTTTGAGACAATGCTTCCGGCCATCTGAGCTCCAATTAGTATTCCGACCTGCTCCGCGGCCATGTGCAGTTCATTTTTGCCGTAGAGGACGTAAAAGGGCATGGCAAAGGTAGCAAATCCCACGGCGAGCTGGCTGAATATAAAGATTCTCAAATTGCGATGTTTTCGCAAAATAGTTATGCATCTTCGCAGGAAATGCCCCAGCTTGCGCGTTCGTCCAGTAGAGGAGTTCTCCGGTTCCCGGAGGCAGGTCAGAGCAACGTATGAGACCGCTATAAACGCAAATGAGAGTAAGAACAGGAATGCGTAGTTTCTCGGGAACGGTATCTCCGGATTGCCCAGGATCTGCTTTACCACATAGCCCGCTCCCACTGCCAGAAGACCGCCCCACAGCTGGCGATGGCCGAAGAATCGGCCCCGTAACGTCGCCGGCAGCGCCTTGCCCCAGATATCTGTAAATGGGATTGTCGCGACTCCTCCGGCAAATGAAAAAGCGAACAGCAGTACGAGAAGACCGACCAGTACGATGGTTGACTGATCCGCAGGACAGAAGTATGCCAATAATCCCAGAAACAGCCACACGGCAGCCCGGATCCAGATGGCGATCACCAGCACCGGCTTCTTCCTGCGACGTCCTGCCAGCCTGTTAGCCACAAACAGTTGTGGGAGCACGCTGCCGGCGTTCATTAGCGCCGAAAAGACCCCAATCATCGCCTGCGAACCGGTGAAATGATTGAGGAAAACAGGCAGAACGCTCATCGGTTCAGAAAAGGCCATCCCTGCTCGAAAGAGCACCCCGTGTATGAGCCCCATGGCGAAGTTAAACTGTACGTGTGGAGGGCGGTGGTTTTGCTTGTTGTTCGCTTCATCTGTTTCGTCAATCATCGGTTTCATGCTCCGAGCAGTCGATCTGAACGTAGAAGAATGAGTGGCGCGATAACCCCTTCGGCCGGCAGTGCCTTTTGCGAAATCGAACGTCAGAATTGCCGCCCGGCTACCATTTTGACGGTTACCAAATCTATTTGAACGGGAGGCTCCGGACGTAGGGGATAAAACATTCGTGCCATACATTGTCGCTGTGCCCGGCCGGACACACTTGACATTCCACAGCGGGCGATATATGGTCATATTCGAATGTAAGCATAATAGACCCCGCGAATTGAGCTGTCAAATATGATCCATCCATGGGTGGAAAATTGGCGTCCGAGGGGCGCAAAAAGCCGCGCGGCTGCCGCCGACCGAGTTTCGGGAACAGACAGTGTGCATCAGGAGTCGCGATCCGGCCACGGGCAGGGCTCGATTCAGAGAAACCGAACTGATTGAAAGAGAGAATTGGCAGGTATGTTGGGATCAATGATTGATACAGGGTCGCCAATTCCACCTGAGTCGGCCGAAGAATTGGCCGAGAGAGTATTGAGGAATGCGGGGATCAAGCATGGCCAGACGGTGCTTGATTTCGGATGTGGGATAGGTGCTTACACAATCCCGGCCGCCCGCATCGTGGGCCCTGACGCGGTCGTCTATGCTCTGGATGAGGACGAATCCAAAATCCACAGGCTCCGAACCAGGGCACAGGCAGCCGGAGTGCAGAACATACGCGTGCTTCCTCCTGTCGGTCGAGCGGTGGTGAAACTGTCAGACAGGTCCGCCGATGTGATACTCCTGTATGATGTGCTGCACTCGTGGTATCATCCGCAGCCTCACCAGCGAGAGGCGATCCTGCACGAGCTTTTCCGGATACTGCGGGCGGACGGTTGTCTTTCGTTTTATCCGGGCGATCCGGAGGTGTTCGGTAACCGTGCTGAGCTGGAGAAAATTCTTCATGAGTTCAGCAAGGTCGGCTTCGTGCTGCAGCAGCAAAACGACGAACGGCTCGTCCACGAGAAAAAAGTGGTCAGAGGGCACGTTTTTCGTTACGAAAAATCACTGGAGGCTCACGATTAGCCCGAGAGCTCATTGATATATGAGAGGAGGAGAATCATGCGAGGTCTCAAAGATGTGGCGCTACTCCTATCGAGCTCGATATTGTTGATCATCGCTTATGGTGTCGGTGGTTGTACGACGGTTACAGAACCGTCGGCAGCTACCGGAGATTCAACGCAGTCGCAGCGTCACGCAGAGGAGGGCGATTTGAGACTTACGATATGCTACGATAACAATCCCCATGCAGAAGGCCTGGTAGCGCGGTGGGGGTTCTCCTGCCTCGTAGAGGGGACAGAGAAGACGATCCTCTTCGACGTCGGCGGGGAAGGCTCGGTCCTGTTGAGCAACATGGAGGAACTCGGAATTGACCCGCGAGTGGTGGATGGTGTCGTACTATCGCATATTCACAACGATCATATCGGAGGGCTGGACCGGTTTCTAGATCAAAATGACAACGTCACCGTTTACATACCGGCATCATTTCCTGCCTCTGTCAGGCGAAAGATCACTGACACGAACGCTGATCTGGTAGAAGTGGATGGTTCGCTACGTATTTGTCCGAATGTCCATTCAGCGGGGCAATTAGGGAAATCTATCAGGG
>JAWODS010000232.1:0-10983 GCA_046483205.1 Armatimonadota bacterium | reverse complement strand
GAAGAGCCGACATTCTTGACATAGATCCGGCCGCCAGCCACCGACTCGGTATTGGCATCGTCGGACTGCGCATGGGGTACGGCCATTTTCGCCAGTGCAAAAACCTCGACAACGCCGACCTGGTCGGGGTGTGCGATTTGAACGAGGACCTCGTCGAGCAAGTACGGGGCGAGTTTGATGTGCCGGTTGCTTCGACGGATTACGAGGATCTCCTGGCGTCCGATGACATCGACATTATCTCGGTCACGACGCCGGACTACCTGCACCGCGAGCAGACAATCGCCGCGTTTGAGGCCGGCAAGCACGTGATCGTTGAAAAGCCGATGGCCCGCACGGTCGAGGAATGTGAAAAGATGGTGCAGGCGGCGCGCGAATATGACAAAAAGCTCATGGTCGCCCAGGTTGTGCGCTTCAGCCAGTTCCCCCGAGACGTTCGCCAGTGGGTAGATGAGGGCACGCTGGGTGATATCTATTACCTGGAGACCAGCTACATCCACAACTACGAAAAGATCGGTGGCTTCAACGGCTGGCGGTTTGACCCGGAAAAGCGGCATATTCTCATCGGCGGCGGCTGTCACGCCATCGATCTGATCCGCTGGTTCGGCGGCGATGCACTGGAAGTCTCCGCCTACAGCAACCACTTCAACATCCCCCAGCAGGAAGTTGACGACATGTGGGTGCTGAATATCCAGTTCCCCAACGAGGTCATTGGTCACGTGACCGTCTCATCAGGCTGCCAGCGGCCGTACGGCCTGGATCTGAAGGTCTGGGGCACAGAGGGGACGGTTGAAGGCCAGCGCACCGACACCACTGCCAGGATGGCCCTCAGGGATGTCGGATACAATCGCTGGATGGAATTCGACAAAGAAACCGCCGGAAAGGCCATCGCAGGGGAGCTGCAGCATTTCGTCAACTGCGTTGTCAATGACGAGACCCCGCTTATTGACGGGGTTGACGGGGCGAAGACCGTGGCCACCGCCTGGGCTGCCATTGAATCATCAAAGAACAACGGGGCGCCGGTGAAGGTCCGCAACGACTTCTGAAGCAGGCCTCAAAAAATGACAGGGGCCGGACACCCTTTCGCGGCGTCCGGCCTTTTTCTTTTTCCCAGTTTTCAGGAGAGGCTCACTGGCTCCCGGCACACGGCGTCTGGGCTTTCCACTGCTCAAGCAGCCCCTGCAAATGGCTTTTCTGCTCCTGGAGGTCGGGGTCATCCGACAGATCCTTCATCTCTCCGGGGTCGGCATTAATATCGTACAGGAACTCTTCGCCGTCGGGATGGACGATATACTTGTATCCATCACCGCGGACCATGTGATGCCGGGGCACATCAGGGTCAATCTCTCGCTGGCGCCGGGGGTTGCCACCACCAAATTCGCCGAACTGATACTCCCGCAGCTCATCCGGAGCTTTATCGCCATGCAGATATGGCACCAGGCTTTGCCCCTGGACCCGGTCCGGCACCTCGTGGCCCGTCAGGTCCAGCAGCGTGGGCATCAGATCGATGTGACTGATTGGGAGATCACTGACCGCCGGCTCCAGGCCTGCGGGATACCGGGCGATCAGCGGCACGTTCATCAGGTCGTCGTGGAGGCTCGGTGGAATCTTCAGCACCATCCCGTGATTCCCGGCAAAATCGCCGTGGTCAGTTGTGAAGATGACGATTGTGTTCTCAGCCTGTCCAGTGGCCTCCAGTGCATCGAGGAGGCGACCCAACTGGTCGTCCACGAGCTTCACCTTCCCGTAATAACACCGCAAAAACTCCCGATACACCGCCTCGCCCAGCTCCGTGAGCACGCGGCGGGACATGGTGTCTTCGAAGCGCTTCTCACAGGCGTCGATGTTCGCCGGCAGCTCGATGTCATCAGGCTCGAACATCTCGTAATAGGGTGACGGACACACGCTGGGATTGTGCGGGAACTCCATCGAGCAGGTGATCATGAACGGCTCTCCATCGACCTCCTGCAGGCGGTTCACGGCCCGGGCGGTCGCCTGCACGTCAAAGACCTCCTCCAGCGGCATCTCCAGACGCCCCATCCTGCTGATATCGCGCGCCCAGTAGTATTCCGTCCAGAAGTCATCGGCCTTCTCGACAGCATCTCTGACGGCATCACTGACCTCCACCGGCAGCGCCCATGTCCCCTGCTCCATCCATTCGTCATCGGGACGCTGGCGGGCCTGTTCGAAGGTATCGGCCACGGCCTCCGGATACTCCACATGCATGCGAAACTGGTCGGGATAATGGGAGATGTCTTCCCCCGCCAGGTGCCAGGTTCCGTAGTGGTGTGTGTGATAGCCGGATTCGTGCAGCAGCCGCCCCAGCGTCACGTCTGCGTCGGTGATGCCCTGCTCGGTCTCCAGCGTCTCGCACCCCGGGCAGTGGGAGGGCAGCAGATTGACCATGTTATGCAGCATACCGTGCGTGCGCGGATACTGGCCGGTGCAGATGGAGGCACGGGTGGGCGAGCACATCGGGCACGGCGTGACGGCATCGGTAAATCGAACACCCTCCCCGGCCAGGCGATCGATATTCGGCGTATCAACCGGGCCGCCGTAGCAGCCCGGGACTGTGGCATTGAGCTGGTCACAGATCACAAACAGAATACTTGGTGAGTTCATTGAGACACAAAAATCTCCCTTCACGACAGCGTCCCATCATTACTGGTTGTCCTGCATTTGGTCCTGTCCATGGTCACAGAGATCCAGCAGCACGCATTTTGCACACGCCGGATTTTGCGAGCGGCAGGTTTCGCGCCCATGCTGAACGATGTTCAAATGTATCTGATATGCCCGGTTTTCCGGGATCATTTCACCCAGCAGATCGTGGGCGGAAGCCGCATCGGTATCCGGCGGAATCCACCCCAGGCGTATGGCGACGCGGTGGACGTGGGTATCGACGGGGAAAACGGGGCGACCGAGGGAGAAAAGCAGCACGCACGCGGCGGTCTTCGGCCCCACTCCTTTGAAGTGCGTGAGGTACTCCAGAGCTTCGGCTGTCGGCAGGTCATCGATCCACTCCAGGCTCGCTTCGCCGCGTTCTTCGATGAGCTCCTTCACGACGGCCCTGATGCGCGGGGCTTTCTGGTTGGCCAGTCCACCGCTGTGAATGGCGTCGGCGATCTCCGCATCGCTGGCATCCGCGAGCTCATCCCAGCTTTCGAAACGCTCTCGAAGGCTTTCGAAGGCACGTGAGGTGTTGGCGCTCGTCGAGCTCTGCGAGAGGATCGTTCGAATAAGACCGCTCAGCGGATCAGGCCGCTTTTTGGGCGCTTTGCTCCCGTATCGTTCGGCGAGATGGGCGTCCACAGCGCGAATCTCCGCCTCTATTGCATCGCCGGCCACAGGTTTCACCCTATCCCGCCGGCTGTGAGCCGACCGTGTTCGGCCAGGTGATGGTCACACTCTTCTCGTTTCCGCCCGCGTCTTTTGCCCGGATGGTGATTTCTGTTGCATCCTCCGGCAGCGGTATCCGAATCTCGAAAAGCTCATTGGGGCTGTCATACATGCCATCCAGCGGAACTGCCCCCATCCAGGTATCCTCTTCCCCAACCTGGAAGGTGACCTCGGCGACGTGTGATACTTCATCGACGGCCACGCCCCTGATGACCAGCTCCTTTTTCTGCGCGCTGACATCCCAGGCCCACACCTCCGGCATGCTGTTGTCCACAATCACATAGTCCAGGGTGGCGTCCGTCGATTGTGGATCAGCGGGGTTGCTGGGCCTGTCGGTGACTTCCACGCACAACTCGTAGGGGCCGTCACCGGCCTCCTGGGTGTTCCAGTCAAATGATTCGGAATCTGCCTTTGCCTCCTGCAAGACCGCCCACTCCACGTCTCCCAGCGGACGGTACTTCAGGGTCGAAAGAAGGGTGTCATCGTCATCATCGTCCGCATCCCATTTCACGGTGCTTTCGCGGGTGATGACACTGCCCGCTGACGGCTTTGAAAACTTCACTTCAGGCACCCGGTTCGCCGGCAGATATGCGATGCGGACCCCGCTGACCTCCGCCACATCTCCCGGCTGTTTTCGGTCGAGCTCCAGACGGTATTGCAGATACCGCGCGGGAGGGCTGAAGACGCTGCCGGTTTCGCCCGCGTCGAGGGGGGCCGACCACTTGCTCCAGCTGTCATCGGTGGGATCGGAATTATTGCCAGATCGAGTGAGCAGCTTTGCCGACGCATTCCCTTCCACCCCCGCCTGCCACATCACTCGGCCCCACCGCGTCAGGCGCTCACCGTCCAGGACCGACGATTCCAGCCAGCCGCTGGTGGGACTGGAGGCGTCCAGGACATGAAGTGTTCCAATATTTGATGTGCCCGCGTACAGCCGGCCATTTCCGGCACTCTGCAGGCAGGTGACGGTCTCGTCCTCGCTTTCGAACACAAACGTATGCCGCTTTTCGCCGGTGATTTCAAGCAGCTTGCCCTCATCGCCGGTGCCTGCGTACAACCTGTCTTCGATGAATACGAGGGAGTGAACCGCCACCTTCTTGTCCTCGTACAGGGCAATAATATGACCGTCGGGTGCAATCCGATAGACGCCGCCCTCGCTGGCGAGCCCGTTATTGTCTGTCGCAACATATATGCTGCCGGCGTACTCACTCTCTTCAGGTGCGACGGCCAGCGCCGTGATGTCCCTGCCCTTTGCATCGAAAAGCGCCGAACAGTGGCCATCGTCGTCGAGACGGTACACCACACCCTCACTGGCGCTTCCGAAATAGGTATAGTCTGCGTCAGCCGCCATACACAGGACGTGAGCCTGGCTGACGTCGAGGACCTCGGTGTAGCCATCCTCTGCAATACGATATACCTGTCCGCTGCTGCCGGTACATGCCAGCACTTCCCCTGCTGCGCTGAGGCCGATGTCCCAGACGTAGTCCACCGGCAGGTCGCAATACTCTTCGGGATCTTTGTTGCTGTCGATCCGGAGGATTTTGCCCCCGGGTGCAGTGGCGGCGAGGAGTGTATCGTCAACCATGAGCAGCCCGGTAACCATGAAGCCGTCTGTGGCGGCGTACAGCTCCACTCCATCTCCGGTGCTGCGGTATATTCGCCCGTCTGTACCGGTCCCGAAATAGAGAGTGCCGTCTGCATCTGCGGCAGACGAGAGCACGAAGAATTCAGGCGGCAATTCGATCTTCGAAATCCGCGGTGCAAGCGTTACAACACCGTCGCTGCGCACCGCGACGCCCTCGGACTTGCCCTCGCTGAACTCGTCGGCGTCGGTTTGCGCCCACACATCAGGCTGACGGGCCGTCATTTTCCTATCGGCGTCGGGCTTTTCTTCCTCCTCGTCCTTCTCCGATTCTTCATCATCTTTTTCATCCTTACTATCCCCGTCATCTTCCTCGCCGAGAAGCATTTTCAGGCCCGGCGGGAGGTCCGCGGCGGCGGGGGGCGGCTCGAGGTCGAAGTGTCTCCTCATGCCTGTGGCAATCTCTTTGGAGAAAGCATCAGCCGCCCAGCCCTGCGTGATAGGGACGACGGCGCCGGAGGGGAGAAAATCATCAACGGACGCTGTGTCATTGCTCGACTTCGGTTCTGTTGGTTTGGGGGTGGCGCCTTTTGCCCCCTCGCGGTCTGCGGTGGGGAGTCCAAGGTATTCAACACCGTACATCACATGCTTGCTCTGGCGTATTTCAGAAAGCTCAGACCGGCCGCCATGCAGATCGGTTCGGGGCGAACTCTTGATGAGATTCTCATACGATCCCGGCAGCCGCCAGAGCGTTGTGTCGCCGGCCAAAAGACCGGTCCCCGGCAGCGCACCGATGACCGCAAGCTGATCGTTACGCTCCATCTTCTCGAAGAAATCGATCACAGACTCCAGGTCGGTGAAGGTCGGCTGCAGCAGATGCAGCCGTGAGCGTATCGTCCACGCGTCACCGCCGTTACACACCGCAAGCCTCAGGGCGCCTTTGGGTGTGTCAATCGGGATGTCGAGAGTGACGACTTCCTCGACGGCCTCCTCCCCATCCGGGCGGGTGACGATGTGCAGATGCAGTGGCTCACCGGCCCGCGCCACCGTCTCACCCGCATACACCCGCTCGATGAGGGCTGTGTTGTCCGTGCGGGTAAATTCGGCGGTTACCTCAACATTTTCGATGTCCTGGGGCCGGAAGCGGTTCTCCTGAAGCAAATACATCGGGAAGGCCAGGTCCGAAAGCAGTGTCATGACGACTGATGAATGATAGTAGAAGCTCTCCGTTCGCTGCACCGTATCGCCTTCAGTCCCGGTGACCCTGAAGTGCAGGGTGGCAATCCCCTCGTAGTTGGGGCTGAAGGTGGCCTCAACCGCCGACATCATGGCCATTGAAATGAGCTGTGATGTCAAAAGCGGCTGGTCACAAACCTTCACTTCATAGCTCTTCTTCAGATCGCGGCTTTTGTCCACGATGGTGAATGAGGCCGGAACCATCGACGGCTCTTTGTCCAGCGTCGCCCCGACGGCCCACGGATTGTCGCTGAAGAGCGTACCTACCGTCTCCATGGTCGAACCGATCTTGCCGGACCGCTGTATGCTGGGCATGATGTCGTGGATGTAGGCGCTGCAGAAGGGAAGTTCGACGGGGCCCAACTCCATCATGGGGTGTCCGAATGCCATGACACTGGCGCCGTTTCGGTACGCGAGTGTGCCGACGGCGCCGGTCTGAAAATCACCCTCCATGAGTCGCACGCCTACCGCGGATCCGGGCTGCAAATCCACGGGGGTGTTGTTCTCCATGCTTCCCGGCCCGGCCATCGGCTCGAGATTGTAAGGTTTGAGAAACTCGCCCATAAGCTCCATTGCTTTGGCGCTGAAGCCGCTGCAGGTGATCTGGGGCAACACAGGCTTCAGCACGATGGTGTGGTCATCTGCAAAGGCTGCATTTGAGGAACCGATGACTGCGCGGGTGATCTGCCGGCCTGCGACATCAATCGCTTCTTGTGCCCTGTATAACCCCTCGACCGTTGCCTGGTCCTGCTGGCTCGTCGGCCATGTGCCCTCCAGCATCGCCTCGATCGGGGTGATGCCGAACATCGCCTCTTTCTGCCACGACCACCCGTATCCCAGCGCACCGACGAGCTTTCCGTCAATGTAACAGGGACTGCCACTCATTCCGCCGATGATTCCGGCATTCCGTTCGATGGGTGGGCCCCCGGTAATCTGGCCGAGAATAATGTCGTGCCCGTAGAGGATCTTTGTCATCCGGCCAACGATTTCAAACTGGAACTCCTGCACCTCGACACCCTGGAAGACCGACTTGCCGACACCTGTCATGCCGCGTTCCACGCCATCGGCTCTCATCATCGTCGCAGGATCGAAGCCGGGGGCCGCCGTACACACCCCGGCCGCAACAATCAGGAGGGTGATAATCACGAAAACTGTGAGACTGCGATATATTTGATCCATTTTTCACTCCACAAAGAGAATCAGCGGCGATGTGACGCGTCGGTGCTCCCGGAACCGGCGATCGCCTGTACTTCTGGTGAATTTGAAGCCAGTACCGGGCGATACCGGCAAATATGCGGCTGTTCCCGTGCTTTCATGCCCTGCAGGAGCGTCCGGCGAATGCACCCCATCTCCGACGGTGGTGACATGCTGCATTGAGCATATCATATTGTGGCCGGAGGTGGGAATACTCCCCGCCTAATCCAGCGCCCACGTATTGGGTTCGCCGCTCGTGTCGGCAATAACCGTTTTCAGGCGGGTGAACTCGTGAATACACTCGATGCCGCTTTCGAATCCCAGCCCGCTCTGCCTGTATCCGCCGTACGACATCCACGGCCCGACGACATTGGTGCAGTTGATCCAGATGATGCCCGCTTCAAGCCTCCGCGCTATATTATGGGCTCTATCAATGTCGGTGGTCCAGATATCAGCCGCGAGGCCGTAATCACAGTCATTGGCGATCTCGACGGCCTGGTCAATATCGCGGTAGGTTTGCACGCACAGAACCGGCCCAAAAATCTCCTCGCGGCAAATGCGCATATCCCCGGTGACCCCGTCGAATATGGTGGGGGCATAAAAGCAGCCGTCCTCCAGCCGGGGCTCATCGGGCTTTGCCCCGCCCGTCACCACCCGCGCTCCCTCTTCGATACCGCATTGCACGTAGTCATCCACGCGCTCCCACTGCTCCTGTGAGACGATCGGACCCAGCTTTGTCCCTTCGTCCATGGGGTCGCCGAGGGTGAGGTTTTCGGCGATCTCCACGAGCCGCTGCAGGATTTCGTCCTTCATCTGTTCATGAACGACGAGCCGCGACCCGGCGGTGCAGATTTGCCCGGAGTTGAGGAAGATGGTGCGGGCGGATGCCGGGATTGCCATATCGAGATCGGCGTCCGGGAGGATGATATTGGGGGTTTTGCCACCGAGCTCCAGGGTGAGCTTTTTGACATTGCCCGCCGAGGCCCTAATCAGCGACCGCCCGGCTTCGGTGCTGCCCGTGAAGCTGATCTTACCGACGTCGTGGTGCTCGGCCAGCGCCGCTCCCGCCTCCGTCCCCAGGCCCGTCACGACGTTCAGAACACCGTCCGGCAGACCGGCTTCGAGGCCGATGCGGCCGAGCTCCAGGGCGGTGCGGGGGGAGCTGGAGGAGGGCTTGAGGATGACGGCGTTCCCCGCAGCTAAAGCCGGCGCCACCTTGATACAGGCCAGAGGGAGTGGAAAGTTCCACGGGACAATGCAGCCTACCACGCCAAACGGCTCCCGGAGGCTGTAGCCGAAATAGCCGTCCGGGGCGGCCAGGCTGTGCCCCTCGATCTTGTCGGCCAGTCCCGCAAAATAGCGCAAGAAATCCGCTGCTCCGCCGACACCTCCGCGTGACTGTGCCAGCGGCTTGCCCATGTCGCGGGTTTCGTATTCAGCCAGTGTATCGGCGGAGGCCTCCAGAAGTGTCGCCATCGTCCGCATGATCTCTCCGCGCTCATCGGCCGGTGTGTCGCTCCAGGGGCCATCGAAGGCCTTTCGAGCTGCTGTTACCGCCCGGTCAATATCGGCGGCAGTTCCGCGCTGGAAATGGGACTCGACCTGCCCGGTCGCCGGGTTGATATTCTCCAGGATATCGCCACCTGCTGAATCCTGCCACTTCCCACCGATGAGCATCTGGCGGGTGGTCATGTCACTTCTCCTCCTGGGAGTCATCGATAGACCGGTAAGCCTCTGCCTGTGCCGCCTGATAGACGAGCCTGACGGAAACGCCGGCTTCGGAGGCACGCTCGACGCAATCATCAAACTCGGGGGTTACGGTCACGACACTGCCGTCGAGGCGCCCGACTTTCATACCAACGCTGCCGTAAGGGGTGTGCGCCTGCTGGATTTCGCGGTCCAGGCAAAAGCGGTCGGTCGTCGTCATCCGGACGCCGAAGGTGGTGCTGTGGCGCAAAATTGCTTCGGCCACGGCCTCTTTTTGCTCGGGCGCCGCCAGTGCTGACAGCTTCACGGCCGGCCGGTTCTTCTTCATGTAAATCGGCTCAAACCAGCAGTCAACGGCCCCCGCACCAAATACCGCCTGCCTCACCGGTTCGTATAGCTCCGGGTTCATGTCATCGATATTCGCCTCGATCAGGACCTGCGTATCCCCTGTGCCGGACGTCTCCTGCCTTTCACCGACCATGATCCGCAGAAGGTTTGCGCCCTCCGGGAAGTCCTTGTGCCCCGCACCGAATCCCGACGCCGCCAGTGTCATCTCCGGTGGTGGACCGAAGCTTTCGGCCAGCGTCACAGCGATTGCAGCGCCCGTCGGTGTTACGGTCTCACCATCCACGTCCAGCGGGCGCGTGGGAATGCCCTTGAGGATCTCCACAACCGCCGGGACGGGGACGGCGAGCCGACCGTGAGCGGTGTCCACAAAGCCGTGGGCCAGTGGTATTGGCGACGAATATATCTTCTGGACGCCGAGCAGATCAAAACCGACTACCGCTCCGACGACGTCAATGACGGTGTCCAGGCCGCCCAGTTCATGGAAGTGGATCTCATCAACCGGCTTCTGGTGCACCGACGCCTCAGCTTCAGCCACGCGCTCAATCATCGCGATGGAACGCGCCCTGACGGAGGCCTGCAGGTCCGATGCTTCAATGATCTCAATCAGCTCGCCCGGCTTCATGCCGTGTCCGTGCGAGTGATGTTCGTGACCGTGACTGTGGTGGTGTGTGTGTTCGTTGGCCGTGACGGTCGCGCGCGTTGCGCCGATGCCCTTTTCAACAGTTTTCTCAAACGACAGATTCCACCCGTGGAGGTTGAGCTTCTGCAACTCCGCCCGGAGGTCGTCGGGGTCCAGGCCCGCATCCACCAAGGCGGAGAGTGTCATATCACCGCTGATCCCAAAGAACACATCGAGGTATGCAATAGTCATTTTTTCACCAAGTTAAAAACATAGATGCCGCTCATGTGTACACTTCCGTGCGACGCCTGATATTCCCTCCATGGAGGCATCCGTCCATGTCGTGGGGAATGTTTCTATGGACGTCGTGATTGCCTGAATATGCGATACAGTTGGAGTGTCATGATGGGATGCTGGCCGATGGCTGATATGATTGTGGCATTTTTCGCGCTGGCCGGGGCTGTGCTGGCCAGTCTTTTGCTCAGGGGTGCGGGATGGCCGTGGTATGCATGGCTGCCCGCGGGATTTCTGGCGGGTGTTGCTTCGGCGGCGCTGTGGTTTGGTGCATGGTTTCTCATCAGGAAGCTGACGTATCCGGCCGTCGCCCGCAAACAGCGCCAGGAGGCCGATACAGCCGGCACGCGGCGTGGATGACGGATTACTGTCCGTGCACAATGCAACAGTAACTCATGAAACTCTTCACAGAGAGAAATTGTTGTGTCAAGAGTCTTCTGCACTTTGGGATGAGTTGTCTCTTTGGCGCTGTGAGTGTCGTTGGTGTTTGCGGTGGGGTGAAGGGAGGGCGGAGCCCGACCGAAACCCCACCGGCGCCGCATCTCAGGCCGCCTCGTCAGCTCCTTTCAAACGCGCCTTCTTTTGCTCTTTGAGCAACTCCATGTTCAGA
>JAWODS010000211.1:0-16134 GCA_046483205.1 Armatimonadota bacterium | reverse complement strand
CCGCAATCGGGACACGTGACGACTGTGACCATGTTGCCCAGCAGTGTGTGCTGCCTGCGCTGGACCTGTCCGCGGCCGCCACAGGTTGCACAGCGCCTCGGAGTACTGCCGGGCCTGGCCCCGGATCCGTTGCATGTATCACAGGGGACGACACGCTCGTATTCGATCTCGCGCTCGGCTCCTGTGAGCACGTCCTCGAGATCGACAGTTACAGCCTGCTCAATGTGCTGGCCGACAGGGACTGAATGGCCGCCCTGGAAGTCAAAGCCGAATGCCTGGCTGAACAGCTCTTCGAAGATGCTGCTGCCCCCGCCGCGGAATCCGGCGTCGAAATCAACAGATTCGCCTGAATCATACCGCCGGCGCTTCTGGGGGTCTGACAGCACGGCGTATGCCTTGGAGATTTCCTTGAACTTCTCCTGGGCTTCGTCCGAACCGCTGTTGACGTCGGGGTGGTACTCCCGGGCAAGCTTCCTGTAGGCTCTTTTTATCTCTTCCTGGTCGGCATCTCGTGAAATGCCGAGTACTTCGTAATAATCCATGGCTTTATGCACTGTGATCCCTCACGCTTCACGCGTCTGGTCCGTGCGCGGTCGGGCTATTCATTCATCCTCGTCGTCTTTGTCGTCGTCTTCATCATCCTCGTCTTCTTCGGACTCATCTTCGTCATCGGCCTCGTCGTCGGCTTCTTCTTCCATCTCATCAAGGGTCGTGCCGAGAAGCTCCGCCACCTCTTCAGCGGGTTTCTTCACCCGTTCGGGCTCCTCTTCAGTGGCCTCGGCCAACTGGACGTATCCGGCGGCGATTTCATGCAGCGCGATGGTCGTGGGATTGTTGGTTTGCAACTCCACAAACGGCTTGGCGCCCTCTTTGATCTGCCGGGCACGCTTTGCAACAGCCACAACAAGGGCATAGCGATTTCCGATACGATCAACAAGCTCTTCAACGGGGAATGATCTCACTTCGCATCTCCAGCCTTCTTCACCAGCGACCCGTACGCCACACGCACAGGCACACAAAGGAAAATCCTCCCTTGACCGCCGCAAATCATTCTCTGAGATATGCGGAAGTGGCGTTGAGAATCCTCGATCCTTTGCATGACGCGGCCTGGCACGATAGTTTATGCTGTTCAGTGGACTTGGAACCTTTATATTACCGCGTCTGGCCTGCCCTGTCAACCGGATGTGCTGGTGGTCAAAGTGTCAGCCAGACAGGGCTCGTCCACGCCCGGGCACCGCTCTCACACGTGACCCGTACATAGTAATAGACGAACGGGTGCGGCATGGACGGCGTGGGGTCGAAGGCGATCTCTGAGAGGTTATCATCCTCAATGAAATCCCACTCCGCGTGCCATCCATCGGGCGTCAACGTGCGAACCTGTGCATTGCGGATGACATCGATTCGTGCAATGGATCCGGATGCGGCCGCAGTGACCTTGATCCTCCTCGGCTCCGACGGATCGTCCCACGCCATGGTTGTCCCCTCCTCACATCCGGCCACTTCGGCGCGAACAATGATCCGTTCTCCGGTGGTGGCGTAACAGGAGCGTGATCGCAGACCCGAATAGAGCGCCTCCCGGGACAGATCTTCCAGCCAAACGCCGGTGATGCCGGGATCACGGCCAATATGGGTCGGCTCTTCGCCGTATCCGCCGGACATGGTCGCATGTGTGTCCGTTCCGCCCATGAAGCCGAACTGCATTCCCCGGGCGAGAAAGTCCGCAACATATGCCGGACCGGGATGGATGTTGTCGAGCGGATCGGGGTTGCCCCGGTATTCGCCGGCACCCCACTTGGAGTAAATCTCGACATTGGGATGATGCTCGGGACCGCAGTACAGATCGTGGCTCAGCTCGCCATGTTTTCCGGAGCGGGTGGTGTGATGGGGGACGACGAAGAAGTCTTCGTCACCAAGCTTTTCGATGAGGGTGGCGACATTCCCGTCTTCGTACTCATCCACATACTCCGCCTGCGGAGCCCTGAAATAGACATTGTTGTCGCCGCCACAGCCACCCTTCAGCGATGCCTCGTAGGCCAGGAGATTGGTGAAATCCGGGGCGTCATCGTACACCGCACTGGCGACCTGCTGGGTCTTCCATTTTCCGGGATCCGTCCGCCCGTTGGAGACGTGGTCGGTGATGCAAACCCAGTCGAGACCGGTGATGTAGCGGGCGCAGAGATAGCCGAAGTCCAGCGACCGGCACGTCTCCGGATGGCAGTTGCTGATGATGGTGTGCACATGCGGGTCGCCCCAGAAGAGCCTGTGGCGGGGATTGTGCTCGCACAGCACCGGGTTGCTGAAGAAAGTGGCGCCGTCGTAGTCGCCCTCAAATCGCCACAGCCCGATTCCAGGGACTGAGAGCCCGGAGACGTCCGCAATGGCGGGATGACCTTTCTCAAACTCTGCATGCCCAATATCCTCATCGGAGCCGCTCGACCGCACAACCGCCGCACCGCTCGCTTCGACCGACGGATAGCCGTTTTCATCAAGCAATACAACGTGTGCATCAAACCGCTCATCGGGCGAGACGATACTGGGGACGGTCACAGCCACGCGCCCCGGCGGCCCCCCGGGGGCTTCCAGTGCGATGATGCGTTCGAAATGTCCGCATGAAGCTTTCATAAAAGATCCTCCGGCGGCAGCAGTAGATACTGGCGGCGGGCGTCAAAGATGCAGGGAGCCCTGGCACAGGCTCCCCGCACGGGTATCGAGCTTTGGCAGCATTGGTGGGGCTATTTCGTCAGTTCATCAATTCTCTCGAGGTCCTTGTTGCTGAGCTCCACGTTAATGGCCCCGGCGTTGTCCTCGAGATGCTCGAGCTTTGTGACACCGGCGATGACGGAGGACAGCTCCTCCTTGCTCAGCAGCCAGGCGATTGCAAGCTGGGCCATTGAGCATCCCTTTTCTTCTGCGATTTCTGACAGCCCGTCAACAATTGCCATGTTGCGTTCTGTCAGGAAGCGCTCGCCCATGGCGTCTTCCTGTGCCAGGCGGCCTGATTCGTCAACATCGCCCTCGCTGTAGCGGCCGGTGAGCAGTCCGGCTGCCAGCGGGAAATACGGGATCAGTGTCGGCCCGGCGTTTTTGATGAAGCTCAGGAATTCCTCGTCATCTCCATCGCCGCCTGCGGCGACATTCGAGCGCTCAACGAGGTTATAGCAATTCTGCACCGCGATGATGCGGCGGGAGGTGTCCTTGCCCACTCGCGAGAGCGTCTTCATGGTCTGGTCGAGCTGGTCGGCGCTGTGGTTGGAGACCCCGATATACCGGACTTTTCCGGCGGTGATGAGGTCATCCATGGTTGACCATGTTTCGTCCAGCGGGCACTCAAACTCGCCATCTTCAAACAGGGTGGTGTTGTGCAGATACAGCAGGTCAATGTGATCCACCTGGAGTCTCTGCAGGCAATCATCCACGGCTCCGAGGAGGTACAGCCGGGAGGCGCCGCTCTGGTTGGGAGTGAAGTTCTCTCCCGTCTTGTCGGGATACGGCCCGAGTTCGTGCTCGTCCCGGACCGAATTGGTCACCTTTGTCGCCAGCACGACCTGGTCGCGAACGCGCCGGGGACGGGATGAGAAATAGCGGCCGAGGACGCGTTCGGAATTTCCGGCGCCGCCGCTGTAAGAATTTGCCGTGTCCCAGAAGAATACGCCAAGATCCAGCGCCCGGTCCAGAATCTTGAATGCCTTGTGTTCCCCCACCCGCGAGCTGTCATATTCGGGATATCCGTATTTCCATAGTCCGAGCCCGATTTCCGAGACCCAGAGACCGGAATTACCAACCTGCCTGCATTTCATGCCACGGAACTCTTTTGTTCTGATCATTTGAGGGCCTCCAATATGCACAATCAACGTCAATTCTATATTATACTTCCCCGAAGGATGCCCAAATTCCTCCCCCGTTGTGCAACACTGTTGCGGTGACGCAGGTTGCAGCAAGCACATCGCATTCAGGCCGGTTGTGGTTACCGGCGCTCACTGGATGAACACATATAAAATGATATCATTTTATTGTCATTGCGGGCTCCTGTTGAGGCTTCGTCATCAGCTTGACACCCCCCTATACCTGCATTATAATTCCCTTGCCTGTGGGCGGGTCGCCGGGTCCCGGTTTTGATACCGGCGCATGGAGGCAGGAAAGTCCACGAATCGCACTTCACGCCAGGTCACACCCGTTCATTTGCTGCTGTCACGGATGCTGTATTGCCTACCCTTGAAGCTTCTGGCACGACCTGTGGCGTGTGTACGATGACACGGTTCGTGTCATGTTATTATTTATTGCCATCAACGCCACACAACGGACGTTCAGCGAGTGGTCGCGCGGGGAGTAAGCGATTTGGTCCTCTGGATCGGTCACAATCTCATAGCAATGCTGCGGTTTTTCGGTGGCATTGTCCTGCTCAATAATCGGACACTGGCGGGCATTTTCCGCGGCCGCTTTTCGTTCAAAGATACGATGCATCAAATGGCCCATATCGGTATCGAATCGGTCCCGATCGTTGCTGTGACAATGACTTTTTCGGGCATGGTCCTGGCGTACCACGCAGCCATACAGGTGGGGAGGCTTGGAACCACCGGCCTGGTGGGATGGCTTGTCGCAGAGACGATTACGCGGGAGCTGGGGCCGGCGCTATCGTGTATCGTGATTTCGGCCCGCGCCGGTTCGGCGATGACGGCCGAACTGGGCACAATGAAAGTGACCGAGCAGATTGACGCCCTGCGCTCCATGGCGGTGAACCCGGTCGATTACCTGGTCGCTCCCAGGTACGTGGCCTGCTTTGTGATGGTCCCAATCATCGTTTTGATCGGTGATGTCATTGGTGTTTCGGGCGGGTATTTTCTGTCGCTGTTCACCCACCAGATCAACTCCCAGGCGTACCTCGCCAATATCCCTGGCAATCTGGAGCTCTGGACGGTGTTTGCAGGCATCATCAAGTCCTACGGTTTCGCCGTGATCATCGCAATCGTTGCCTGTTACGAGGGCCTCAGTTGCGAGATGTCGGCTGACGAAGTGGGCCGGGCGACCACCCGGTCAGTCGTCTATTGCATCATGCTGATTTTTGCGGCGAATCTCATCCTGACAACCTTCCTTTTCCCGGCGTGATACAGCCGATGCATGAGGACAATCAGCCCGGCCACACCATTCGAGTTGAGCATCTGCGCTTTGAGATCGAGGGCAGGACTATTCTTAATGATGTCAGTTTTGCCGTCAATGCGGGTGAGATATTCGGCATCATGGGCATGTCCGGGTCGGGCAAGAGTACCATTCTGAAATGTCTGATGGGCCTCATTCCAGTCACCTCCGGGCAGATATGTATCTGCGGACAACCGATTGTCGGCAAGACCGAGGACGAGCTCAACGAAGTCCGCAAGGACATGGGGATGGCCTTTCAATATTCGGCGCTGTTTGATTCGATGACCGCGGCCGAAAATGTGGCCTTCGGGCTGCGGCACCAGCAGAAGATCCGGGATGAAAAGCAGATTCAAAGGCGCGTTGACGAATACCTGGAGGTCGTTGACATGGGGGCCTATGGTGATTACATGCCTTCAGACCTCTCAGGGGGGATGCGCAAACGCATCGGGATCGCCCGCGCCCTTGTTGTCGAGCCGCAGGTAATGCTGTATGATGAGCCCACGAGCGGGCTCGATCCGGTTACAGCAGGGCATATCAACGAACTCATTGTGCGCCTGCGTGACCGTTTTCAGACCACCTCAGTGGTGGTGACACATGAGGTGCGCCGTCTCTTTCGCGTCGCCGACCGGGTTACCATGCTCGGTAACAATACCGTTCTGGCCACCGGCACACCGGAAGAGCTAAGGCAGTCGGATGTCGAGCACGTTCGTCAATTTGTCGAGGGCGACCACGCTGGTCCCCTCGGCCCGGAAGTGAGACCGGAACAATCAACAGGGTGATTTGGCGTGCGCGATGAGGCGAAAGTCGGCGCATTTTTTGTGATCGCGCTGGTGCTTGTTACGGCCGTGGTTCTTTTCGTGGGCGACTACATGGGTGTGTGGGCCAGCACTATTGTCACAGTTCATTTCGAAAACACCGCCGGCCTGCAGACAGGTGCAGAGGTAAGACTCAGCGGCGTGCGCGTCGGACGGGTGCTGAGTGTTGCCCTCCGTGACAACCCGGATTTCCCGGACCAGGACGCTGCGGTGCGTATCGCCATCGATCCACACGTGCGAGTGTATGCCGGTGATGATTTCTTCGTCGAACAGGGCGCACTCATCGGTGATAAATACGTCAGCATCGTTCGCACTGAAAAAAAGAAGAAACGGCTGTTGAAGGATGGTGAGCACATTGCCGGGGCGGGCCTGGCCGGGCTCAGTGGTATCCCGTATGAGGCCGAGGAGCTGGTGAAAGAAGCACGCCAGACGGTCCGTTCCATTGAGACCACGCTCATGGGCGACGATCGCAGGCAGCAAATTGACGAGATCATGAAAAACGTCATCGCGCTGACCGCCCGGGCCGACCGGGTGTCGATCGAGGCGCTGCATTTCGCTCGAAATCTTTCGTCCATGTCCGATCAGACGAAGCCACATATCGCAGAGATATCGAAGAACCTTGTCGCTGCTTCAGAATCCGTGAACGAAACGGCGCGGATCGTCCAGGCGACCATCGAGCAATCACCCGTGCCCACTAACGCCGCTCTGGCGTCGGAGAACCTTGTTGACGCCAGCAAAAACGTGCAGGACGCCACCCAGCGCATCGCCATGCTGGTTGATGATCCGAAGCTGGCGGTGCGGCTGGAAAACGCACTGGCAAATATGGATACTGCGACACAGAATCTGGCCGCACTGACCGAGCGAGCCGATCGGCTCATCAGCGATGACAAGGGCGTGGGCACAGATGTCAGGCAGACGATGGAGAACCTCCGGTCGGCCAGCGGCGATCTGGCAGAAACCAGCAGGCATATAAAAGATGTTTTGACCGATAGGCAGGTCACCGAAGACCTGAAAACAACCGTTTCAGAAACCCGAAGAACCATGGAGGAAGCGGGAGAGGTTACCCGGAAGGCCGGGGAGTCGCTGGACCGGGTCAACACCACCATGGACAGGGTGAGCGGAGCTGTTTCGTCGGTCAAGCCGACGGCGACCGAAATACACCTGAACATCGAAAGCGCCACGAAACGGCACATGAGGGCGGATTTCAATGCGGACTTGCACTACGGCCCGTACCGGCCAAACGAATTCTGGCGCATCGGTGTTCGTGACGCCGGCGATTCCGAACGGCTGAATCTGCAAAGAGCGGTCGGTGTCGATGACCACGCTCGTATGCGTTTTGGCATCAGGGGCGGTCAACCAGCCGTGGGCTATGATCAGATGTTTTCGGACGGATGGTTCACTGAAATTGATTTCTGGGATCCGGATGAGAAGCGGGTGGACGTGGGACTCGGCCGTTCCATCGGACCGGCGGACAGCCTGTTTCTCGGCACGAACGACGTATTTTCAGACCCCGATTACTTTATCGGTTACCGGCACTATATAAACACCGTCGAAAACGACATCCAAGACGACAGCGAACAGCAATAACCAGCAGGAGTGCCCCCGGTTTTGGGGTGCCACGAGCTTTCCAACACAGGAGAGGACCAGGAGGACGCACCAATGAAAGTCATTTTTCTTGAAGATGTGGACAGAGTTGCACATGAGGGTGACGTCGAGGAAGTCGCCGACGGTTTCGCCCGGAACTACCTTATTCCGAATAACCTGGCCGTCAGGGCCACTGAAGGCGCCCTGAAGGAGCTGGAGCAGCGGCGCAGTGCCATTGAGAAGCGCCAGGAGACCAAGCGCGAAGCCGCCGAGAAGCTCGCAGAACAGCTCGGCAAAGAGACCATCGTCATTGAAGCCCCGGTTGGCGAAGGCGGACGTCTTCACGGCCGCGTGACCACCCGAATGATCGCCGATGCCGCCGCAGAGCAGCTTGAATACGACATCGACCGGCGCGATATCGACATTCCGGAGCCCATCAGCGCAACCGGAAAATATCTCGTCACCGCAGAACTGTACCGCGATATCCAGGCTCAGCTCCCCATCGAAGTTGTACCCGATGAAGAAAGCCGCGAAGAAGCCGAAGAAGCCCAAGAGCAACAGGAGGCTGAAGACGCCCAGGAACAAGTACAGGAAGAGGCGGCAGCGGACGAAGAGGCAGAGGACGACGAAGCGGATGACGAGCCTCAGGAGGCCGCCGACAGTGCTGAAACAGATGATGACGATGAAACTGACGATGAAGAGGACGACCAGTAGCGTCTGGATGTATAAACCGCAAGCTGCAGCGAGTATCTCACCACTTCTGTACGGAGGACGGGCCAGTGGCTGATCCGAACGATTCGGGCGGACGAAGCGGCTCATCCGACCGGCTGCCGCCCCAGGATCTGGATGCCGAGCAGGCCACCCTTGGGGCCGTGCTGATTGAGCCTGACGCAGCCTCCATCGCCTTCAGCCTGCTGGAGCCGGAGCATTTTTACCGCGAGGCACATCGAATTATCGCCAGGGCGATGAGGGCGGTCGAAGGCCGCAGTGAGCCGATTGACCTGGTGACAGTCAGTGCTGAACTTCGGCGAAGGGGTCAGCTGGAGAGTGTCGGCGGGGGTGAATATCTCACCGCTTTGATGAACGAGGTGCCGGCGGCCGCCCATGTGCAACGCTATGCCGAGATCGTTCACGATAAGGCTGTCCTCCGCCAGCTTATCAAGGCCAGCTCCGAGATTCAGGCGATGGCCTATGAGGACCCCGAAAACGTACGCCAGGTGCTTGACACAGCGGAGGGACGGATCTTCGGCCTCAGCAGCTCAGGCGGTGATGAAAGAGGCTTCGTATCCATTGACAAAATCGTCAAGCCGACCTTTGACGATCTGGATAAGCGCTACAAGGAGCCGGGGCGCATCTCCGGAATCCCCACCGGCCTCTCCAAGCTTGATGAGAGAACCCAGGGGCTGCGGGACAGCGAGCTGATCATTGTGGCCGGGCGTCCCTCGATGGGTAAGACATCCCTGGCCGTGAACAATTTCTGCATCAACTGTGCGGTGCGTGAGAATCGCGGTGTCGGTGTCTTCAGCCTGGAAATGTCGAAGATGCAACTCACCGAGACGATGCTTTGCAGCCTCGCAAAGGTGAACTCTCACCGCCTCCGCCAGGGCCTGGGCAACCCCAATGACTGGCAGCGGCTGGGAAGCGCTCTCGGCGTTCTCCCCAATGCCCGCATCTTCATTGACGATACGCCCGGACTGCCGATCATGGAGCTTCGATCCAAGGCGCGCTGGCTGAAGTCAACAGAAGACATTGACCTTATCATCATTGACTACCTGCAGCTCATCGGTGGCGACAGTAGCTCTTCGTACGACAGCCGGCACCAGGAGATCTCCTCGATCGCGCGGTCGCTGAAAGAAATGGCACGCCAGCTCAATATCCCCATCGTCGCGCTTTCACAGCTCAGCCGGCAGGTCGAGCGCCGTGTCCAGAAGCGCCCGATCCTGTCTGATCTGGCCGAAAGCGGGTCTCTGGAGGCGGAGGCCGACCTGGTGATGCTTCTGTACCGGCCCAGTTACTATCGTCAGAAGGAGGCCGAGAAGGCGGCGGCCGAGGCCGGGGAAACAACACCGGAAGAAATCGCCAAAATGAAAGAAGCTCCTGATGACGCTGAGATTATCGTCGCCAAACACCGGACCGGCCCCACCGGGACGGTTGAAGTGAAATTCGACCAGAAATATCGCATATTTGCAGATATCGACACATTCCGGGAGTGACCGGACGATGAAAGTCCTCGTTGTCGGTGGTGGCGGACGCGAACACACCCTCTGTCTGGCCATCAGTCAAAGCGAACACCTCACCAGGCTGTACTGCGCACCGGGAAACGGAGGCATCCAGCAGGTTGCAGAGTGTGTCTCCATAGATGCCGAGGATCTGGACGGTCTCCTCGATTTTGCCACACAGGAGGATATTGACCTGGTGGTCATCGGGCCTGAACGTCCGCTCATCATGGGGCTGGCCGATCGCCTGCGCGACAAGGGCATCCTGGCCTACGGCCCCGGCGAGCGGGCCGCTCAGCTTGAAGGCTCCAAGGCGTTTACCGATGAGCTGCTACGCAAATACGGGCTCAGCTCCAAGCGCTTTCGTATTTTCGATACCCCGGAGGCCGCCAAAGAGTATATTGATGAGCAGGATGTCCCCATCGTCGTGAAGGCCGACGGCGACGCATTCGGCAAGGGTGTCATGGTCTGCGAGGACAGACAGCAGGCCAGGGACTTTGTTGATACGATCATGATCGAGCGCGCCTTTGGAGACGCCGGTGACCGCGTTGTTGTCGAGGAGTGTCTGGTGGGTGAAGAAGCGACGATTCAGGTCTTCACCGACGGCACAACCATCAGGCCGATGGTGCCCTCTCAGGATCACAAGCGCATTGGCGAGGGCGACACCGGCCTTAACACCGGCGGTATGGGCTGCTACTCCCCCGTCCCTTCCGTTACCGACCGGATATTGCACACGGTCATGAATGGCATTATCCAGCCGACGGTTGACGCAATGGCCGCTGAAGGAAGCCCCTACAACGGCACGCTGTATGGCGGCTGTATGCTGACCCAGAATGGGCCGGAAGTCCTGGAATACAACTGCCGGTTCGGCGACCCCGAGGCCCAGGTGGTTATTCCGAGACTGCAAAGTGATCTGCTGGAAATTCTTACCGCCACGGCGGAAGGTGACCTCGAAAGCGTCCAGCCCGAATGGTCCGAGCAGGCGGCGGCGTGTGTCGTCATCGCCTCCGGCGGGTACCCGGTGGAATACGAAAAGGGCAAGAAAATCACCGGCATCGAAGACGCCGAGGCCGATGAGCTCGTCCGCGTGTATCATGCCGGCACCAGGGTCCAGGACGGCGAATATTACACCGACGGTGGCCGGGTGCTGGGTGTGACCGCGCTCGGTGATGACTACGATGACGCATTTGACCGCGCCTACGCGGCGGTTGAGAAGATTCATTTTGAGGACATGTATTTCCGCAGCGATATTGGCTGGCGAGCCCGATCTGATATGAGCTAAATCTACGGGGGAATTTGTATGGCGCGCGTTGAAATTGTTATGGGCAGTGACTCCGACTTCCCGGTGATGCGGAAGGCTGTTGAACAGCTCGATGAGTTCGGTGTCGAATATGAAGTCTCCGTCGCCTCGGCCCATCGCACGCCAGACCGGGTGGCGGATATGGCGTCCTCGGCACTCGACCGGGGCGTCGAGGTTATCATCGCCGGAGCCGGGATGGCCGCCGCCCTGCCGGGAGTTATCGCCGCTCATACAACTGTACCCGTCATAGGCGTGCCCCTTTCCGGTTCATCGCTCGACGGCGTGGATGCGCTGTATTCTATCGTGCAAATGCCTCCAGGAATTCCCGTCGCGACGGTGGGTATCGATGGAGCCCGGAATGCAGCCGTTCTGGCCGTGCAGCTTCTGGCGATGAATGATGCAGAGCTCGCCGAAAGGCTCGCCACCTATCGCGCACAGATGGCCGATGGTGTCACACAGAAAAACGAGAATATCCACAATATGCTCGATTAATATCTACTGACATCGTACCCGACGGATAATGGGGGAAAGCTTCAGTGGATCCGGATTGCAGCCACTACGATTTTCAGAACCATGACCTGCCATGCACGAATTGTCCACACACACAGCGAGACTGGGGCGACGCCTGTGGGGTTTTTGCCATTTACGCTCCAGACCTCGATGTCTCCCGCCTGACGTATTTCGGCATTTACGCCCTGCAGCATCGGGGGCAGGAGGGTGCCGGGATTGCCACATTCGATGCGGGTACAAATGAGCTGTCGTGTCATCGCGGAATGGGCCTGGCTTCCAGTGTCTTTACCGAAGAGGCACTGAAGGGGCTTCAGGGCGACATCGCCCTGGGACATGTCCGCTATTCAACGACGGGCAGCAATACGCTGGCAAACGTCCAGCCGATGACCGGTGAGGGTCCGTTTGGCCCCTTTGCGGTGGCTCATAACGGCAATCTGGTCAATGCCGCGGAAATGCGCCGCGAGCTTCAGGAGCGCGGCATCGAGTTTGAGGCGACCAGTGACACCGAGGTGATCGCCAAGTTTATCGCCAACAGCGGCGCCGACACCATCGAAGATGCGATCGCTGAAATGATGCACCGGGCCAGGGGCGCGTATTCGCTCGGCTTCATCACGCCCGGGAAAGTCGTTGCCGTCCGCGATCCCAACGGCGTGCGTCCGCTGTGTGTGGGCCGGTTGAACGGCGATAAATGGGTGGTGGCCTCCGAAACGTGCGCTCTGCATGTGGTGGGCGCCGACTTCGTCCGCGAGATTGAGCCCGGCGAGATCGTCACTATCGACGAAAACGGCATGACGGCCATGCAGGTTATCGAGCCGACACGCAAGGCCTGCTGTATTTTCGAGTTCATCTACTTCGCCCGCCCCGACAGTCATATTTATGGCCGGTCGGTCTATATGTCCCGGCAGCGCATGGGCCACATGCTCGCCCAGCAGGCGCCCGTGGACGCCGACCTGGTCATCCCGGTGCCTGAAAGTGGCATCCCTCACGCCATGGGATATGCGCAGGTGGCGGGTATTCCGTACGGTGAGGGCTTCATTAAAAACCGCTACATCCATCGAACGTTCATTGCGCCCGATCAGCGGCTTCGGGATCTCGGCGTAAAGATGAAGCTCACACCGCTGAAGGAGGCCGTCAGCGGCAAGCGCCTGGTGGTCGTTGACGATTCCATCGTCCGCGGGACAACGACCGGGCCCGAAATGGAGCTGCTTCGTGAGGCCGGTGCCAGGGAGATTCACCTTCGCATCAACTGCCCCCCCATCGAATATCCCTGCTTTTACGGCATCGATACCTCGAACCGCCAGGACCTGATCGCCGCCCGGATGTCTGTCGAGGAGATTCGCCAGCACCTCGGCGCAGACTCGCTGGAATTCCTCAGCATTAAAAACCTCGTCACAGCCGTCGGTCTTCCCAAAAACAACTTCTGCACAGCCTGTTTCGATAATCGATATCCCATATCGATTCCCGACGAGGTCAGGGCCACAAAATTCTCACTCGAGGAAGCCAAGACCTCGAATTGAACCGGGAGGGACTATTATGGATGACGGGATGACCTACCGCGATGCGGGGGTTGATATTGACGCCGCAGAAGCAACGCTTCAATCTCTCGGTGAAACGATCAAATCAACGCACGGCCCGCAGGTGCTGGCCGGACGGGCGGATTTCGGCGGGATGTTTGCACTCGGGGATTACGACGACCCGGTCCTTGTCGCCGGTGCCGATGGCGTCGGCACCAAGCTGAAGATCGCCTTTATGACCGATACTCATGACACCGTCGGCCAGGACCTGGTGGCCATGAACGTTGACGATATTATCTGCATGGGCGCCCGCCCGCTTTTCTTTCTGGACTATCTTGCGACCGGCGCCATTGAGAAGGGCACCATCACGCAGGTCGTAACCGGTATTGCCGGCGCCTGTAAAAAGGCCGGCTGTGCGCTGCTTGGCGGCGAAACGGCCGAGATGCCCGGGTTTTACCAGGAGGGTGAATACGACCTGGCGGGCTTTGCGGTGGGCGTCGTGGAGCGCGACCGGATCATCGACGGCGGCTCCGTACAGGCCGGTGACGTGATCGTGGGGATGCAGTCGTCGGGCCTGCACAGCAACGGGTATTCGCTGGTGCGCAAGGTCCTCCTGCACAAAGAGCAGCTTTCGGTGGACGCGCATATTGACACTCTCGGCTGCACGCTGGGTGAAGAGCTGCTGCGGCCCACGACGATATACTGCCGCGTGCTCGCCGATATTCTCGCCGAAGACGTCCAGGCCCATGCCATCGCTCATATCACCGGTGGCGGCTGGTACGATAATATCGCCAGGGCTCTCCCGGAGGATCTCGGTGCGACGCTGGACCCATCGGCCGTGCCCCTCCCTCCCATTTTCGAGCTCGTCCAGCAGTCCGGGAATATCAGCGACGATGAGATGTATCACACCTTCAACATGGGCATGGGTATGGCGGCGGTCGTCCCTGCAGACCAGGCCGACGGGTGGCTCGAGGCGCTGCAGAAGAATGATGTGGCCGCATGGGTGGTCGGTGAAGTTCACGATCAGGACACCGGAGTTTCACTGGGGCTGTAAGCGTTTTCAAATATCGTGACGCAAAGCGGTTACCTGATGCGAGGGTGTTGCACGGATGGAAATCAGGGTCATAAATGGTGAGATGGAGGGCTTCTCCTTCGAGGTCAATAAGCCCGTCATCACGATCGGCCGAAAATCAGAAAATGACGTATGTCTGCCGCTCGATCGCCGGATTTCTCGCTTCCACGCCCAGATCACCTCGCGCGGTGACGGCACATGGATCATTGAGGACCTCGACAGCCGCAATGGGACCTTCGTCGGCCAGCGGCGCATTCACGCCCCCACCGTTCTTCGGCCCGAGGACCGCTTCCGCATGGGCCAGACGTGGCTCACGCTGGCAGAGGATGATGAGGAAGATTTCGTGGCTCCCGGGGTCGAACAGGTCCATATCGCCGACGCCGATCAGGACAGTGGCGAAATGGACAATGTCGTCTATTCGGTCTCTGCGGAGGATGCCGCGGCCGAGGTTGAGCGCGAGGCTGATGAGCTGCAGGAGTACCTCGATGTGTACCAGAAGGTCAGCCGCGCACTTAGCTCCACGCTCGAACAGGCGAAGCTGTTCGACCAGATCATGGACTCCATTATGGACGCTCTGCCGGCTGAGCGTGGCTTTCTGCTCCTTCTGGACCGCAACACCGGCGAGCTGACTCCCAGGACCGCCCGGCGCCAGGTGAGCGAGGCCGATGATGAAGAAAGCGTGACCATCTCCCGGCATATCGTGGACAGGGCGATTAACGAACGGGCGACGATATTGACCACCGACGCCATGTCCGACGAGCGCTTCCAGGAGCTGGAAAGCGTCCGCGATTTCGGTATTCGCTCCGCTGTCTGTGCGCCACTCGTCCGGGGCGAAGACGTTCTGGGGGTGCTGTATCTCGACACCACCTCCCAGACGCATGTTTTTACGAAGCGTGACGTCGAGCTGATCGCCGGACTGGCAAGCCAGGCCGCACTCGCAATCGACAATGCGCGGCTGTACGGCGACCTGCGCAGAGCTTACGACGACCTCAAGGACGCACAGGCGCAGCTTGTCCGCTCTGAGAAGCTCTCAACCATCGGCGCTCTGTCGGCGACAATCGCACACGACATGGCCAATATCGTCACACCGCTGCAGCCGCTGATGCATATCATGCTTCGCGACGTGGACGTCAACGAAGAAGATTATGAGGCCGTGCAGCGCCAGGTCAAACGTCTCAACGCTCTTGTCGAGCGACTGCTGTCATTCTCCCAGGCCGAAGACGTCGAATTAAAGCCCGTGAATATGAACGATATTGTCCACAGCACACTGGAGCTTCTGAACACTGAGTTCAACCATCGCGGCGTCACGCTTGACAAGGACCTCGCCGAGGGCCTTCCCAGGGTTTATGCGGATGAAAACCAGATAGACCGCGTGCTTTTGAACCTCTGCATGAACGCCATCGAGGCCATGGAGGACGTGGAGGATCCACGGTTGAAGCTGCGGACATACCGCGACCAGGACGAGGTGGTCGTGACTGTTACAGATAACGGTCCCGGCATTCCCGCCGATCTACAGCACGATATCTTCGACCCGTTTTTCACCACCAAGGAAACCGGAACCGGTCTCGGCCTCTTTTCCTGCCGACGAATCGTGCAATCAGACCACAACGGGATCATCGAGTATGAGGCCGAACCGGGCGAAGGAACAACCTTCTTCGTCCGGCTTCCGATTCCACAGGGCTGAGCCCCCGGATATTCGCCAGAGCCATACCCACTCACTGCACGGGATTAGCTCCCTGTGGCCGACAACTCGTGGTGTGGGAACGTGCCGGTGAGGGGTGACGGAAATATCTCAAGCGTGTTGTGTCAAGAGTCTTCTGCACTTTGGGATGAGTTGTCTCTTTGGCGCTGTGAGTGTCGTTGGTGTTTGCGGTGGGGTGAAGGGAGGGCGGAGCCCGACCGAAACCCCACCGGCGCCGCATCTCAGGCCGCCTCGTCAGCTCCTTTCAAACGCGCCTTCTTTTGCTCTTTGAGCAACTCCATGTTCAGA
>JAWODS010000235.1:0-3222 GCA_046483205.1 Armatimonadota bacterium | reverse complement strand
GTCCTTTCGGCAAACCGGTCAAAATCATCCGCCATAATCAACCGCCCGGA
Source organism: Armatimonadota bacterium (assembly GCA_046483205.1). GTDB lineage: Bacteria > Armatimonadota > Zipacnadia > Zipacnadales > UBA11051 > JBKHJK01. Next base: position 3,172 of record JAWODS010000235.1, on the reverse strand, counting down.
GTTGATGGCGGCGGAGGCGCTAAAAGCAAGGACCAGGCACAGGACTACAGGTATAATGCGGCGCATTTATGAGCTCCCTTCACCAGTACGTAAGAAGTATGCGGCAGGTTCGTGCTTCTACCTCAGCTCATCCACGTTTTCGCGGATTTTGCGGATGCAGCGGAGGATGCCGTCCATCGTGCGGGTGTCTTTGTCGGCGAAAGCCGTGTGGGTCAGGGAGACGGCTTCCTCCTCGTAGCACCGCTGGGCGACGGGCGTCTCGACCTTCGAATAATCCGGCGGTTCGATGCCCTCGGGCCATGCCACCGGGCCGAAGTTGCGCTCGGTGAACAGTGGGTGGGTCTGGATCGGCATCATGTGGCCGCTGCCGAGATTGACACCCTCGGCCGCCATCGCCTCGACGAACTTCTCGCGCGAGAGGCCCTCGAACTCCTCGGAGATGAACTTGAACAGGTAGTAATAAAAGCCCCAGCGGGTGACCCGCTCATCGCGCTCGATGGCGGCGACGCCGGGGATTTCGCGCAGGGCGTCCTCGAAATACAGCGCATTCTTCTCCCGCCGCTCGGTCTGCTCGGGGAGCCGCTGTGTCTGGCAGTAGGCGACGGCGCCCTGCCATTCGGTCATCCGGAGGTTGCTGGCGACGAGGTGGAACTCGTAGAAGGGCCGCCCCGAGAGCCGGCCGATGTGATGGTACGAATACGCCTTTGCGGCGAGGTCCTCGTCATTTGTGAGCACGATGCCGCCCTCGCCGACCGTCAGGGTCTTGCCCATCTGCAGGGAGAAGGTGCCGAAATCGCCCCATGAGCCGCAGCCCTTCCCGCGCCACTGAGACCCGTGGGCGTGGGCGGAGTCTTCGATCACAAACAGGTCATGCTTTTCGGCGATCTCGTTGATGCGGTCCATATTGGCCGGATAGCCGCCGTTGTGCACCGGCAGGATCCCGGCTGTGCGGTCGGTGATGGCCGCTTCGACGGCGTCGGGGTCTATCTGGTAGCTGTCCGGCTCGATATCGACGATGATGGGGATGGCATTCACCAGGATGATGGCCGTCGCCGAGGCCACGAAGGTGGAGCATGGCACGATGACCTCATCTCCCGGCTGGATGCCGATGGCCTTCAGCGCCAGCTCGATGGCCTGCGTCCCGTTGGTGCAGGCGACACCGTATTTGGCATCCTGATAATCCGCGAACGCCTCCTCAAAGCGCACCACCCACGATTCATCGGCTTCTTCGGCGCTATAAGCTCCCCGCCACCACTTCCGTGACTCCAGCACATCTATCAGCGCGTCTTTCTCTTCCTGCCCATACTCCGGCCATTCATTGTATAGGGGCTTGCCGAGATTTTCGTCAAAGGCCTTTGGGCCACCATTGATTGCGAGTTTTGCCACATCAAACGCCTCCCGTATCGAAATCAGTTGCCTCTGCATCCATATTCCTTCGCCTCTTCCCTATACCTTCCCGGGATGCTTCGTAAGCAGAGGGGAAATGGCTCGTATTGCAGGCGGGGAGAGGTGCTGCCGCTTACGCTTGATCTGCTCTGCATAATTCTATGCTGTTTATGGTTTGTGTTGTCGTATGGAGGGGGCCTGGCGCGGCGAGGTGATGTGGCTTATCACCTCGCAAGGCTGGCCCGCTGTGGAATCGCTTCGCATTGAAGATTCGCTTCGCTATACAGACTCACGACGGGTTAGCCTCAGTGCGCTAATACGACCAGTGCCCTTCGACAAACCCCTTCACTACGACAAAAGGTCAGCGGGACACTCCGTGGCGAGAGACGTAGCGTCGGTCGGGGCGATACGAACAAAGAGAACACAACGGCAAATTGCCACAGCTCAATGGAGGAGATAGCGGCATCGGATACGAAGGGACTCGCAGCGTGAAAACGGGGTGAAGAAATGTACGAAACGCAACTGCCGGATATATTTGAGAATCAGGATGTCAGCCGCGAGGAATGGGAGCGATGGCGGGCGGATGTCATCGCGCGTTTCGACGATCTATTGGGCGAGGGCGAGACACCGTATCCTCCGCCAAATGTGCAGGTGCAGGAAGAGCATGATGAGGACGGTTTCACCCGCCGGCTGGTGTCATACGCCATTGCCGAGGACGACACCGGGTGGGCCTGGCTGTGTGTGCCGGAGGATCTGGACGAACCTGCGCCCGTAGTACTCTGTTTGCACGGAACCACGGCCGATGCGAAGGACGCCTGCCTGGGAATCGGCGAGCACCCCGGCGGCTCCGACGGCATCGCCGTGCACCTGGCGAAGAGGGGCGTGGTCACCTTTTCACCCGATCATTTCTGTGCCGGCCAGCGGGCCCCGGAAAACCATCCCCCCTACAACGTCGCCGAGTTTTACGACCGCTATCCCGACTGGAGCGAGATGGGCAAGGACATCTACGACCACCGGCAGGCTATCAATGCGCTTACGGAGCTTGATTTCGTGGATGGCAGTCGCATCGGCTGCATCGGCCATTCGCTGGGCGGATACGGTACGGTCTTTCTGGCGGCGATGGATGAGCGGGTCACGGCGGCGGTGTCCTCGTGTGGTGTGACGAGCTGGCGGGTGGACCCCAACCGCGATAACTGGTCGCGCACGCCGCCCGGGCGCTACAAGCATTTCCCGAAGCTGCGGCAGTATTTCGCTGCCGATGAGCCGCCACCGGTGGATATGCCGGAGATCATGGCGGCGATCGCACCCCGGGCATTTCTGAACCTGTCGGCGGTCGGCAACGACGTCTGCTTCCCGATATTCGAGCCGTTCGCGGAGATATATATGCAGGTCGAGCGGGTGTATAAGGCCCTCGATACGGAGGGGCAGTTTTCCTGCTACTTCCATTCTGAGGGCCATTCCTTCCCGGACCAGGCCCGCGCCCTGGCGTACACGTGGCTGCAGGACAAGCTGGAGATGCAGGAGGAGATCAAACTGGCCTGAGGTGAATATCGCTGAGCCACGCAACATTTGACCGCTGTGGATTAAGAGCGTGAGAACCCGGATTTTTCTGTACAAACCGGGACTGACAACACCAGGATGCAGGAGATGATTGATGTGCAGCTATCGCTTTACACACTGCTTGCAAAAAACGAGCCGCTGGCGGATACCATTGAGCTTGCGGCCAATGCCGGATTCGATGCCGTGGATGTTCGGCAGCACGAGGACGGCAACCACCTGCCTGAAG
>JAWODS010000234.1:0-5085 GCA_046483205.1 Armatimonadota bacterium | reverse complement strand
CCGAGATAAGCAGCGCTGCCAGGCTTGCTGATGTCACGTGGGCTGCAGAAGGCGATATGCTGCAGGATGAGCGGCAGGCCCGCCGCACCGAAAACCCTGAAGACCGCCTGGAGCTTTTGCAGCAGTGTACTGCGGTGTATCGGCAGATCAAACAGAACTATCAAAACTCCGGGGACTACCAGCGCGCCGGGGATTTTTCCTCCGCGAGATGGAGTGCAAGCGCGCGCAGATGTCTCTCTCCACACCCTCCCATCCTCCCGCTCCGCTTCCTGCCCGCTTTCTGTGGTGGCTGATGTACAGCACCTGCGGGTATGGTGAGAGGCCCTTTCAGATTGCGAAAAGCTCGGCGCTCCTTGTGCTGCTCTTTGCGGTGCTCCACGGCCTCGCCGGGATACGCGTTCCCTCCGGAGCCTACGTCGTCGGTCCCGGCCTGGTATGGCCGCCGGACATTGAATCGGTGTATGCCTTCTTCCGGGCCATCTATTTCAGTGTCGTCACCTTCACCAGCCTCGGATACGGGGATTTGCAGCCCGGTCCGGCGCTGGGCAAGGCCCTGGCAGCGATCGAAGTGGTTATCGGGGTCTTCTGCATGAGCCTGTTTTTGGTCACCGTCACCCGCCGCTGGAGCCGGTAGCTGTGCACAGAGAATCTCGGCGCAAATCAAAGTGAAACAAAAAGCCCGGAGTCGTGGCGACTCCGGGCTAATGGTTTACGGGCGGTGGCTGCTTACTCGATGTTGGTGCGCTCGGTGCCGGTGGGCGTTTCGCCGTTGATCCAGGTGTAGGTGCGCCAGTTCTTCGAGAGCACCGACTGCCGAACCTTCTGCAGGATCGGGCCGTCGTAATGGCCGGTGAGATCCTCGCCCGGAGCCACGATCTCGTCCATGGCCTCCAGGTCGCTTTCGCTGATATTCACATCAACGGCCTTCGCCGCGGATTCGATGTGTTCGGGAATGCGGCTTCCGACCAGCGCGGAGCTGATGAACGCCTTCTCAATCACCCACGCAAGGGCGAATTCGGCCAAGGTGCAGTCATACCCCTCCGCGATCGGCCGGAGCTTATCCAGCGCCTCAAAGACCTCTTCAGTGAGCATCGGATTATCGCTGGAAAGACGCGAATTCTCCGGGGCCTCCTCGTCGCGCTTATACTTCCCGGAAAGCACGCCGCGGGCCAGCGGTCCGAAAACGCACAGGCCGATGCCGTGGCGCAGCGAGGTCCAGGCCAGGTCATTTTCCAGCGTCCGGTCGAGGAAATTGTAGGGCGACTGCTCGGCGACGGGCTGCGGAATGCCCTCATACTTCGCCCGCATCGCCAGCTCCGTGACCATCGTCGCCGGGTGCTTGGAGGTTCCCCAGTAGATGATCTTGCCCTGCTGGATGAGCGTGTCGATGGTCTGCAGGATTTCGTCCATCGGTGTGGTGATATCCACCACGTGCAGATAAAACAGGTCGATCCGGTCGGTCTGCAGCCGCTCGAGGCTGTCCTCGACGGCGCGGATCAGGTGGTATCGGCTGGCCCCGTGGTCGTTGGGGCCATCCCCCATTTTCCAGACAGCCTTGGTGGCGAGCACCACATCATCCCGCCGTCCGTTTTGTGCGAGTGCCTCACCGGTGAACTCCTCAGAGACCCCTGTCTTGTACACATCGGCGGTGTCGATGAAGTTAATCCCGTTGTCCAGGGCCGTGTTGACGACCTCGATGGCTGTTTCTTCGTCCGTCCTGTTGCCGAAGTGCATCGTGCCCAGACAGATCGGGGACACGCGGCACCCGCTTCGTCCCAACTGTCGGTATTCCATCATACTTCCTCCCTTGGTCGTACTCATAACTGCGTGATTGTAATGACGTAACAGGCTCCGGACCGTTCAGTCCGCGACAGCCTGTCAGTCTCCGAGTATTCTCTTGTGTAAGTGGAAGCTGGAGTCCTTTTCAGGATCAATATTTTCCGCTTACTGCTTCATCCATTCGGGCCCCACGTCTGCGGCGGTGAGGGGGCGGTGGTGGATGTCGGTGTCGCGAACTTCGTCACAGCCGACATCGCGGTTTTCGTCGCGGCGCTGGCCGTCAATGTCATGGAGGAGATTCGCGAGCTGCCACACCAGCGGCGTCGGATGCTCGTAATCAACAGCGCCCGCAGCGGCGTCAACAGCCGGGCTTTCAGCCGAGGGTCGCCAGATACCCGCCTCATCTTTCTGCAAAAGCGGATCCACCCGGCGGACGCCCTCGATTTCTGCCTCCGACTCCTCCCCCCAGGCGATATTTCCGGCCCAGGTGAGATCCTCGCACTCCTCCTCAATATGGATGGCCTGTCCATCGGGATTGAACAGCAGGTTATTGGCGATGATCGAGTCGGTGGGCATGACGGCTCCGTACTGCTCCCGCTCCCATCCGTAGCCGCCGACGTCCAGGCAGGGACCGGCGGGATTGACGATGGTGTTGAAGGCGATCGTCACGCGCTCGACCGGCGTGTATTCATTCAGCGCCGCCTCCGGCCAGCCCGCCTGCAGGCGGATTCCAAAGTCGGCGGCATCGGCGATGTAGTTGTTGAACACGCGCTGGTCGCGGTTGATCACCCGGATGCCGTTTGACCTCTCCTTGCCCTCGCAGAAAAAGAAGTTGCCCTCCACGACGTTGCGCTCGCCGTGCCGGAGGGTCAGGTGGCCGGAGCAGTGCCGGAAGGTGTTGTGCCGGTAGGTGTTTTCACAGCTCTTGTTGGAGATGATCTCCCCTTCGCCGTCACAGTCTTCGAAGAGATTCTCTTCGACGATGCAGTGTCCGTTGTACACGGAGGTGCTGCTGAGGCCGATGCGTATTGTTTCTCCACCGTTTCTCCCCAGTGGCGGGCGACCGGCGAAGTGGTTGTGGTCTATCTGTGAGGCGGGGGGCCTGCCCTCACGCACATCTGCCATCAGCGTGTTGCCGATATCGGTTTGCCCGCGGAAATAGCAGTGATCCACGCGGTTTTCGCGACCGCCTATCGCCACCCAGTGATACACGCGACCCTCTTCGTTGGAGTTGTAGTCCACGAAGGCACAGTTGGTCACGCGGTTGTGGCTGCCGCCGATGGAGAGAACGCTGCGGTGCCGAAGCAGACTCCCGGTCTCGCGCGAGACAGGAGGCGACCCGTCGCGAAATGCCAGGCCTGACATGATAAGATAGTCGCCCCGGATCGCGGCACATGACGAGCCGGTCAGGATCACTTCACCGGGTGTCTGGGCCCTCAGAGTTATTGGCGCGTCGGCGGTCCCGTCGGTTTCGAAGGTCACCACCGTATCCGTCCAGGTGCCGTCGGCCATGACGATGTCGTCACCGGGAGCGGCGGCCTCGATTGCGGCGGCCAGTTCGTCTGCATCACTCACCGGGTGCGCCGCCGCCGGTGCAGATGTCGCACATGCAATCAGAGCGATAAGACAGATGATCGTGACAACAGACAACCGTGACATATCAATCCCTCAATATCGTGCGAATATCGTCCATCCTTCGATACGTTTAACATAAACGACCAGCCAGCCTGCCGCCATCCACGCGCGGGCCTGTGGGGTATCGGGGTCATTGCGCCACCACTGTCGGCTTTCACGCCCCTCCTCCGGTAGTGCCTCCCCGATAATGCGCTCGATGGCTGCAAAGCGCATCGGCAGGCGAGATGCTTCGGCCTCACGGAGGTGCTCATATAGCGGGTAAAACGGGCTTTCGGGATCCGGCTGGACCGGCTCAACGGGAGTGTCCGTCCTCAGCACCGCGTCGGCGGTCTGCCGGATCTGGTTATTGGCAATGGTGTGGTTCGCATCACGTTGTGCGCCAATCGCGGGACCGTCGGATGTATCCTCGATGACGTTGTCTGTCACCACGCAGCCGGTCGAATCGCCCAGGTCAATGCCCTTCTGCCCGTCGGCATAGACGCTCTGGCGGATGATGTTGCCGGAGATAACGTGCCCGCCCGAGCCGCCTGCATCGGCGATCCTCACGGCCCCGTCGTAGTTATCCGTCATCATATTCCCCGACACCGTGAAGCCCCGGCAGTCCTCCCGCAGCAGCACACCCGTCGGGCAGTGCAGATAGTTGCTGTCGATGATGATGTCGCGGCTGTCGGTGGCGACGATGCCCTCGCGGAAGCCCTCGATGGTGTTGTTGGCAATGACGTGCTGGGCGGTGCCGTCGAGGATGATTGCCTCGTTGTGCCCGTAGGCGATGTGGTTGCTGACGATGCGGACTTCGCGGCAGTATTTGCCAATGTATATATGCTCATCCTGCTGCTGGCCATCGTTTGAGCTCCGGGTCTGGTTGCCGTGAAAGGTGAGATGGTGGAGGTTATCGGCGTGCAGCATCCGCTTGCAGTCGCGCATCCAGCAGTCGCGGACGGTGACATTGGTGGCGTTGGGTGTGACGACGACCGCGCAGCCGCCGAAACCCTGAAAAAAGCAGCCGTCGATCATGGTGTCATTGGGCCAGCGGAGGTAGAAGGCGTCTCCAGCCTCGTAATTGCCCACCAGCGTCAGGTCGCGGATGGTAATTTTCAGATCCGGCCACCAGCTATCCTCCACCCCGGTCAGCTCCAGAAGCGGGCTGCCGTCGGTGGCGGTGAATTCGATGACCGAGGCGCGGCCATCGCCGTATAGATACAGATGCTGTGTATTCTCGAGATTCACGCGGATGGTTTCGTCAACCTGATACCGTCCGGCGGGGAGATACACTGAGCCGCCCGGCCGGGGCGAGTTCAATGCTTCCTGTAAATCTCCCACCTCCGCGGCGTTGGTCGCCGGTGCAGTGTCCTCTGTTCGCATTTCGGATTCTCCCGGACAATATGATGTCGGGGCAACCTGCGATAAGCCGCAGGAATATCGCTTTGGCCTATTTCGCACCATCTATTTCCGCTTCGAGCCGCTCCAGCAGGGGCGTGACCTCCGTGGGGGCTTCGTGTGACGTGCCGTTGGTCAGGGTCTGCACCTGCTGGAGCGGCTCGAAGCGGAAATAGATGGTGCGAAATAGTCGAGGGGAATACATCCCGTCGATGCCGCAGATTCGATTGACATCATACTCCGGGAGAATCCGAAATGCGAACAGAGGACACTGCACCGGCGACCAACGCCGCA
>JAWODS010000136.1:0-4602 GCA_046483205.1 Armatimonadota bacterium | reverse complement strand
GCCGCACGATGGCCCGCTGACCCACCTCCACCCGCTGGGCGTCCAGCTCGTTCACCGTCAGTGTTACCTGGAGGATGGAGAGGTCGGGGAGCTCGATGAGTTCCTGACGCTCACGGACCTGGTCGCCTTCCCTTACCTTGGTCCGATCTGCCCATCTACGTCAATGAAGATGTGCTCGAACGGGCAAAGTGGTTGAGCGATGAGGCTGAGAGCGAAGAGCAGGAGAAGTTCCGGGAGCTTATGCAGGACATAACTATCGATAACACCCCTAAAAAAGACGAAGAGCCGGACGAAGAGACCGACCAGGAGGATGTCTAGGTGACTAACGCACAACGCAAGCTGATGTGGTTCATCGGCGTTTTTGTAGCGCTGATTTTGCTCCAGAAAGTATTTATTTTCTACACTGACTACCTCTGGTTCGAGGCCATGGACTTCGGGTCAGTGTTTCTGACTATCCTCACATCCCGTATCTTTTTGTTCTTTGTCTTCGGGGGGATATTCTTCCTCTGGCTGTACGGCAATGCCCGATACGCACGCCGTCCTCTGCCGGATGATGTTACACTGATCGGCAAGCGGCTGCTGCCCGATGAGGAGCGCGAGCAGATCGAGGAGTACGCCGACCAGGCCATCCTGATCTTCTGCGTTGTCGGCGCTCTGATGGTGGGGCTTGTCGCAGCCGGCCACTGGCGCGAATATCTGCAGTTCTTCAATGCAGTGAATTTCGGCCCCGACAGCGCTGATCCGCTGTTTGGCCGGGATGCCGGCTTCTACGTCTTCAAGTTCTCATTTATCCAGTACGCATGGCGGTCTCTGTTTTACGCCATCGTCATCGCCCTGGTCGTCAGCATCCCGATCCATCTGTACCAGGAATCGATCCGGATCGTCGGCAACACCGTCCAGGCGATCCAGCGAGCGCGGTGTCACATCCTGGGGTTACTCGGGCTGGCGCTGTTCGCCAAGATCTATTCCTATCAGCTCATGAAATACGGGCTGCTGTTCTCACAGCGAGGCCAGGACTTCTTTGGTGCGACATACGCTGATGTCCATGCGCGACTGCCGGTGCTGACGATCATGATGGTGCTGTGTGCTATCGCCGGCCTGATTGCATTTATCAGCATCAGGACTCAGTCGATCAATGTCCCTCTTGGGGCTGTGGCGGCCGTCATCGTTGTCTCGATCGTCGGAGGTTCGTTGTATCCTATGGCCATTCAGAAGCTGGTCGTGGGACCGAACGAACTGGAGAAAGAGACGCGCTTTATCGAGTACAACATCACGGGGACGAACAAGGCGTACGGCACACATGAGGTGGAAGAGAAGCCTCATCCCGTACAGCCGAAGCTGACGTGGGATGACATCAACAACAATGTCCCCACCATCGCCAACATCCGCCTGTGGGATCACAGACCGCTGGAGACCTCCTATAACCAGCTGCAGGCGCTGCGTAAATACTACAAGTTCGCGGACGTCGATGTAGACCGTTATGAGCTTGATGACCGCATCCGGCAGGTCATGCTGTCCACGCGGCAAATCGACTGGCCCAAAATATCTGACAGCTGGGTGAATCAGCACCTGCTGTACACCCACGGTTACGGTGTGGCGATGTCTCCGGTATCCGAGATCACTGAAAGTGATTCACCGGTGTTCTGGATCAAGAACCTGCCTCCGATCTCGGAGAAAGTTCCACACCTGACACGACCTGGAGTGTACTACGGCGCCAGCCGGCATCCCAGGTTGATCGAACGCATCGCGCCTCCTCAGTTCGAGCGCGATGGAAGCATGACAGCCCAGCCTGCCCAACAGCCCGGCGGTCCAGGCGACGGTGCGGCCGGGGCGCCCGGACCGATGGGCGGAGGGGCTCAGCAGCAGCCGGGGCCAAGCCCCGCTGCCCAGCGCACCTCGCAGGAGCGACAGACGGTGCCACAGTATCATCTCGTCAATACCAAAGCCAAAGAGCTGGATTATCCGCGCACGGGAAGCGACCAGGACGGCGGGACAACTGAAAACGTCTATACGCATTATCAGGGCAACGGTGGCGTGAAGCTCGACACTGTGTGGAAGAAGATTGCCTTCACCATCCGCTTCCGGGATATCCAGCTTCTGCTGACGGAGTACCTGACACCGGAGAGCAGACTGCAGATGTACCGGGAGCTGCCCGAACGGCTTGCTGTCATCGCGCCGTTCCTCGGTTACGATCCTGATCCATACGTGGTCGTGGACAAAGCCGGTCAGCTCAAGTGGATCTGTGACGCCTACACGCTGTCCAATGAGTATCCGTATTCAGTGCGGACAACATGGTTTGGCAACTATCTGCGAAACTCCGTCAAGGTCATCGTGGATGCCTACGAAGGCCAGCCTGAATTCTATGTCGTCCAGCCCGACGACCCTGTGGTGCAGTGTTACCGCAAGATATTCCCGGATCTGTTCACCGATTTTTCCGGGATGGCTGATGACATGAAGAAGCACCTGCGGTACCCGCAGCTTCTGTTCCGCATCCAGGCGGGTATCTGGGCGAAGTATCACCAGAAACAGCCCCAGACCTTCTACCAGGCAGAGGACGAGTGGGCGATCCCGCCCGAGGTTTATTCGGATAGTTACCGGGAGGTGGAGGCCTACTACCAGGTGATCAAGCTGCCGCATGAAGACAAAGAGGAGTTCGTCCTCATGCTCCCGTACGTGCTGGCGCAGTTTGAACGCAAGAACATGGTCGCCTGGCTTGGCGGGCGCTGCGATCCCGAAAACTATGGTGAGCTTCTCTGCTACAGCTTCCCCAAAGACAGCCTGGTGTACGGGCCGATGCAGTTTGAGGCCCAGATCGATCAGGATTCGCAGCTTTCGGAGCTCATCACTCTCTGGAGCCAGGCCGGCTCCCGGGTGATCCGCGGCAACGCCCTGGCGATACCTGTTGCGGAGAGCCTTCTGTATGTTGAGCCGATCTATCTCGAATCTGAAGACAGCGCCATACCGGAGCTGCGGCTTGTCGTGCTGATGCACCAGGATCGGCTTGTGCACGCGCCGACGCTGGATGAAGCGATTGTCAAGCTCCTTGGTCCCGGCACATTTGCAGGACCAAAGATGGGTGAGGACGCCGACGTGGCGGCTGCAGCCGAAGCTGTCGTAGCCGAGGCCGCCGGAGAGGGAGCAGACGTCCAGGAGGAGCCTGAATCGCTGGAAGAAGAGGTCACGGCCACCCTGGGCATGGAGCTGTCGGATGCTCAGATCCAGGCGCTTCGTAAAACACTGAGCGAGGCGCTCCAGCTTGACAAAGAGGCCGAGGAATACCTCAAGGACGGCGACCTCGGGAAGTATCGCGACACGCAGCAGAAGCAGGCCGAAATGCTGCGCGACGCGTGGGACGAGCTGCAGTAAAGACGACGGCCGGTTGAAAACAGAAAGCAAAAGGGCGACAATGATACTGGATTGTCGCCCTTTTTTTGAACATACGCCCGAGTGGTTCTGCAAAAAACCGACACGATATCAAACGTGGAGACGGATTGGAGACAGTGAAGTGAACGAGCTGAATGACCTGCCAGAAGACATTCGTGCGGTTGTGTTCGACTTCGATGGCACGCTGGCCGAGACGAATATCGACTTCGGAAAAATGCGCCGCCGCATCATCGGCCTGCTGAAAGAGTGGGAGTTGTGGGAGGACGGCATAGGCGAACACAGATATGTCCTGGACCTCATCGCCGCAGGACGTCAGAAGCTCGCCCCCGATGAGGAACGCATCGAGCAGTTTCAGTCCGAGGCCGATGCAATTTTGCAGGAGGTCGAGTTGGAAACGTGCAAAGATGCGGCCCCGTATCCCGGAGTTGCCGAAGCCCTGGGCCGCCTGCGCGACGCCGGCCTGAAAGTCGGCATAGTCACGCGCAATTGCCGTGTCGGGGTGGCCTCGGTGACCTCACGCCACCACCTGCACCATGACGTTCTTTCCACCCGCGACGATGTGGTCAATGTCAAACCTCATCCCGACCATCTGTGGTGTGCGCTCGATCTTTTGGGAGTGCCGCCGGAAAAGGCAGTCATGATCGGCGACCATATCACCGACGTGCAGGGTGCCGAGGGCACCGGCGCATATACGATCGGAGTGCTAACCAATCATACCACCGAAGAGGAGTTCGCCGAAGTCGGGGCGGATGCGGTTTTCGCGGACGTGCCGGCGGCGGTTGAGGCAATCATCAGGGCCGGGGATCTCCAATGAGCGAGGAAGCTCTTCCTGTCGGCAAACTCGACTTCAATATGCTGCAGCGTCTGCTGGACGGGGCGGTGGGGGATCTATCCGATGCGTCGGAAGTTGTCGTCGGCCCCGGAATCGGCCGCGACGTCGCCGTGCTTGATACCGGCGCTGACAGGTATCTGCTGGCAAAGAGCGATCCGATCACCTTCGTCACCGATGCCATTGGATACTACCTCGTCAATGTGAACACCAACGATATCGCGACAAGTGGCGGGCGGCCGCGGTGGCTGCCTGCGGTTTAGGATGTTAGTTTTGAAATCGAGCGCGGGGAGGTGTTTGGGTTTCTTGGACCTTCCGGAGCGGGAAAATCGACAACTCAAGGCGTTCTCACCGGCTTGCTGCCGTTACAAAAGGGTGAGGTAGCCGTG
>JAWODS010000017.1:0-2933 GCA_046483205.1 Armatimonadota bacterium | reverse complement strand
TAGTCGTTGAAAGCAAACATGAGGTCCAGGACATGAACACCCTGCCCGGACATCGGGAGCACGCACGATGCGTCAATGCACCGCACCTCGCCGATATCTCCGTCACGCACCTGCTGCAAAAAGTCCAGGATCATCGGGTGATAGCGAAGCTGGTGGTTCACGGTGAAGCGGGTGTCGCTCTGTGCATTCAGCTTTCGAAGCCGCTTATAATCCTCGGCTCCGATGCAGATGGGCTTCTCAACGATAACGGCGGGAACTCCGGCCGCGGCGAGGTCCGACATGAGGCTGACCCTGATGGTGGGGGCAGTCACCATGTGTACGACGTCCGGTTCCTGTTCGGCGATCATTGTCTTGAAGTCAACGTAGCGGTTGTTTATCTCCCACTCATCACCAAACTCCTGCAGTCTCTCTTCGTTGAGGTCGCAGCACGCGACGATCTCACCTCGGGTGATATGCTGATAGGCTTCTGCGTGACCTCTCGCACGCGGCCCGCAGCCCAGAAATGCACAGCGATACGCCATGAAAATGTCTCCTCTGATTCACCTGCGCGGTCAGACAGCGACGCGAAGGTGAGATATTTCCTCCAGACTTCTGCACCTGCTCGATTCACCTTCAGGGCTCGGTATCCCTCCCTGCAGACGAATGTTCTTGCACACAGAAGAATCCCCGGAGGCCCGTCCGGGGAGATTTTGTGGCTCAGGATGTCGAAGGCGCAGGGTTTACCGCCTGTACATCTGCAGCTCGCGGTCGGTCGCCTGCTCCACGCCCCATGGAGTGACCTTATACAGCGTCCGGTTGTGGTCGCGCGCTCGGGCGAAGATGATGAAGCTGCGTCCCCCCTGCAGCTGCTGGTACAGCTCGATGGAGCTGCAGTGAAAGTTTGTGAGCAATCTCTTGCGGTATTTGTCCGGCAGCGAAAGCCCTTCGAGAGTGGCCGGGTGGATGTGGCGGGGATATTGAGTGACCCCTTCGACCTGCTGGTGCAAAAGCTGCAGCGCCTTGAGAGCGGAGGTGCGGCGGGCGTAATCGGCGGCACCGACAGCCCAGCTCGCCTTGCCGATACCGAGTATGGTAAGGGGAGCGTCCAGCGTCTGGCAGATCACCTTTTCCGCCTCGGGCAGCCAGTGGGGCTGGACAATCTGTCGCCACAGTTCATTGTGTCCGTACGAAGACGCTACCGACTGAGGCATATCCTGCAGTGTGCCCATTTCTTCGCCGTGATCAACTCGCGCGTGGGTGTTTGCCCTGACGTATTGTGATGAGCCGTAGAGCCCTCGCGCTTCGACAGCCCCCTCCCTGCAGGAAATCTCACTTTGTTCGGCATCGAAGTAGTGGTGAATATGGAAGACTGTGCCACGCACGGCGGCGACGGAGGAGGGAGTGTGAACGCGCATTTCAGATTCGCCGCCGAAGTGAGGCGAAACGCGGGCCCAGATTTGCCCGAACTGCACGAAAAACGCCCGGCCTCGCCACGCCCCGCCCCGGTGATATTCGAGAAGCTGGACCTTCACCTGGCTGCCGGGTCCGACGACGATGACGCTCTGGTCGGGGAACTCCAGCACGACCCGCGAGCCTGCAGCGGTGCGGATGATGTTGTTATCCTCCAGCATGTCACCCACGCGCAGGGCCTGCCCGCTTGCGGTTTCACTGGCGTACACGGCGGCGCGGCCATTGAGTTGCGTGACCTCGGCGTAAAACTCCTGGTTCTCGCGCCTCACGCCGTCTGCAATCACAACCACCGCGATGATGAGAATGCCAAAGAGAATGCGCCTGTCGAACCATCCGCGGATTGAGAAACGCCCGGCGCGAGAACGCCGTTTCTGCTTCTTACTCTGGTCTCGCTTCAGGTCGCTAAGGGCATCCGCCATAACCTGTTCCTGTGTTTTGGGCTTCTTTTTCTTTCTGCGGAACCAGTCCAGCATGCCATCACTCCCCGGCTGCTTTGGTGTGACCGGCCTCTCCGATCACCTCGAAAATACGGATCCCTTCGCTCCGTCCGCGCACCTCCACCTCGCCGAGCTCGCGCAGGTCAAAAAGCCCGTCCACCCGCCGCGCCGTCGATTCACTGATCAAGAATACGGTGCCCCGCTCCTTGTTCATCGCTTCGATGCGTGCGGCGGTGTTGACAGCATCACCGATGGCGGTGAACTGTCGGCGCTGGTTCGAGCCGGCATCACCCAGCACAGCCTCGCCGGTGTGAATGCCGATGCCGATACGGAAAGGTTCGCGATCCGGCTGGTCGGCCCAGAACTCGTTGAGCGCCTCCAGCCGCGCCAGCATATCCAATCCCACGCGCACGGCAAGCTCGGGGTGGTCAGGCTGGTTGCCGAAAGCGTTCCACACGGCCATGATACCGTCACCGATGAACTTGTCCAGATATCCGTCATATTCGAAGACCGAGGTGGTCATCTGGCTCATATACTCGTTAAGCTGGGCCAGCCACACCTCCGGCTCGATATTCTCCGACAGGGCCGTGGACCCCCGCACATCCGAAAAAAGTAGAGTGCACTGCAGCCGCCGCCCCTGCCGGGTGATCTCCGGGTTCTGCATGAGGATATTGAGGACATCCGGCGAGACGTATGAGGAGAACTCGTTGCGGATCATCTGCCGCTCGGCGCCCAGCCGCTGGTACAGGCCGAGCCCCACCGGCAGCCCGACGGCCAGGATGATGGCGCCGTATGGGATGATGTGGTTGAAGACGTAAAATGCCGCGAAAAACGACGGCAGGGCAATCACAAGCAGGATCAGCAGCCCCGTCAGTGGGCCGGTAACTTCACCACGGCTCCAGACGATCCATCCCGCGAGGCTGCCGATAATTGCGGCGAAGAGCAGCCACAGAAGGCTGTCGGACCCGTCCGTCAGGGGTGGACGACGCATGATGGTGTTGGCGATATTGGCATTCGTCTCCACGCCCATGAACATGCGGTTGGCGG
>JAWODS010000333.1:0-5453 GCA_046483205.1 Armatimonadota bacterium | reverse complement strand
TTTTTTATCCTTTTCCAGGAACGTCCTTTATCTTTCGATTCCCAGACAGCCAGTTCTCCACCAACGCCCCATTTTTGAGGCCCTGTTTCAGTACAGCGTGTCGCGCATCCAGCGGAGTGAGCCACCGGCCGAGAGCATCACACCCATCGCATGCCATTTGCCGTCCACGGCGTGGCAGAAGGTATGCGTTCGCAGCTTATCGTCCATAACCGGCTCGTCGAGGTAGGCGAAGACGACGCCGGACGTTCCGGTGGTGATGGAGATGGCGCCGGTGCGGACGATGCCGTTGCCCACAGCCCCGGCCGCCTGGTCGCCTCCGCCACCGACCACGGGTGTCCCCTCGGGCACGCCGGTGAGAGAGGCGGCTTCGGCAGCTATCTCCCCGGAAACGACGTGTGATTCGTACACCTCCGGCAGCATGGCCTGGTCGAGGCCGATGCCGTCCAGCATTGCCTGTGACCACTGCCGCGTTCGGACATTGAGCAGAGATGTACCTGAGGCGTCCGAGACCTCGGTGGCAAACTCGCCGGTGAGCCGAAAGCGGATGTAATCCTTCGGCAGAAGGATCATCTCGACGCGCTCGTAGTTGGCGGGCTCGTTGTCTCTCAACCAGACGATTTTCGGGGCCTGAAAGCCGGTCAGCACCGGGTTCAGTGTTTCCTCGTGGAGAGTGGTTTCGCCGACCTGCTCGGTGATCCAGTCACACTGCTTTTGGGTGCGCTGGTCACACCAGAGTATCGCGGGGCGGATCACCTCATCATCGCTGTCGAGAAACACCGACCCGTGCATCTGGCCGGAGAGGCCAAGACCGGCGATCTGGCCGGGTTCGATGCCGCTGTCGGCGATAGCCCCCTGGATCGCCTCTGCCGAGGCCTCCCACCAGTCGCGGGGATGCTGTTCGGCCCAGTTCGGCCTCGGTGTGAGCAGGGGGTATTCGCAGGTTGTTTCGGCGGCGACGGCGCCCTGCTCATCCACCACAAGCGCCTTCGCGCCACTTGTGCCGACATCCAGTCCCACAAGGTATTTCATGCCTGCGTGCCCTCCTCGTTTTTCAGGCTTCGGTCACGGTCACTTTGTCACCGTTGCTTACCGAGCTGAAAACAGTTGGGTCACCGTCAATTTTGCCGAACACGTTCACGGGACTTGCCGGTCGGATTTCGTCGCCAGAGCTCATGGGCGTGGGGCCGAAGAAGATGCAGAGCGCGCTGCCCGGCGGCCAGTAGCCCAGATCGCCCATGTCAACGGTCTCCCGGGCATTTTCGGGTTCGGCGCTGACGGGGATCTCAAAATACACCTCATCGCCCCAGGTCTGTGCCGAGCCCTCGATCGGCAGGGCCTCCATGACCTCCTGTGCGGTGATTGTATCGTTCAGCGTCGCCTCCACAGAGGCGTCACCGGATTCGATTTTGATTTTTCCAGCCATGTTGTCTCCTCCTCTGTGTGTTCTCCAGGTCTGTGTGGGAAAGGGCACCCGCGATCGGTGCAGCACAACTCAGCAGAACTGTGACAGATATTTCAGGCCCGCTTCAAAGCCTTCCTCGCGGCCGAAGGCGCGGTCCTCGTGTTCGATGCTCAGCACGCCATCGTAGCCGTTATCACGCAGCCGGGCGGTATAGACGCCCCAGTCGATTTCCCCGTAGCCGGGAATGACGTAGCGCCAGTGGTCGAAGTTCTGGTTGCCCTTGTACTTCAGGACATGCTGCATGATTTCGACGTCTTTCGCGTGGGTGTGGAAGATCCGGTCGGCGAACTTCTCGACGGCGTAAAGATGGTCGATACCCATCCATACCAGGTGGCTGGGATCGTAATTGAGACCGAAGTTTTCGGCGGGGCACAGCTCGAAGATCAGATCCCATTCATCGAGCCCCCGGATATTGGTGCCAAACCAGTTTTCCAGGGCGATTTTCACACCGTCGGCGGCGGCGTCACGGCACAGTTCATTAAAAAATGGCGCGGCGTCCTCCCGGATGACATCTTTCCGGTCCCTGCCCTCAGGCGGACGGCCGGCGATGCAGCACAGGATGTCCAGGTTCATCGCGGCGGTCGCTTCCAGCGCCTTTTTGAGATGGTCGCGGTTTTCCTGGCGGTCCGCTTCATCGGCGGGGGTGACATCAACGTAGCAGGCGAGGCTTGAGATCTCCAGGCCTGCCGACCGGACGATGTCGGCCACCTCCGCAGGATCATCCCGGTCGAGATCCAGGTGGTTGCTGTCCTGCCGGCAGGCGATTTCCAGTGATGTAAAACCGGCGTCCGCCGCAAAGTCCACAACGGTCTGGATGTCTTCGTTGGCGAATGGCTGTGTCAGTATCCCTACATGCATGATAATTCTCCTTCGTCCGGTCCGCTGTAATCATTCAGCGAAATGACATTTCGACACGGGGTTACTGCAGGCCTTCAGCAATCAGTCACAACCGCCCCGCAGACAAAAGCACATGACGGCTTCTTCGGCGGCCAGGGCGGTCATTTCCTTTGCCAGCGACGGGTCCATAGCCGTCTCCAGCGCCATTGCCTCGTTGCAGATGGAAAACAGGGGTCCGAAGCCGCGATCGTGCAGGAGGTTGGCCTCCAGATCGACGGCTCCTGCGATGACCATGTTCGGCACGCCATGTGCGGTGGCCACCCGGACTGCGCCACTGGGAGCCTTTCCGAAGGCGGTCTGAAAATCAATGGCGCCCTCGCCGGTGATGAGCAGATCTGCGCCCTGCACGCGGCTTTCGAGGTCCACGGCATCCAGCACGATGTCAACACCAAGCTCCAGTTCGGCCCCGCAGAAGGCAATTAAGCCGGCACCGAGACCTCCGGCGGCGCCTGCACCCGGTACATCAGCAACCTCTATATCGAGATACTCTTTGACCACCCGGGCGAAGTTGCGGAGGCCTGCATCCAGCTTGCGGACTGTTTCCGGATCCGCGCCTTTCTGGGGGCCATAGACGTACGCGGCGCCGTTTTCGCCGTAGAGGGGATTATCCACATCACAGGCCACGCGAAAGGCTGCGTCGGTCACGCGGGGGTCGAGGCCGGAGATATCAATTCGCCGAAGCTGCTGCAAATGCCGGCCCGCCGCGCCCTGCGGAAGCTCCGCGCCGGTCTCATCCAAAAGCACCGCACCCAGCGCCTGGGCCATCCCGGTTCCTGCGTCGGTCGTTGCCGATCCTCCGATGCCGACGATGATGGTGCTGCAGTCGTGGTCCAGCGCCGAGATGATCAGCTCACCGGTGCCGTAAGTGGTGGTATTGGAGGGATCGCGGCTGTCTTCGGGAACCAGCGGCAGTCCGGAGGCTGCGGCCATCTCGATGACCGCCGTGTCGCCGTCTCCCATGATGCCGTAACGCGCCTCCGTCGGCTCTCCGAGCGGGCCGGTAACAGTTTTTTCGATGAACTCTCCGCCGGTGGCATCCACCAGCGACTGGACGGTGCCCTCGCCGCCGTCTGCCATGGGGACCTGCACGATGTCGCAGTCATCCGAGTATCGGCGGATCCCCTGGGCCATGGCCTCACAGACCTCTTTGGCCGTCAGAGAGCCCTTGAACGAGTCTGGTGCAAGGACGATCTTCATAATCATCGCCTTTCGTGAAATAGGGCGGCCACAGAAGCCGCCCTATATACTGCGGTGATTTTTGGGCGTATGGCTTCACGCCCACGGCATTTTTTACAGAACCGCCCACGCCCGCTGGAACGTTCGCTTCGTGTGAGCGAGGATCATTTCTGGCGTCTCGTCACCGTACGGCTTCACCTCAAAGGTGAACACGGGCTTGTCGGTGGGCACATCGTTCTGGAAGTACCCGACATAGACGAGCTGCTCCAGATAATGCCGCAGCTCCTCCATCCCGTTTTCGCTCCCCGGATAATCGAAGCGCGGGTGCAGGTCACCGTACAGCTCATGACCCTGATCGTCAATGAGACAGTTCCCTGCATGGGCGTGGATCATATACTCGCCCAGGGTTCCGAGAACAGTGGACAGATCGGCGTCCAGCATCGGGGTGTGGGAGAGATCCACGGTCAGGCCGAAGTTGTCAACCTGCTTTCTGACCTCGGCCGCAAGCTGTGCGGTGAGATCCACCGGGCCGATGAGGCATTCCTTGTCGATAGTGTCATCAAACTGCTCGACTGAAAGCCAGATCGGCTCATCATCCGCCTGCTCTTGGGCGTATTCACAGAGCTGGACGCAGGAATCAACCATCAGCTCCATCTCGGCTGGAATGTCATCTGCGTCGTCGGGCATGGGGCCCGAGAGACATGCGACGATTTTGGCGTCCATGTCATAGCCTGCGTCGATAGCGCCCTTGACACTCTCGATGGCCGCTTTCCGGCCGGCTTCGTCCTGGTCGTTGAGCGACAGGTTGTCGCCCAGAAGTCCGGGCTGTGCGCCGATGCCGATGCTCAGGCCGGTGGTGTCGCAGATGAATTTGATCTTGTTCATTGTGTCATCGTCGTACGGCTTGATCTCGACAACATCGAAGAAGTCGTCTTCACCGAGGTCCTGGATCTGCTGTACGGGGTCTCCCTCGGGGTAGGCCATGAAATGGACGATGCCTACGTTCATAAGTTGACGCCAGGATTCTGTCATGATGGGTCCTCCTAGTGAGCTTCACTATCTGGTCAAATACTTGGCCAGTTTGGATGCCTCTTACAGCAAAACATCGTGGAAAAAAGCTTCCACACGACTCCCTCATAATCCTCTATCAACAGTCGCTGTTTGTCAAGCAACACGGGTTATACAGAATATCGTGACCGGATTGACGATGCAGAATCTCCTGTGCTACGATTCCGATACCCTCAGGCGGATTAGGCGATGGCGGGAGTGAGCGGATATGACGGGCAGAGAGCGCATCCTGACGGCGCTACAATGTGACCGGCCCGACCGCGTTCCCGTTTTTGAGATGTATATGAACGGGTCATCAATCGTGGCGGTCCACCGCCTGCTGACGGGAGAGCCGGATGATGCCCAGAAGCGCCAGGACCTGACCGGACAGGAGGGTGAAGAGGTCATCTCCATGTACTGCGAGATGATTGAAGCCCTCGACGTTGACGCTACCTGCTTCGGTGTGGGCCAGGGCCTGCAACCCGAGGGCGAAGGACTGGCACGAGATAAGTTCGGTGTGCTGTTTGAGCTTTCGGATCTGGGAGAACCATACCCCCTTGAGGGCCCTATCAAAAGCAAAGATGATCTTCCCGATTTCGATATGGCGAGCGATCTTTCGGACGATGATTTCGCCCAGATCGTGCAGATAATGGAGACCCTCGGCCCCGAGCGCGCTCACCTGGTGTCGATACCGGACCCGTACAAGGTTGCATGGCGGCTGCGCGGCGGCATGCAGGAGCTCCTGGTCGATTACGCAACCGACCACGAGCTGGTACACGGTGTTACGCGCATTGCCACCGATTACTGTCTGGCCGCCGTCCGGAAGAGTGCGGAAATCGGAGCCGACGGCATTGCAGTGCCCGGAGACCTC
>JAWODS010000201.1:0-36907 GCA_046483205.1 Armatimonadota bacterium | reverse complement strand
CCCGACCTGTTCCCCACCATTGTTGATGCCGCCGCCCACCATGATGATCTGCGGCTGGTGAAGCCGGCGCTGGAAGGGCTCAAAAATGTCTCCAAGCCGGTCATCCGACTGCAAATCCTCAACGGCGTCGGCAGGGTGCTGGGGGAAAAGAACCATTTCTACCGCATCGCCAACGCCACGAAGCTGCAGCGGGCCGCGATCAGAAAGACGATGATGACCCGCATCATGCGGCTTTTGCGCGAATCGAAACTGGATGAATGGCAGCAGTACTCTCAACTGATGGACGATCTGCAGCGTGCCAGTGCTGCGCTGGCCGATGATGAGCGCGAGGTTTTCGCCGAACACGCCCGGAATATCGCGGATTTCATGCTGCTGCGCGATGATCTGCCCGCCCGGTCCAGAAGTGCCGCATACGCCATTCACACGTATCTGGAGGATGATCACTCCGACCATCCCGAAGATGAGATGGTGGTTTTCATCACCGTGGCCCTGACGTCCCTCGCCCGGCATTACCATGAAGCCGTGCAGCAAGCGGAGGGCGAAAACAGGAACGGAAAGTGATGAGGTCGCAACCGACCTGCGGGCCCGTGGATACGGGACAAACCCCGACTTTCCAGTGGTGGGCGCAAGCTTGACATACCGGGGTCTCTACGATATACTCGACACGAGTTGATGTGCCTCAATTTTGGTCTTCATGTCCACCTGAAGGGCGGTAATTCGTTTGGCCGCGACGGCAGCGTCTTCATCCAGTCTGAAGTACTGTACACAATGTGGTTACGGCAACCCTCCGAGACGTGGCGCATGTCTTATGTGCTATTCCTACCTCGATGAAGCTCCCGGAGGAAACATCTGCCCCAACTGCGAGACAGACAACCCCCGGCACGCCATCTACTGCCGGAACTGTGCCACAATTCTTGACGAGTCGGCAGTGACCGAGCCGCCGGCACGGGCGCTGGAGGATGCGGCATCGGCCATTGTTGACGCCACCGGCGGTGCGCTCGGCGCCGAAGAGGAAGAATACGCCGAAGAAGACTATATGGAAGAAGGGGGAGCCCCGGAAGAGGACGAGGAGTTCCAGGAATTTCTTGCCCAACAGGATCAGATACGCGAGGGGGCAGAAGAGACAGGCGCCCCGGCTCCACCACCTGCACCGGACACCGTTGCAGAAGAGCAAGCAGAGGAAGAAGAGCCTCTTCCCGCGCCGTCTGATTTGAGCTTTGATGACGAAGAAGGGTTTGAAAGCGTGGAGGAAGAGGAGGTTGAAGAGGAGCTTCCAGCGCCGGGAGCGGAAGACGAGGAAGAAGAGCTCGCCCCACCGCCGCCACCGCCAGGTCTTTCTCTCGACCAGGATGTGATCAGTGAGACCGAGGCGGAGGTGGAAGACGAGGAAGAAGAACTCCTGCCGCCACCGCCGCCATCGCAGATTGAGGAGGCGCCGGAAGACGAGGTCTCAATGCCGGTGCCGGAGGATCTCCCGGGCCTGGATGAAGACGTTGAGGAAGAAGCCGCCGCAGAAGAAGTTTCACTGCAGGAGCCGGCCCCGCCTGCCGAAACCGAAGAACCCGAGGCCGGGGAAGCTGAAGAAGACGAGGCTGAGGGCGCCGGCGACGAGGAGGGCCTGGGGGGCTGGTCGCTGGATTTTGAGGATGAAGACGAAGAGTAGTACCATGGCCGCCGGCCTGCAGCCGCCAGAAAAGATGATTTTCCAATGGTTCCATCGTCTATCGCTCAACGACTTGCCGATGTACAGGATCAGATAGCCCGGGCCGCAACTGAAAGCGGACGCAGTCCACACGAAGTACAGCTTATCTGTGTGAGTAAGACGCGCGATCTGCCGGAGATTGTCGAAGCACTCAAAGCCGGAGCTGTCGATCTGGGTGAGAATTATGCCCAGGAGATGATCGACAAAAACGAGCAGCTTTTCGACATGGACGGCATCCCGGACGCGCGGTGGCATTTCATCGGCCACCTGCAGCGCAACAAGGCAAAGTACCTGGTGCATTTTTGCCACCTTATCCATTCGGTTGACAGCGTGCGCCTGGTTGAAGAGCTGGATAAGCGTGCCGGGCAGGCCCGCCGCGAACAGCAAATACTGGTTCAACTGGACCTGGCACACGAAGAGACAAAGTTCGGCGCGTACGAAAGCGAGCTGCCCGGTATTGTCGAGGCGGTGCTGGAGGCCGAGAATCTCGACTGGCGCGGCCTGATGTGTATGGCGCCGTACAGCGATGATCCGGAGAATTCTCGCCCGTATTACCGACGTCTCGCCCAGATCCGTGATGAGCTTGCCGACGACGGCGTGGCCTCAAAGCACCTGCAGGAGCTTTCGATGGGCATGTCGTCAGACTTTGAGGTGGCCATCGAAGAGGGCGCGACAATGGTCCGTGTGGGAACGGCGATATTCGGGCCCCGGGAAAGCTGATCCGCCGGTTTGAAGGCCGGTGCATTGTCGCCACCCGCCGGAAGATGTACAATAGACGACATATCTGGTGCTGACAACTTACAACTCGACATCCGTCACAATAAACGATACAGCTGACACCACAGAATTGGGGGGCACTACGATGTCGAAAGGACTGGCCGAACGCGTCTGGACATTTGTCAATCCCTGGGCCCAGGAGCGCTACGACCCGTACGGCCCACAGCGGCCGCTGGACTCCGACGTATCGCACGAGCCTGATGCCGGGGTCGATGCTGAAGACACATACTACCCACCCGGCAACCGGGCGGAACGCAGTGAATTTGCCGGAGTCACCATTATCCGCGCAGAGCCCCGGGATATGGACGAAGCGACTGCGGTCGCCGATGAAATCAAGCACCGCCTGCCGGTACTTTTGAACCTGCAGAATGTCCCGGAGCCTGACGCCATGCGCATCCGTGATTTTTTGGGCGGAGTTACCTACGGTCTCAACGGATACATGCGC
The DNA here is from genome assembly GCA_046483205.1 of Armatimonadota bacterium. Taxonomy (GTDB): domain Bacteria; phylum Armatimonadota; class Zipacnadia; order Zipacnadales; family UBA11051; genus JBKHJK01. The sequence continues at coordinate 33,983 of JAWODS010000201.1, read as the reverse complement.
CGAATCGCGGAATGGGTCTATATTTGCTCCCCGTTCGATATGCCCGTTGAGACACTCGTGCTCACAGGCACCAGCGTCAGCGACCGCGAACAGGACTCACCATTCACAATGGATTCGGAATACTGAGACCGAAGCGTTGTGGGCGTGGTCTGTGACGCCACCAGATGATGGAGGGCAGCAGCGGTACTGCACCGGCCTGTGGCCGGCAAGAGTGCCGCTTATTAATTATGGGCAATCAAAAATCATTCAACCTGGCCGTTATCGGCGCCGGAGCCATGGGCTCGGGGATCATCACCTCTCTGGTTGATGCCGGAGCGCTCGAGACCGACAGCATCATCGCCGCAGATATTGACGATCAAAAGCTCCAGCAGCTTGCCGATTCCACCGGCGTCTCCACGACCACCGATAACATTTCAGCGATCGAGCAGGCGGAGATGGTGCTTCTGGCTGTGAAGCCGCAGGTGCTGCCGGGCGTCCTTGAGGGCATTTCCGGCGCTGTGGCCGACCGCTGTGTTGTATCTATCGCCGCCGGGGTGCCGATCGCGACCTACGAAGAGGCTTTCGGGACCGACACCAGCATCATCCGGGTCATGCCCAATATTCTTTGCACGGTGGGCGAGGCGGCCAGTGCGTATGCCCCCAATGAGGCCTGTTGTGATGAGGAAATCGCAGAGGTTGACCGTCTTCTGAATGCTGTGGGGACGGCCGTTTGTGTCGAGGAGAAGCTGCTTGACGCGGTGACCGGTCTTTCCGGCAGTGGCCCGGCGTTTGCCGCGATATTCATCGGCGCGCTGATTGACGGCGGCGTTGCGGCCGGCCTGACACGGTCGGACGCGGCGAAGCTGGCGACACAGACGGTTCTGGGAGCTGCAAAGTGGATCACACAAAATGACTACTCCCCCGCAGACCTCAAGGCACTGGTAACATCGCCGGGAGGCACCACCATTGCCGGCGTCTGCAAGCTGGAGGAAAAGGGTCTCCGGTCGGCGGCGATTGAAGCCGTTATAGCGGCGGCCGAACGATCCAGAGAGCTGGGAAGCTGACGGTATTATGAACACACCGGCCGTCGCACTCTATCCCCTCATCTCCATCATAAACTGGCTTATCAGCGCCTACACCCTGGTGCTTTTGGCCCGCGTGATTTTCAGCTGGATTCGGCTGCCCTCTCAGCACCCGGTGATGCGCACGGTCGGGCCGGTGATCTACGGCCTCACCGAACCGCTTTTGAAGCCGATTCGCCGCCTGCTTGCGCCGTATCAGCGAAACTCCCCGCTGGACTTCTCGGTTCTCATTCTGTGGCTGATCATCGAGCTTGTGCGTCGCCTTCTGATACGTCTGGTTGCGTAGCATTTGCCCTGACCGAGTCACCAACGACGGGGTGTCAACTGCTTGTATAACCTGGATTTTACAGGGAAACGCTTCTTACGACTGCTTCGCATCGCCGGCGTGGTGGCGGTGCTGGTGGCGGCGGTTGTGCTTCAGTACCATGCCCTGAAGACCGGCCAGAGCATGCAGCAGGCCCCCGAAATGTGGCGGGCAACCGCGGCCCAGCAGGTGATGGGGGCCGATCTCACAGTCCGGTTTTCATTTTTCGCCCACCACCTCGAGCAGAGCCGCAACCTGCAGCTTATCAGGCCCCTGCAGCCCGACCGCCTGTACAATACCGCCATGGCCTCCTATGAACGCATCGTGCTCGACCCCGTCCAGCGCAACCCTTACGCACTCCACCGCGCCGGTGTTATGTACGGTCTGGACGGATATCCGGGTCATGCCCGCGACATGCTGATTCAGGCCGCGCAGATCAATGTCCGGGATGAAGCCATGTACCTTGCGCTTATCCGTCTTTTCACCACCGATGGAGATGCCAACGATTTTGCGGGCGTCCTGCCACAGTTGCGGCAGCAGCCGAAATGGCTGCAGGACCTCACTGTCCCCTACTATTACAAAACCATCGGTGATTTCTCAGCCGCCGCCCGGGCAGAAAAGACAGCTTACGAACACCAGGTTGCGTTCGGGCTGTGGGGCATGATGCTGGCCTTTGTCATCGCCGGGGTGGCTCTCATCGGTCTCGGGGTCATTTTAGCCTATCTGTGGAGGGGGATTGTCGGAACGCCCGAGAGTGCCGAAAGAACGCCGGCAACGCTGCCAATACGGGTTCCCTGGTCGGTTCTGGACGCTTTTGAGGTTCTCGCGGTGCTGACGGTGCTTGTGATCGGCACGAGTCTCGGCGCCCGGGTGCTCGAGGAAGCTCTCGGGCAGTACACCGACAATCCGGCGGTGGGTGCGGGCATTGTGGCACTGCAATACCTCCTCTCCGTGGGGCTGACCCTGGCATTTGCCCTCTCGCGAACGCGGGCCACACACAGGCTTTCGGCGATGGGGCTGCGAACCTCCGGCCGTCCCGGGAAGCTGGTCCTGACGGGGCTTTTCGGATACAGCGTTCTCGTTGTTGGTGCCGTTTTGGTATCATTGAATCTCCCGCAAATCACCGGCGGATCATTTGCCCAGGTCGGTATGAAACTGATGGGGCAGCACACCGCGCTGTCGGTTGCCATTTACGTGTTTCTTCTGGCCGTCGTCGCGCCGGTGGTTGAAGAGCTTTTGTTTCGCGGCTATCTCTACCCCGCCCTGCGGGAAAATATGTCAAAGTTCGCCGCGGTGGCGATCAGCGCCATACTCTTTGCGCTGCTGCATCTGAATCCGGTGGCCATTGTGCCGATTGTTGTCATCGGCATTGTCCTAGCAATTCTCTATGAGACCACCCATTCGGTGGTGCCCGGCATTGTCTGCCACGCGCTGAACAACACCATTGTCTTTTGCATTTTGATGCTTGCGCAGTTTTGATGGTTGGTGAGATGCACATGCCCGTCGATCTGGCGATTCGCGTGACCCCGAATGCGCCGAAAAACCAGGTGCTTGGCTGGCGCAACCGCCGCCTGGCCATCAAGGTCACCGCCGTACCGGTCGAAGGTGCGGCAAATGAGGCCCTGTGTGATTATCTCGCAGACTTGCTCGACATTCGCACGTCTGATATACAGATAGTGAGCGGGGAGACTGCCCGCGAGAAAACAGTGCGCATCCAGGGCCATACCAAGGATTACCTGCTCGGCAAGCTCAGAGAGGTTCTCACGGAATAATGGAAGAGATCACCACACCGCTCAGCCATATCTACCTGTATGATGACCCCGATGCCCAGGGCCTGGATATTGACTATCTCGCGGGCTACCTCGCATCGGTGCTCCCGGCGTGTGAGGTGGGTGTGCGCACTGACTTCATCACCCATCATCTCGGGAATATGGCTGCCGAAGAGCGGGAAACGGCGACCGCACAGCTCGCCGGCGATCTTGATGATGCCGATCCGATCTCTCGCCTCAGCGGCGAAGATCTCATTTTCGACGATGTGCGCGGCCGGACGGACACGCATGACTACTATCTGTTCAGGCCGCTGCAGAGGGCGCTCCGGGCACTCATCTGCCAGGATGAAGCCGGGCTGGACCACCTGCATATCATTTTTGTGACACACCTGCTCGCCAAAATCGACCAGCCCCTGGACTTCTCCTCGTATATCGCCGCCCTGGGTGCCCCCACAGTGATCTCGACAAGCGGGCTCGTAGAAGTGCCGGAGCGACCCAAGGAGTATCATTTCAAGCGACTGCAGTACGCCACATTCGGCACCGAGGACCACCTGCCGGAACTGGCCGAGGACTTTGCCGACCAAACACTGGGCTACGGTGATCCAAGGCTCAATGACGTCCTCAGAGGCTACCTCCTGATGGCCCTGGTGTATCGGGCGACGGGGGATGGACCGTGTGACATTCCCACCTGCCCTCTGTACGCGGGTGAGACGCAGGCCGAAGTTCTGCAGGCACAGGTAGGGGACAGAAGTGCGCTTTGTCCGCACCACGCCGACCTGATCAGCCGTATCTGCCCGGAATAATCCCACGCAGGCAGGAAAAACGCGCGGGAGGCGAGAATTATGTGGAGATAATGTTGATGCTTCGCACCCACGCAGCTATCACAATGAAGAATTATCGATTCGAGGAAGGGGCACCTGACATGGCCCGGCAAACTCCAAGCCACATGTCGTATCTCATATTTGCGCTCGTCGTCGTGGTCATTTTCTCAACAGCAGCTTTAGCCGATGCTGAGCCGTTCCAGGAGTATTACGAATACCGTTTTTCGTCCGGTCTTCCCGGCAATAACGCTGCGGTGGCGCCGGGTGGTCATGTCGGCATCCGCGGTGCCGCTCAGATGACCATACCTGTGGCTTACACTCCGTCAAAAGGCACCATCGCCATCGATGCAAACAACGGCATGGCGAGGGGCGGTCTTACACTCGACTGGCATGGCCCCAAATCCAATGGGACCCTTAACCCGTCGTTTGGGTTTCTTGAGCCCGGTCGCGGGCTGTATGCAGCGTATATGCTGACCAGTGACAGGGGCGAGCCTGCCTACAATTTGCAGCATCAACTGCGTCCCGAAGATGATCAGGGACCGGCGGTGGCAGTGGGCGTTCTCGATCTCGTCAATCAGCGAGCTTCGACACTGGAGCGTCCCCTCGCCGGCGATGCGCGCAGCTTCTACGTAGTGGCTACCCGCGAACTGGAGACGGGTCAACGGCCGCTGTTTGCCACCCTCGGATACGGCACCGACCGCTTTGGTGACGGCCCGTTTGCAGGCCTGTGTTACCAGGTCTCCGACCGCTTTTCAGTCTCTGCCGAATATGATGGGCTGGGCGCCAACGCCTGCTTCAACTACGCCCTGCGAGACGCAGACCGCAAGGACAATTTCATATTGTTTGGCGGCATCGCTGATATGGACCAGCTGTCATACGGCCTCACCTACACATCAAACTGAATATAGGCGTGGAGTGAACAAACAAAGTCCGGGGGCTGGTGCGTGGTCTTTGTCGTGCTGTCGCGCGCAGAATCCGGGTTTTTGCATCCTTATGGCCGAAGAACACGCAGATGGTACGGTGACTCCTCCACGGTGTCCGCTGTGTTCGGGGACACGCCTGCAAATGTGGTTTTGCTCCCGCGACGACCGGTGGGCGGCATGGGGATGCGAGGAGTGCGACCTGTGGTTTGTCTGGCCTCCGGAAAGCGGGGACGCTGAATCCGACCCTTCGGGACGGGCGTTTTTCGAGTCTGCTGAGTATCTCGAAACAGCGGACGAGGCGTATGTGGCTTTCCGAAAGCAACACTTGCAGCGCTTCCGTACGATCCTGTCCAGGGCCGTGTTGCAGCTTGAAAACCCGCAGGAGATGTCGGCCATCCGCGCCGCTGATGTGGGCTGCGGCATCGGGACGTCCGTGGCCGCAATGCAGAGTATGGGCATGGTGGCGACGGGATGTGACTTCTCCGCGCCGCTGGTCGAGCGGGGACGCGATATCTATCCGGACCTGGATCTCAAATGCGGAGTCGCCGACGATCTTGAAGACGAGACATACCACCTGGTCTCAGCATTTAATATTGTCGAACACATACGCGATGTTCACGGGTTCATCTCGACGCTGCACGAAAAGCTCGTCAGCGGGGGGCTGCTGGTGCTCGAAACGCCGGACCGCTATTCTCTGTTTCAGCGGGTCCTGGCGGCCATCCGGCGGCTGGGAGCAATCCACCACACTCTCAGCCAGGACGGTGGGCATATATACCTCTTTTCACGCCGGGCCCTGGAATATCTGTTGACACAACACGGCTTTGAAATCGAAGACACCTGGACAATGATGTCACCGCACCGCGAGCTGGCTGAAAAGACGCGGCGGCGAAAGGGCCCGCTGGCGTCGGCCGCTCTCGGAGGCATCTTTGGCCTCAGCCGCATCACCGGCATGAAGAATCGACGAATTGTTGTAGCGCGCAGGATCCAGTAGCGTCCGATACCGCATTTACACTGCAGACTGCCAGAAGCAAGTGGCCCCCACCACCTCTCTCACATACCGCTACGGCTTTATTGAACGTCGAATGGTGACGAAACATACGGGAGCGTTGCTGTCACAGGCACCGGGAGGGTCAGCACCATGGGCGATACACACCGCTCAACCGAAGCGTTTGAGGAATGGAAGACAAAGCTTTGGGAAAGCCGTCGGATTGTTTACAGCGGCGCCTCCATCCGGGCCGTTGCCATGCCGCTGGGAGGGATCGGCACCGGCCAGATAGCTCTCTGTGGGGACGGCAGCCTCCGGCAATGGCAGATATTCAATGATGTCAATCACCAGGCCCAGATCCCCCACAGCTTCTTTGCCATACGCGCCCAAAAAGGCGCCGAGGTGGCGGTGGGACGGGTGCTTCAGACCGATGCGCTGTACGACGAGGATTTCGAGCCCGTACCGTCTGTGACCGACGGGGAGGTCCCCGACGCCTGCCGGCAGCTTCTGGAAAAGCTGCCGGGAGTGACGGGCACGGAGTTCATCGGAGAGTATCCCATCGCCCGAATCGAGTATCTCGATGATGACCTGCCCGTTGAGGTCTCGCTGGAAGCGTACTCCCCGATGGTGCCGCTGGATGTTAAAAACTCCAGCCTCCCGGTGATTGTCTTTGCCTTCAGCGTGCACAACCCCACGGGCCAGCCGGTCGAAATATCACTGCTGGGCACGCTGCAAAATGCCGTGGGCTATGACGGTCTCGGCCAGGTCACGGGCACCGGATGTCCGTGTTACGGTGGCAACTATAACACTCCGCTGCAGCCGCCCGGACTGACAGCAGTCCACATGAAAAACGGCTGGCTGCCGGAGGATAACAGCCGCAACGGCAGCATGACGCTGGCACTGATGGGTGAGGGCGCCTTCCAATCATCATGGAATTCCGTGTCGAGGTTGTGGGCGGAGTTCATGGAGATGGGATCAGTCACCGATACGGTCCAAAAGGGCCTGACCTCCGCCGGCCAGACCCGCAACGGCGCGCTTGTGCGCTCATGCACCATCGGCCCCAGAGAGCAGACAAAAATCGTCTTTCTGTACACATGGTACTTTCCCAACCGCTACGTCAACTGGGGGCAGGAGCAGTTCGGAATCACCGACACCAAAAGCTACTTCTGGCTGGGGAACAACTATGCCAACTGGTTTGACAACTCCCTGGGCGTCGCCAGATACGTGCAGGAGCATTTTGACGAGCTGTCCAAGCAGACTCACCGCTTCCGCGACACCTTTTACGACAGCAGTCTGCCGTACTGGTATCTGGACTGCATATCCAGCCAGATGTCAACCGTGCGGTCGCCGTCGCTGTTTTGCACGGACGAAGGCATCCTGCACGGCTTTGAGGGCTCATGTGGAGCAAGCACCGGCTGTGACGCCCACGGCTGCTGCCCGCTGAACTGCACGCACGTCTTCAATTACGAAATGACGCTCTCGAAGCTCTATCCGTCGCTGGAGCGGACCATGCGCAAAACCGACCTCATTCACCAGCAGCGCGGGGACGGCGGCATTATTTTCCGCACCGTCGTGCCGCTGTACCTGCCGCGCTGGCCGGAGGAGGACCCGGTGGGCCGGCCCAACGTCGCATGTGACGGCCACTGGGGGACCATTCTGAAGACGTATCGCGAGTACCGCCAGAGTGGCGAGGAGAGCTTCCTGCGAGAATTGTGGCCCGCCGTCAAACGGGCGCTCGAATTCGGCTTTCAGACCTGGGATGAAGACGCCGACGGCATGCTTTCGGGACAGCAATGGAATACCTATGACCTGAACTTCTGGGGCCACAACACCTACACGACCGGCCTGTATCTGGCGGCACTGCGTGCAGCCGAGAAAATGGCGCAGGTGATGGACGATGATGACCTCGCCGACGAATGCCGGCGGCGCTGCGAACGGGGCTATGAGGTTGTTGATGAGGCGCTGTTTAACGGCGAATATTATGAGCAGGACGTTGACGAAGAGGCACATCCGGAAAAGCAGTATGGAAAGGGCTGCCTGTCCGACCAGCTTTTCGGGCAATGGTGGGCGCACGCGCTGGATCTGGGCTACATTTTGCCTCCGGAGCACGTGAAGGCGGCACTGACCTCGGTGCTTGAGTACAACTTCCGCACCGATTTTGTTGATTTCAAACAACAGCCCCGAATCTTCGCCTCCGACGATGATATGGGGCTTTTGACGACGACCTGGCCTCTGGGCGGGCGGCCCGAGGTGCCGATGCGGTACTGCGACGAGGTCTGGACGGGTGCCGAATACCAGGTGGCGGGGGCGATGATGTATGAGGGCATGGTGGATGAAGCCTTCCAGATCGTCAAAGCCGCACGCGAGCGTTATGACGGCACCGAACGCAGCCCGTACAACGAAATCGAATGTGGCGACCACTATGTCCGGCCAATGAGCAGCTGGATCCTTCTGGAGGCCGCAGCCGGATACCGCTATGACGCCGGCGAGGGCTTCCTGGCCTTCGACCCGATCGTGGAGCCGGAGGATTTCAGCGCCTTCTTCATCACCGCAGGCGGATGGGGCAGCTTCAGCCAGAAGCTCGAGAAGGGCCGTCAGATCGTGCGCCTGAAGGTCAAATGGGGCGAAGTAAAACTCTCGCGGCTGCAGCTGGCGCTGCTGGACGGTATCGAGGACAGCCCGATCGAGGTATCCTGCCGCGCCGAAAGCGATTTCAGCGACGGCACGGTGACACTGTCGTTCCCCGATGGTCTCACACTCGGGGCAGGCGAGAAGCTGTCGGTGGAGATAGGATAGAGCGAAGCCGCTGTGTGTCTGCGACCTCAGCTTCGCTTCATGCCGGCGGCGACCATCATCGCAAACTCGCTGGTGTTGCCGCGGTGGTCGGTTTCACATTCGACCAGGTGTTCCAGCGAAAAAATGTCGAAGAATTCATCCAGCTCGCGCACGAAGGCCTCGTCGGTGAAAAAGTGCAGCACCTGCCCCGGAGCGATTTCGAAGGTGTCCGGCTCAATTTCCTGGCCCCGTCCATAGCGGTCATCGTCGGTCGAAAGCGCACTGAGGACCGCCACACCACTGCTGTGCAGGAGCCTGGCGAGGTTGCGCAGCAGGCGCCGGCGCTGAGACGCCAGCATCTGGCTCAATACGTGCGGGGCGATGAGACCGTCGAAGGTTCCCATGTTGCGGCGCGGCAGGCCGGGGTCGTCACAGACAAAGCGCACCAGCGACCGCTTCATGTTTCGAGACCTCCGCTGTGCCCGTCGCGATACCGCTGCGAAGTCGAAGGCGGTTACATCAAAGCCCGCGTCGGCCAGCTTCTCCGAAAGATCGCCCTGCCCGCATGCCGGATGCACCACCGAGTACGCCCCGTATTGCGAAAGTATCTTTATGGCCAGGCGCACGATCGGGGGGCTTTCGTCTTCGGCATTCTCCGCCACTGTTTGTTCCCGGGGTTGAGAGTTGTAGCTCTCAAATGACGCGCGGGCGAAGCCGTTCGACGTGTTCACGGAAACGTATCTCGCCTCGTAATGGACATCGCCCTGTTCCGGCTGTGTGTCTTCTGAATCCGGACCCTGTACATACACTCTCATACGTTTCATCCCTGAGAGACATTGCCAACAAAACTCGCCTGGCAGGATGGTCTTTGAGTGACAGTATATACCATGCGTGTGAGCCACGCTATTGGCTATTTGCCGTCGCATATATTATACTACAAGATGATTTGAGGCAAAAACGGTGTGCAAAAATCCTGCACGCGCCTCCCCCACATCCGCCAAACCACAACCGCCTGAATGAACCGGACGGTGACAGAAACATGCAAATTGTCGAACTGTACGTCGAGCTGAAGATACCTGACGTGACGGCCCTCAGTGCAGCGGGGACTTTGCGCCGCCGCCTGGGCTATGATGATGTTCTCCGTGAGCTCAAACGGGGAGACTTCTACCGCATCAGCCTCGACGTGGATAGTGAAGACGAGGCCGTTGATATGGTCCAAGATATGGCCGAAAACACCAACATATTCGTCAACCCAAACAAGCACAGCTTCTCGGTCTTTGCGGGCCACCATAATTCCGTCGCCATTGACGACAGCACCGACACGGCGGTGAACGTACTTGTCATCGATCCCGCCAGTGGGAGTGGGGAGGCCATCCTGAACGCTCTGCAGGGGCGCCTTGGCTATGGAGATGTCGTCAAGCAGGTCGTCACCGGCACCCTCTGGACCCTCGTGCTGGATGTCGAAGACGCCGCAGATGCCAAAGAGATCACCGAAGAGATAGCAGTAACCCGGTCGAGACAGAATGGCCTGCTGATGAACCCCCATTACCAGGATTATGAAATGTGGTAGGGGCCTCGGCACCGGGGATGTGCTGTTGAATGCGAAATAGTGAACCGCGCAGAGCAACGCCGCTGCTGCAGCGGGCTGTGAGGTGGCTGTATCCGGGGCTTCGGGTGAAACGCTGGATACTTTTGGCGCTGGTCGGTATTGCTGTTGCCGCCATCGGTGCCGTCCTCGTTCTGAACCTCTTTGCCTACGAACTCACCGCCTACGTCGGTGGCCCCATCCCGGCAAGCACTGTGGGCGCGGCCGCCATCATTATCGGACTCGGGTTTGTAGCCCTGTCTTTGAGACAGGTGCTGCGGTCGGTGGCGCGCGCACTGCTTCCGGACGAAAACCAGCTTGTTGACGTCATGCTCGTCCGCCGACGAACAGCGATGGGGCCGACAGTGGTCACCGTTGGTGGCGGAACCGGTCTGTCATATCTGCTTCGCGGCCTGAAGAAACATACTTCGAACATTACTGCCATCGCCACGGTCTCTGATGATGGTGGCTCCTCGGGACGTCTCACTCGCGATTTGACGATGCTTGATCTGCCGCCGGGCGATATTCGCAACTGCCTGGTGGCCCTGGCTGACGAGGAGCCGCTGATGACGCGGCTGCTGCAGTACCGGTTTGACGGAGCAAGCAGCGAGCTGGGCGGCCACAGCCTCGGCAATCTTCTGATCGCGGCGCTGACCGATATTACGGGAGATTTCGAGAAGGCTGTCCGGGAAATGAGCCGCGTTCTGGCGATCCGGGGACGCGTGCTGCCACCGACGCTTCAGAATGTGCAGCTTTGTGCCGCCATGACCGACGGGACCCAGGTGCGTGGTGAGACGAACATTGCCGAATCGGAGAAGGTCGTCGATTTTGTGTATATGGATCCCCCCGCTCCGCCGGCCATTCCCGACGCTCTGCAGGCCATCGAGGACGCTCGCGTTATCGTCATCGGCCCCGGAAGTACGTACACGAGCGTGATACCGAATCTTTTGGTGCAGGGTATCGCGGACGCGCTGGCAAAAAGCCGGGCCGTCCGCATCTTCGTGTGCAATGTCATGACACAGCCCGGAGAAACCGATAACTTCAAGGCATCCGACCATATAAGGGCGATCAACAGGCACGCCGATGCGCCGATTTTCGATTATGTCATCGTCAATGACGAGCGGCCCGAGGAGGATGTGCTGCAGCGGTACAATACCGAGGGCCAGGAGTTCGTGCAGGCGGATGTATCGGAGATTGCGCGGATGGGATACCTGCCGGTGGCGCGGCCGCTGATTTCGAAGGACGACTGGGCGCGGCACGACCCAGAAAAGCTGGCGGCTCTTATCATGGATTTGGTTCGTGAAGAGGAGCAAATGGGCTTGTAAAGATGAGCGATATGGTGTATAAAGGAGAGCAGAGGCAAAACGCATAACAATATGTTCTTTTCGCACAACAGGCGGGGCCATTTTCGCACAGGATTAACCGGCGAAAGTTGAACCGCTTACCCACCAGTTGTTTGATACAGGAGGAAAGTATCGTGTCTGTAAAAGTAGGCATTAACGGTTTTGGCCGCATCGGTCGCCAGGTCTTCAAGATCATCCACGAGCGTTTCGCCGACGAGATCGAAGTCGTCGCCGTGAACGATCTGACAGATGATGAAACCCTGGCCCATCTCCTCAAGTACGACACAGTTTATGGCAAATTCCCCGGCACTGTCAGCCACGGCGATGCGACCATAATCGTGGACGGCACGGAGATCCCGAGCTTCGCACAGCCGGATCCGTCAGAGATGAACTGGGACAAGCTCGGCGTGGACGTCGTTCTGGAGTCCACCGGCTTTTTCCGCGATCCCGACGGCGCCCGCAAGCACATCGAAGACGGGAAGGCCAAGAAAGTCCTGATCTCCGCACCGGCCAAGGGAGAAGCCAAAGACCTGTGCACCGTCGTCCTGGGCGTCAATGATGACGTCTATGACCCCGGCACACACAATCTGGTCTCCAACGCATCGTGCACCACCAACTCACTGGCGCCGCTGTGCAAGGTGCTGGAAGAAAGCTTCGGCATCAAAAGCGGCATCATGACCACCATCCACAGCTACACCACAACTCAGAACATTCTCGACGGCCCCCACAAGGATCTTCGCAGGGCCCGCGCTGCGGCAGAGAATATCCTGCCCACCAGCACCGGTGCCGCCGACGCCATCGGTATCGTTCTTCCGGACCTGGACGGCAAGCTCACCGGCATCGCCGTGCGCGTGCCGACACCCACGGGCTCGCTGACAGACCTCGTTGTGGATGTCGAGACAGAAACAGACGCCGATAAAGTGCGCGCCGCGTTCAAAGAAGCCGCCGAAGGGGATCTCGAGGGCTATCTCGACTACTGCACCGAGCCTATCGTGCAGGCTGACATCGTCGGTGACTCCCACTCCTGCATCTTCGACGCTGAGTACTGCCGTGTCATGAACGGCAACCTGGTCAAGGTTCTCGGCTGGTATGACAACGAGTGGGGCTATGCAACGCGGACGGCCGAACTGCTCAAGAAGCTGGGCGAGAGCCTCTAATCGGGCATATTCCCGAGCCTGGGCTGGTAGCCATGACGCGCGAGCGTTACAACAGCATAACTGAACAAAACGCAGTGTCCTGATGACTCTGCAATAAGGGCGGATTCTGCGAGGATCCGCCCTTTGTCTATTCCTTAAGAAAGCATTGTCGTATCTGGAGGACTGCCAATGGACCGAGCCACTGTCAATGACATGGACCTCAGCGGCAAGACCGTTCTTGTGCGGGTCGATTTTAACGTCCCGCTTGATGGCAGGACAATCACTGATGACACCCGTATTGTCAAGACCCTTCCCACCATCAAGGCGCTGATCGACCAGGGCTGCCGGACGATTCTGTGCGCACATCTGGGCCGGCCTGAGGGCGAGAGAAACCTCGAGTACAGCCTCCAGCCGTGTGCAACACACCTCAGTGGTCTCATCGACCAGGACGTCCGCTTCGTCGAAGACTGTATTGGGGCTCCTGTCCAGGAGGCCGTTGATGAGATGGAGCCGGGCGATGTGATCCTGCTGGAGAACACCCGCTTTCATCCCGGCGAAAAGTCGAAGGACCAGGACGAACTGATGAAATTCGCCGAGCAGCTTGCAGCTCCGGCCGAGGCGTACGTCAATGACGCTTTCGGCGCCTGTCACCGCAAGCATGCCTCCACGTGGGGGGTCACGAAGTTTCTGTCGCCCTGTGTCATGGGGCTGCTCGTGGAGGAGGAGCTGCTTCAGCTCGGGCGGATCCTGGACGCTCCCACGGAGGGTCTGGTTATCGTCCTCGGCGGCGCGAAGGTGGAGGACAAAATCGGCGTCATCCGCTCGCTTTTGCCGCGGTGTGAGCAGATGCTGATCGGTGGCGCGATGACCTACGCATTCTTCCGCGCCCAGGGGATGGAAATCGGCGCGTCGCTGTGCACGGAAAAGGGCGTGGTCGAGGCCGCGGAGCTTTTGAAGGATATGGGCGATGAGATGGATCACATGGCCCTCCCGACTGACCTGCACGCCCTGAACACCGAGAACCCCGAAGAGAAGCGCTATATCCCGTCAGATCAGATTCAGCCCGGCTGGGATGCACTCGATATCGGGCCCGAAACCCGCGACGCCTATGCAAAAGTCATCGCCAATGCACGCAACGTTTTCTGGAACGGCCCGATGGGCAAGTTCGAAGACAGGCCGTTCGATGAAGGGACCCTCGCTGTCGCCCGGGCGATGGGTGAATGTCCCGGCTTTAACGTTGTCGGCGGCGGCGACTCCGTCGCAGCCGTCACGGAAAACAATCTTGAGGAGGCAATTGACCATATATCAACCGGTGGAGGCGCGTCCCTGGAGTTCCTTGAACTCGGGCGTCTTCCCGCCGTTGACGTACTCGACAGTGTCTGAATGACCATCCAACACACGCCCTCCTGTAGGGCCAGCTTGTCGGCCGGTGACACGTTCATCCGGCCGTGTTTTGAAGAGGAGATGTTTCTATGCGTACGCCAATAATGGCTGGTAACTGGAAAATGAATTGTGACAATACCGAGGCCGCTGAACTCGCCGAAGGCATCGCTGCAGGGAATCCGAACACTGATGCCTGTGACGCGATCGTCTGCCCCACCTTTACGGCCCTGACAACCGTCCGGGATGCGCTTGCCGACAGTGGAGTGGCACTCGGCGCCCAGAATATGTTCTGGGAGGATTCCGGGGCCTATACCGGCGAGATTTCGCCGCGAATGCTTCTGTCATGCGGCTGTGAATACGTCATCATCGGCCATTCCGAGCGTCGTGGCCGGTTCGGATCACCGGATGAGGATTTCACCGAAGAGCTGCAGGAAATCTTTGGTGACAACAACGCGACCGTCAATAAGAAGGTGAAAGCCGCCTGCGAGGCCGGCCTGAAGCCGATTATCTGTGTTGGCGAGCTTCTGTCCGAACGCCAGGCAGGCGACACCGATGCGACCGTGACCGCACAGGTCGAGGCCGCCCTGGACGGCGTGCCCGCCGACCATGTTGGAATGATTACACTCGCATACGAGCCTGTCTGGGCTATCGGCACGGGCGAGGTCTGTGAGGCCGACGAAGCCAATCGTGTGTGTGGCCTGATCCGTGGTGTCGTCGCCGACATCGCCGGACAGGATGTTGCCGACAGCATGCGTATCCTCTACGGCGGCAGCGTCAAACCCGCAAACGTCGAGGGGCTCATGAAGATGGAGGACATTGACGGCGGTCTCGTCGGTGGCGCATCTCTCGAAGCCGAATCGTTTTTGACGCTCATCGAAGTGGCCGGAGACGTGAAGGGCTCGTGATGCATCATCTGTGGGAGCCGGTTATCTTCGCATCACACGCCGGCTCCCACGTTTTTCTCACCTCGCTGAATCTCGCCCCCAAATACGTCAATTTCGTTTGATATATTCAGCGAGAACGCTTAGAGTGTGAGATGCCACTGCAATAAAATCTGTCCGATCCTGTCCGCACATTCACTGGCAAGGACACCAATGCCGGGAACCGAAGCACAACCGACGTCCGCGCAGGAGACCGAAGGCACCATCGGCAACCGCCGGTATATCTGCTGGATCTTTGTTGGATTCATCGGCGCTGTGGCTGCTGTGGTGCTGAGCCAGCTTTTCGGAGAGATTATCCACCGCGCCCTGCGCCCTCTGTCGGCCCCCCACGTTAACCCGTTTCTCAACGCCCGGGTGGCTGCCGTGATACTTCCCGCGCTGATATGGATTCTGGCCATGCGCAAAAAGCGCCTGGTGTGGCTGTGGGGCTTGTGGTGGAGTCTTCTCGCTCTGGGGGTTTTCTTTGATGCGATTATTGCCGCGAGGATCCAGGGTGGCGGCGGCTTTGACTGGGCCACACTCACCGCCGACGCCCCGTGGGGCAGCGCCTTCGTCGCCTCACTCATCTTCGTCGGCCTCTGGGCGTCACAGATGTGGGTGGTATATGCAGCCCCCCGCATCAACGGACACGCGATTGACTCCGAAAAGTACGAGCGGCGGATATGGGGGCTGGGCGCCGATATGGCCTTCATGGTCCCCCTGCTGACCATGGCCTTTGTCATGGCCTGGGGCATCGAGACACCCTTCCACTCCCCCCGCTGGAATGGCTGTGGCACCGTGCCGAATTTCGAATATTTTTCATCCTGCGAGCGCATCGAATGGGGCGACAACTCCCGCGCACAAATGGCTGAAGACCTCATCCGAACACATCTGTCGCCCGGTATCCGAAGCCGCGACGTCAGGACTGTGCTCGGGCGGCCGGATGGATACCAGGGTGACTTCCTCGTTTACGAGCTCCTCCCCAAGCCGACCATCGCTCAGAGCCTTGTTGCCACGGCCAGGTGGGGATCTCCCACACCTCAACTGCACCTACAATTCCACCCCGCCCACAAAGATGTCGTATATTTGCAGGACTTTCGTATCGTGAGATAGCCCGTGATTGCACCGGCAGACAGAACCGACCGGTCTTTCAGGGCGTGGCGGATTTACATGCAGGCGTGGCCTGTGAAAACTGCATTGACACCTCAAAGCTCTCTATCGCCTCGCCTTCAACGGGGATTCATGTTTTGATACACCGCCTGGAAGGTTTCTTCGCACCATACAGGCAATTGTGTCACAAGCTGGACTTTACACTGCTTCTCCGTGGAGGACCATGAGATGGCTATCCCCATTCACTTTCCCAAGCTTTCGCAATATGACCGACCCGCCGAGCCTGTCACCGCCGCCATTCCCTTCCCTGAGGGTACGCTGGCCGACGGCATGGAT
The DNA here is from genome assembly GCA_046483205.1 of Armatimonadota bacterium. GTDB lineage: Bacteria > Armatimonadota > Zipacnadia > Zipacnadales > UBA11051 > JBKHJK01. The sequence goes on along the minus strand of JAWODS010000201.1, from coordinate 17,532 downwards.
GTCTGTGCGCACAATGGCAATCTCCCCGTGCCCACACAGTCCCGCACCACGGCCACCTGGCCGGACGGGTCCGTGAAATGGCTGCTGGTGGATTTTCTTGTGGATCTGCCTGGCAATACATCGGCTGATTTCACCCTGCACGTCGATGCCGCCTGTGCCGAGCCCTCGCAGCCGGTCCATGCGCGACAGGTCGAGGGGAGAATGGTCATTGATACCGGCCCTCTCACCCTGTGTCTGCGCCACAGCGGTGAAAAGGGGCTTTTTCATTCCGCCCTGCTGAACACCTCCGAAATTGTAGCAGCAGGCGAGCTGACCGGCCCCGTGCTGAATATCAAGGGCACAGAGTATATCCCCCGGCTCGATCCGGGCGGCTGGAGAATTCAGGAGCGCGGTCCCGTACGCCTGGTGGCCCGGGCGGAGGGAACACACACCGCTTCGGACGGCAGTGCGTGCATGGATTTCACTGCGGCCGTCACCGCCTATGCCGGGAAGCCCTGGGTGGAAGTGGAGTACCGCATCATCAACCGCGAGGAACCCGACGAGCTGACAGTGGATAGCTGTGTTTTGTCTTACCGCCCCGGGGACCCCGCTGATGGAACCACGGCCGTGGGCCGGTCGCTGTACCGGTCGAATATCAGCTCCAGTGACACCGGCGAGACGCTTGAGCACATCATTGATGCCGAGCAGCTTGTCTATGAGCCCAATGAGCACATCCCCGAGGTGATGTATGGGGCATACTGGGCCGATCACACCTGCGATCGCGGCGGGGTATGTGTCTCGGTCTTCCAGGCCCCGCAGAACTTCCCGAAGTCGTTCCGGTCAGCGGTCGAGGGCCTTGATATCGGCCTTATTCCCGCCGAAACGCCGGGTATCACCTTCATCCGCGGCGTTGCCCGGGCCCAGAGAATGCAGCTTCATTTCCACGGCCCCGATGAGGATCTCGAGGCTCTCAACGTCCGGAGCCTCCAGTACCAGATGCCCGATCACCCGCAGGTCGGCCGGGAGACCTACCGGGCGGCGGGGGTGACTGAGGATGTCTTCGTGGATGAGCGCGTGCCGGAGGTGGAGCGATACCTGGTGACACTCGCCGACCGGCGCACCCGGGGATACGGCATGCTCAACTGGGGCGATACGCCGGAGAAGGGCTACACGGAGCAGGGGCGCGGGCGGGGTGAATACGTGTGGACGAACAACGAGTACGACTTCCCGCATTCGATGCTGCTGTTTTACGAGCGCATAGGAGAACGCCGGCTTCTGGATTATCTCCGCCGCGCCGCCGAACACTGGATGGATGTGGATGTGTGCCATTACAGCCCTGACCCATTGCGGCACGGCGGACAGATTACGCACTCAGCCCGGCATGTCACCGGTGGTGTCACTGTCTCGCATGAATGGGTCGAGGGGCTTCTGGACTATTACCATCTCACCGGCGACGCATTTGCCCTGCAAACGGCCCTGGGCATCGGCGAGAATATCCTCCGGCACCTGGAGACAATCTCCATGGAGCAGGGCGGGATGTTCAGCGCGCGCGAAACCGGCTGGGCTTTGCGGAGTCTCGTCGCCCTGTTTCAGGAAACTCACGAGAAGAAATGGCTCGATCCGGCGGATGAAATCGTGGGGCATTTCGACCGCTGGATGCAGCAGTACGGGACCTGGCTGGCGCCCTATACATCCCACACGCTCGTCCGGGTGCCCTTCATGATCGCTGTCGCTATCAACAGCCTCATGCGCTACTGGCATGTGCGGCCTGAAGACCGCGTCAAAGAGATGATCGTCACGGCGGCTGAGGACCTGGTCGAAAACGCTTTGATGTACGACGGACTGTTTTACTACAAGGAGCTGCCGAGTCTGCACCGCCGCACCGCCAACACGCTGTGCCTGGAGGCCCTCGCCAACGCCCGGGAGCTGAGCGGTGATGACAGCTTCATCGAGGCCGGTATGGCGATGTTCAGGGAAACGATCCGGGAGGTTCCGGAGGGCTATTCGGGGCCAAAGTTCGAGGCCGGAGATGCCGTCATCTGGCCGAGAGGCCCCGGATCGAAGGCCTTTGGCGCAAACTTTCTGCCGACCCTGCGATTCTACAAGGCCGCCGTCGAAGCAGGCGTGATGGACGAGGACGCATGACCGGCAGGCAATTGATGCTATTGCGGCGGTCGCTCGTCAGGAGCCGCGCCTGCCTGTGGCGTGTCCGGCAGGGGGATATCAACCACCACGCGCCGCGCCGAGCCCTGCTGTGCCTGCCGCTGCAGGTGCATGATCAGATATCCGGCGCCGCTGTCAACGGCCTGTCGGTGCAGCTTTTCGTACGTTTCGCTGTCTGTGACCGCCTCGTCGTTGATCCGAAGCACGATATCGCCGCTTTGAACCACTCCTGCAGCGGAAGACCCGGGCTTTACCTCCTGCACCACCACTCCCTGCTGCCGCTGCAGGCCATGGCTGCTGAGCCACAGGCGGTCCACCTCTTTCACGGTTATCCCCATATCGCCGCCTGACGTCTGAGTTTCAGGTTGGGGCGGCTCGGGGGAGGTATCCACAGGCCACTCGGAGAGCGATACCTGCACCTGCAATGGGCTGCGATCGCGCACCAGTCTTACGGTGATTACATCATCCGGCTCATGCTCCCGGAGCCGTTCGTACGCGTCCGCAGCGGCGGTGATCTGTGCATTCCCCATGGACACAATCACGTCATCAGGTTGAATTCCGGCCGCTCTGGCCGGTGAATCCGCACTCACGTCTGTAACCAGCGCGCCACCGTCATCAATACCGTAAAAGTCGCGCATATTGTCGGTCAGTCCAGACACGGTGCACCCCAAAAAGGCCCGGGCGACACGGCGGTTTTCGATGAGTTGAGGGATAATGCTTTTGAGACTGCTGACAGGTATGACGAACCCGTAGCCTGGACTCCGTCCTGCCACCGTATCAGACCGCGCCATGGCGACACTCATGCCCACCAGCCGTCCCCGGCGGTTGACCACCGGCCCGCCACTGCTGCCGGTGGTGATGGCCGCATCGGTCTGGATGAGTTCGGGGAGTGAACCGCCCGGATCTCCCGGCATCCGGCGCTGTGCGGCGCTGACGATCCCGGCGGTGACAGAGCGCTCCAGCCCAAAGGGGCTTCCGACCGCCACCACCCATTCTCCGGTGCTTACAGGGGCGCCACTGTCGAGCGGAATCGCCGAAAGCTTCCGATCCGCCTGCACCCGGAGAACCGCCACATCCGTCACTGTGTCACCGGCCCAGTAGCGCGCGGGAAGTGTCCGTTCATCGCCGCCGTCGAAAAGCTGCACCTGCAGGTTTCGTGCATCCTGGACGAGATGCAGGTTGGTGACGATGAAGCCGTCGGAGCGACAGATCCAGCCCGCCCCCATGGATCTCGCGTGCGGAATATCCAGTGAGGACTCGCCTCGTGGCGGGGGAGTGCTGAAGGGATCGTCTCTGTGGCTGCGCCCGTTCTCCATCCGCTGCTGAAACCAGTCCTGGAGGTCCTGGCGGGCCTTTTCGGGCAGATCGGCGCTGACACTGACTACGGAGGGCAGCACCATTGCAGCGGCATCAGAGAAGTCCGGCGCGGGCTGCGGAGGAGTATGACGGGCCTGAGATTCGGTGATAGATGCGGGCCCGGGCAGCACAAAAACGACCGCCAGCGCCACCGCCGCTCCAATCACCGCACTCATAATGATTGGAGGCCAGTTGATCTGCGTGCGACCGCTCTGATTATTCATCACCACAACGCCCCGTGCCGCCCTGTAGTCATACCTGCGAATGTTTCCGTCCGGTCGCCAGTATGGCCGATTGCGACCTCTGCCCTATCCGTCCTTTTTTGATCGCACATACGTCACGTACAGATACGCGATGCCAATTCCAACAAGGGCCCCGGCGGCATCGGCGAGCCAGTCCCACATCGAGCAGCTTCGTGTCAGCAGCGGCAGCTGGTGAAGCTCGTCGAGAAGGCCGAAAGCAACAACCGAAAGCCACGCATTTCTGCCCACGGCTGCAAATGAAAGCCCGGGCCAGGTGAGCAACATCGCGCGCAACACCAGCACGGCCAGCGGAAGGTACATGCACGCGTGGATGACGAAGTCTGCGATATCGAACCTGCTAACAAGTGGAATCGTATTGGCGGGAAGAGATGTCAGTACGAGAATAATTGCTGCGTACGTGCCGCTCATGGCCCAGGCAAATCTCATCGGCTGCCCCTATCTATCGGGCGACCATCGGCTCTTTGTCGAATGTCACCGTGCATGCGCGACGCAGGAGGGATTGGCCGTTTCGGCTGCAGAGGGTCACTTCGACGATATGCTCACCGCCGGGGAATCTCTGTGTGTCAATCGAGCAGGTGTAAGGCGGGCTGGTGGTCATCGCCCGCAGCTTCCCATCGATTGTGAAGGTCACGTAGGCCCCATCTTCAACACCTGCAACATCCGCGGCTACCACCATCGATTCGCTGATAACCGTTCCGTGACGTGGCTGGGTAATCTCCAGCCGCGGTGGCTCCGGCTCTGCGGGTGCCGGGGTCTCGGGCTCCGCGGGCCTTTGTACGACCTCGATCTCAGGGGGAGCGGGCTGGTGGTAGTAGCTGTGGATCAGATCATTCCCAACGACCAGCGCACCAAGCACGTGGAAGGCGATCCGGTGGTCCAGCGGATACGCTGTTCCCGTCTTCGCCTCCTGCAGATATGCGGGGATACCGCGTCCCAGGCCGAAGTACCGATGGCACAGCTTCAGGGAATCGCCCGGGTGATCGTAATAAAAGTTTGAGTTGATGCCGTAGGTGGACATCCAGTGTGACAGGTCCTGCGTCACTCTCCGGCACTGCAGGCCGATATTGTCGCCCGCACCGCTCATACCCACCGTTTCGACGAAATTCTGTGCGTAACTGGCCTTTTTGGACGATGCAGGAAGCTCGTGCATATCAATGATCGCGTCGGGCCGCCAGCGGTTCACAGCCTCCACGATGGCACGGGTCTCCGGCTGCGACACGCTCACCCAGTCACGATTCAGATCTTTACCGGCGCCGTTCGCCCGTCGTGAAGCCGCCATGCCGTCGGGATTGGCCGCCGGTACGGCCACGATGGTAAGCTGCCGGAGTATCGCAGCGACGTCGGGGTTGTCGGTGTGGGCGATATACTCGGCCAGTGTGAGGACGGCTTCTGTGCCCGAACACTCGCCGCCGTGCTGGCGGGCGATGATGAAAAGAACCGGCCTGTTGTCGGACTCCGGCGCCGCCTGTGGATCGTGAAGTGCAACAAGCGGGATGGCCCTGCCTGCGTGTGAATAGCCGATGGTGCCACAGGTCACACGCTCGCTGGCATCCAGCTCTTCAAGCACCTCCATCGTCCGGGTGTAGGATCGGCTGTGGGCCGGCGCATGCTGCAGGATTTCACCAAGAATATCTCCCACAACCGGTCCCGCAGCAGCGATACTGAGCGCGAGCAGGATTGTCACAAAATGCAGGCGGCGCAGATCCATCATTCCTCTTCTATGCTTTTTTGGCTGAAAAAGTCGTTCACGGTATCAATGTCGGATATTCTGCCCACGTCAAACCAGTAGGCGTCGGGGTCGAGAAAGCCGGCGACAGATTCGCCGCCCGCGAGCATCTGCGGGATGACGTCGTGTCCAAAATCCATGCCCCCGGCGCAGTACCGCAGGGCCCTGGCGCTGAAAACATCAATCGCCGCATGTGTGGCGAAACTCGTTTGCGGCTTTTCGGCAAAGTCCACGACCATGCCGTGCCCATCCAGGTCCGCCACTCCCCCGTGAAAGCTGACGCCGCTCACGAGGCCGAGTGTTGCCGTGGCGCCGGTCTTTATGTGCCGTCGCACCATGGCTGCGGCATCGAGATTGGAGATGATGTCACCGTAATGGACCAGGAAGTGCTCCTCGTCGGCGAGTCGTCCGGCCATCGCTGCGATCTCTCCGGCCGTTTGTGAGGGCTCATCAGAGGTGACGTGCTCAATTTCAACGCCCCATCTGCCGCCATCACCGAGATAGTGCTGGAGCTGTTCGGGGAACATGGTGGCGGTGATGATGAAGCTTTCAAACCCCTGCTTTTTGAGCTTGACCACGATATGCTCGACAATAGGCTTCCCGGCCACGGGGATCATGCCCTTGTTGAGATAGTTCGTCAGTGGCTGCATTCTCGTCCCGTGGCCCGCCAGCAGGATCACGGCCTTCATTATCAATCACTCAGTCGTCCGGGCTCGGTTCCCCAATTACATTGTAGTCGATTGTACATGTGTTTCGAAAGATCGGTCAAGCCGCTGATGCACGTTCCTGCGCTATCATTCCTGTTTGCAGAGATCGTCGGAAATGGCGTACACTGTAGGCAGTTGCAGGCTTTAGCAGGGATGCTGCAGGCTGATTCCACGCAAGATTTTTCCGGGAGGACGATCGATGATTTATGTCAGTGCTCCTGGCCGAGCGGGGATTGTCGGGAACCCTTCGGATATATATGGCGGGACTGTGATATCCAGCGCCATCGGCGAGCGGGCGGAGGTCTATCTTCGCGAAAACTCGCGCCTGATTTTTGACACCGGGGGCCACATGGCCGCCATAGACGGCCCTGAAAGTCTCCAGTTCGGCGGTTCCTTACCCTACCTCGACATCGCCCGGGCCGTATGGCGGTATCTGACCGGGGACGACAGCCGCTACATGGACGGTATTGACATTGATCCCGGCGCAACCTTCCACCTGCGGGCAAAGACCACTATCCCGATGAAAGCCGGGTGTGCGGGTTCAACGGCGATGCTGGCGGCCATTCTGGCGGCGATCCTGGCGCATTTCGGCTCCCGGCCGGACCGGTATCATCTTGCAGAAATGTCCCGCCATATCGAGCGCACCGTCCTCGGCGTGGACTGTGGCTTTCAGGACCAGTACATGGCGGTATTCGGCGGCCTCAACTTCATGAATTTTGCTGATAAAGCGACCGGCTGGGAGCGTGATGACGCGCCGTATGCGTCTGTCGAAGCGCTTTCATCCTCCGTCCCCGACCGCTCAAAGCTCCCGTTCGTCCTTGTGAACACCGGGCGGCGAGAGGGCACGTCCGGCACCTACCACCGCTCCCCCAGGGAGAGATGGGAAGCGGGGGAGGAGAAGTTCGTCCGCGGTTTTGAGCAAATTGCACAGCTCGCGGAGGAAGGCCGGGACGCCTTATTGAAATATGACTGGAAGCGTCTCGGCGAGCTGATGAATGAAAACTACCGGCTTCGCGTGGACCTTTTCGGCACAACCGAGGTTATTGACGGGATCATCAAAGCCGCGCTCAAACACGGAGCCCTGGGAGCCAAGCTCTCCGGGGCCGGCAATGGCGGCACATGTATCATTATTCACGAAGATTCACGGTACCTGGTCGAGAAAATGATGGGACGCGAAATTGACCGCATTATCCCCATCGACCCTCACCAGGAGGGGCTGCAGCTCGAAGAGTACTGAGATGGAGGGCCGTTCATGGCAGGCGCACTCATTACAGGGGCAGCAGGCTTCATGGGCTCTCACCTGGCCGAGACTTTTCTCGCCCGGGGTCATCGTGTTGTCGGCCTCGACAATTTCGACCCCTATTACGACCGCGAGATAAAAGAAAGAAACCTCAGCGATATCCACGACATGGGTGAGTTTGAGCTTGTTGAGGGCGATATCCGCAACCTCGATGATGTCCGCGAGGCGTTCGACAAAGCGAAGCCCGATTATGTTCTGCACTGGGCTGCGAAGGCCGGTGTGCGACCATCCCTGCAGCAACCCGCCGCGTACGCCGCGGTTAATGTCGAGGGAACCGTGAATGTCCTGGAGGCGTGCCGGGATTTTGATGTCCAAAAGGTGATTTTCGCTTCGTCATCGTCGGTTTACGGTGCTGATACGCCGCTGCCGTTTTCCGAAACAGCGGATATCCGCCACCCCATCTCGCCGTATGCGGCGACGAAGGTCTCCAGTGAGGCGGTGTGCTATACGTATCATCACCTGTACGATCTTCCGATCATCTGCCTGCGCCTGTTCACGGTTTTTGGGCCGCGACAGCGACCGGACCTGGCCATCAACAAGTTTGTGCGCCTGATGTTTGCCGGAGAGACCCTGCCGCTGTACGGCGACGGCTCCTCCAGCCGCGACTACACCTATGTTGAGGACGTCGTCCGGGCGGTATTTCAGGCAATCGAAGCGGATATTGCCTTCGAAATCATCAATATCGGCAGCGGATCGCCCATAACCCTCGCGGAGCTGGTGAGCCTGCTGGAGACTGTCAGCGGTGTGGAGGCGAAGGTACAGCATCTGCCCGACCAGCCCGGTGATGTCCCCCACACCTATGCCGATATTACCAGGGCCCGCGACCTGCTCGACTGGGAACCGCAGGTGGGGCATGAAGAGGGCCTCAAAGCCTTCGTCGAATGGTTCAAAAACCAACCTCAATTTGACAGCTAAGGGAGCAACAGGCGGATGGAGGCCGATCAGATCGTCGGACGGATATCCATTGTTATCCCCGTGTACAATGAGGTCGAATCGATCAATCCTCTGTACGAGGCGCTGAAGCCGGTGCTGGACGATATGGGCCAACCGGTGGAAGTCATCTGCGTCAATGACGGCAGCAGTGACGGCACTGCCGATGCGCTGGATAAGGTTGCGGATAACGACAGCCGCTTTACGATCATCCATCTCCGGCGCAATTTCGGCCAGACCGCGGCGATGGCGGCAGGCTTCGACCAGGCCCGGGGCGAAGCGGTCGTCGCCATGGACGCGGACCTGCAAAACGACCCCACCGACATCCCGATGCTGGTGGACAAGCTCGAAGAGGGATACGATGTCGTCAGCGGATGGCGCAAGGACCGCAAGGACCCGTGGCTGACCCGCAAGCTGCCCTCGCAGATCGCCAACGGGATCATCTCCTATGTCACCGGCGTCCGCCTGCATGATTACGGCTGCTCGCTCAAGGCGTACCGCGCACAGGTGCTCAAGGACGTGAGATTGTACGGAGATATGCACCGGTTCATCCCGGCGCTGGCGAAATGGGCGGGCGCCCGCGTGACTGAAATGCCGGTGAAGCATCACCCGCGCGAGTACGGAAAAACGAAATACGGCCTGTCACGGACACTGCGTGTTTTGCTCGATCTGGCCACGGTGAAGTTTTTGATGTCGTACTCCACCCATCCGCTGCAGATATTCGGCAGATGGGGGCTGCTGCTCGGTGGATTCGGCTTTCTTCTGGCACTGTGGCTGACGATCCAGAAGCTCTTCATGGGAGCGTCTCTGTCCGACCGTCCGGCGCTGTTTCTGGCCGTATTGCTGATACTCATGGGCATGCAGCTTATCACCATGGGTCTGATCGCCGAGCTGCAGGCCCGCACATATTACGAATCACAGGACAAGCCCGTCTATACCGTACGGTATATCAAGTACAAAGAGGGGCGCGTCCGGGAGGGCTTTCCGGGCGATTGACGGTGACGATGGCGGCCGCTGATTGTGCTCTTTCAGCCCCTCGATATCCCCGGGCAGGTTATCTTCTCAAATGTGTCGAAAGACCATGTGCGGCCAGTAGCATGCAGGCGGTTTTGGAGGACTGTAAAATTCCACTGTTGAAGCTGTACAGGGTGTGGTAACCGTGGGACGAGTCGTTTCGATGGGCGAAGCTCTTGTGGAGATCATGCGCAAGACAGTGGATAGCCCGCTGTATGCCGCAGATGATTTCGTCGGCCCGTTCCCCAGCGGCGCCCCGGCCATATTCATCGACCAGGTCGCCCGACTGGGACATGATGCCTCCTTCATCGGCGCTGTCGGCGCGGACGATTTCGGAAAATGCCTGCTGGACCGTTTCCGGGCAGACGACGTGGATGCAAGCTACGTGGCGGAAGTTGAGGGCCTGGCCACCGGCTGTGCGTTTGTCACGTACTTCTCCGACGGCGAGCGGCAATTTATCTTTCACATCGGCAACTCCGCCGCCGGGCAACTGCCGGAAATCACCGCCGAAATGTTCGAGGACGCCGACTGGCTGCATATCTGCGGATCCACGCTTTCGGCCGGTGAGGAAATGATGCAGGCATGCTATCGGGCGTGTGGGCTCGCTGCCGACGCCGGTGCGCGAATTTCCTTCGACCCCAACCTCCGCCCGGAATTGCTGGGTGGCGAGGAGGCGCTTCGAAGGGTTTGCGCTCCGGTCGTTAATGCCGCCTCGCTGATACTTCCCAGCTCCACGGAGGCTGAGCTTCTCACCGATACTGAGGACGCCCATACCGCCTGCCGCCAGCTTCTGGAGCGCGGCGCCGATGTCGTCGCCCTCAAGCGCGGAAGCGAGGGCTGCACGATTTTCACTGACACGGACGAGGTGTCGGTTGGAGCCTATAACGTGGATGCCGTTGATCCGACGGGCGCCGGTGATTCATTCGACGCCGCCTGCGTGGTCGGGCTCATGGAAGACCTCTCTCTGCAACAGATCGGGCGACTGGCGAACGCATGTGGAGCACTGGGTGCAACGAAAAAGGGACCAATGGAAGGCTGTGCCATGCGAGACGATGCATTTGAGCTCGCCGGCCTCGACCAATAATACTGACGCACAACTGTTGCTGCATACTGAAAGGAGCCGCACCATGCCATACGGAGTGATTCACTACAATACCCCCGCCGACGACTTTGAGGAGTTCATCAAGTGGGCTTCTGAGACCGGATTTGAGTGCTGCGAGGTCATGCTCCGTGACGTCTGGCCTGATGAATCCGAGTACCAGGAAGACGGAGCGCATAAGGCCAAAGAAATTCTGGACGAACATGGAATGTTTGCCTCGGCACTGCAGGCGGGCAATGACTTCGTCCAGCTCGATGATGAGGCCGTCCAGGAGCAGGCTGAGCGGATGGAGAAGGTCGCCAGGCTCGCAAAAATTCTTGGTACCGATGTTCTGCGGACGGAGGGTGGCAGGCCCAAGGACGAGGTGCCCATGCACCGGTGGTCCGAGGCCATGGCCAAATGTCTCAAGGCCTGTGTTCCTTTCTGTGAAGACATGGGCGTGAAGCTGGCTGTGGATAACCACGGAGTCGTTTCCAACAACCCGGTGGTCATCCTGGAGGCCCTCCATGCAGTGGATCATGAGCTCATTGGGTCCAATCTCGATACCATGAACCTGCGCTGGTGGGGCAACCCGGTCTCCGAGCTTCCCACCATCTACAGAGCTCTCGCGCCTTTCGTGCACCACGTCCACATGAAGGATGGGTTTAATGCCCGTCCCGATTACCAGGGACAGGATCTGGGCAATGGCGAAATCCCGCTCAAGGAATGTGTGGATATTCTCGTCGAAGCCGGTTACAACGGCCCGTGGATTGCAGAATGGGAAGGCCAGGGCGACAAGGGCGAAGGGTATGCCAATTGTCTGAAGTGGCTGAAGGCGAACTGCCCCGGATAATCAGAACACACACCTCACTCACAGGCGGGTGTGACACTGGCACATGAGGATGGACGGGACGGCGGCCTATGAGGTCGCCGTCTCTTTTGGATCCAGGTGCTTCGGAATCTGGTCGGGGCGTGAGCCACGGGAGGCAAAGATCACCAGCACGGCACCACCGATAACACCGGCAAATCCTGCAAGCTGCCCGATGGTGATGTCGCTGCCCAGCCAGAAGTGGTCGCCCAGCATGGCCACCACCGTGCTCAACAGCGCCAGTATCCGGCACAGCCACACCGGAATGCGCTTCATGGCGAAGTAATACAACACCAGCAGCACGACCATAAAGACGCCACCGATGAGCGATTCGACGGCCACGCGGGGGTTCTGCACCGCAGCGACGGTCTCCGGGATGCGCCCGGAAAAGCCCAGCACACAGGAAAAGACCACCGTCTGGCAGACACAGCTTGCAATCGCGGGCAGCTCCGCGGGGATCCTGCCGAAGAAGATCTTAATGATCATGGAGTTCAGTGCCGTCAGGGCTGCAGCCACAAACAGCGCCCCGACCCCCAGCCAGTCAAACGCCAGGTCGCCCAATGAAAAACCTGAGGCCAAAAGCGCCCCCAGCAGCAACAGGAGCGACCCCGCCCATCCCAGCGCCGTCACCCGTGTCTTGAGAATGATGTAGCTAAGAATGAACACGAACGCCAGCTCCATCCGCACCACCAGCGCCGCGGTCGTGGCGCTGGTCAGATGGGTGCCGACATTGCGGCAGTAAAAGATCGCGGAGGCGAAAATGCCGAAGGTCAGCAGCCACTTGTAGGGTGTATGAGGCGGCAGAAGGTCCTCGTTGCGCCGGTACCACACGTACATCGGGATGATTATCACCAGCGCGGGGATGATCACCAGCCAGTTGGCCTGCAGGGGAGAGACCTGTGTCATCAGGTCCTTCAGAAGCGGCCAGTTCATCCCTGTGAATGTCGCGGAGACGAGAATACCGATATAGCCGTAAAGCGCTCGTTCGCTGTTTTTCTCTGCTTCAGTCATTCTTCATATCATTCCGGGGGTAAATCTGGATTGCTGATGTCGGGGTGACAGGGCAGTGAAACTCGCACGTCCCGCACCCGACGCATTGATCCGGTTCTATCACGGGTCGGAGCTGTCCATCAATCCGCTCTGTGCGAATCGCGGAGTACGGGCATGACTTCGCACACATCAGACAGCGCACGTACTCGCCGCCACGTGCCCATGAGAGACAAATATCATGGTCGATCTTCGCCACCGCGATCTTGATGTCACTTTTGTTTCCGGCGGCGAATGGTCTCAGTGCTCCCCCCGGGCAGACCTCGCCACAGATGGTGCAGGTGGTTTCACAGTACCCGGATGACGCGTCAATGACGGGTGTGAAAAACGCATCCGGGCCGCCCTCCCATCCGGCGGGCTGGATGACGCCGGTGGGACAGGCTTTCATGCACTCGCCACAGCGGAGGCACTGTGCCCGGAATTCTGCTTCAGACATCATCCGCACAAACCGTCCGTCTGCTGTACTCACATGCGCCCCCGGTGGCCGGATGAGTGCCCTGTTGTTTCTCGCAGCGAATACCAGCCGCCTGCCTAAAAGCCCGTACAGAAATCCCCCTATCATGACACCGAGAAACCGCCTCCGGCCGATGTCAATGGAGCTATCGCTGCTGTCGTCGGTGGTGAGGCCGATGCCTATAGTCCCGGCGGGGCAGATCACGCAATCATAACACAGTATGCACTCGGGAGTTTTCGTTTGAGCCGGATCATTTTCCGGGATTGCCCCCATCGGGCAGCGGTCTGCACACTGTCCGCACTGGACACATGCCCCTGACACCCGGCGCCGCCAGAGGCCATGACGCCCCACAAAAGCCAGGAGCGCGCCGAGCGGGCAGAGGTTTCGGCACCAGTACCGGCGGCTGATGATACTCAGGCCCACGACCACGACCAACGCCGCAAGCGCCACGCTCCCCCATTGATACTGATGAACGACAACAGGGGTAAAACCTGCATCCGGCCGGACTTCGATGAGCCGATTAAAGCCCTGCTGAATAAGTGGCCATATCCCTGTGGCGGTGGCACGGGTCAGCAGCGGTATCGGATCGAGCACCCACGCCAGATGGGCCCCGAGGACCGCCGCTCCGACAACCAGCGCCAGCAGATAGTACTTGACCTGCGGCCACCGGGCGATTTCCGCATCGTCCTTCCGGAACGGCCGGATGACGGCCGCGTGGAAGATGTCAATACAGGTTCCCAGCGGACATATCCAGCCGCAATAGAACCGTCCGAAGATCGCTGTCAGCAAAAGCAGTGCGACCGCCGGAAGAAACCCAAACAGCCTGCTGCCGATGTGTGCGTAGTCGCTGAAGGCCAGTGCCGTGGTCAATCCCGCAAGAGGGTCGAGACGCAGGAAAAGGTCCGGAGGGAGTGGGCTGGTCTCGGGGGTATCAGCGACCGCCAGCAGAGCGACAAAAGCAGCGAGAAACACGACCTGGCTGATCCGGCGAAGCAGCTTTCCAGCATTCATGATCGCTCTGTCGTCCTGACAGCCCTACGGATTATTGCAGAAACGGCCTCGCCGGAGCCGGCAGGGCCGGTGAATGTCCCAGTCGGCGAACGGCCGATCAATCGCCAGTCACCATGTCCGGGGCCTTGATGACCAATACCGGGGTACTGATCTCCCGCACCACACGCTCGGAGACGCTTCCCCACCGGAGGCTGTCATCGGGAGTGCGCCCGCGCGAACCGACGGCGGCACACGTTACATCCAGCTCGTCGGAGACGTCGCCGATCTTCTTCTCAGGGACGCCCAATTCTATCCTCGTATCGACCTCGACGCCCCGGTCCCTGAGAGCGGTGGCCATCTCCTCGAGCCGTTCGGTGTCTTTTGCATCGAACTCCGGCAGCCGGTCGATCAGGTGCGGATCGAGGCGGGTGACATCCTGCACATGCAGCAATGTAACCTTCTGCAGGCCCTCGTCGGCCGCGGTGACGAACTCCTCGTACGAGGCGTTGCAGAAATCAGAGAAGTCAGTCGCAAAGAGCACGTGTTCCAGCAGGGGGCGCGAAAGACCGCTGCTTGAGCCATCATCTATCTTCTGCGGGTGCAGTATCAGCATGTGTGTGTCGCCGTAGCGTATCACATCGATCGGCGTGCTTCCCAGAAAGAACTCCTTCCACGGGATGCCGACGAACGCGCTCATGAGGATGGTGTCCACCTCGTGCTCTGAGGCGATCTCAACGAGCCTTCGTGATGGCACTCCGACCTGTACAACCGGTGTGATGGGCAGGCCTATCTCCTGCGAGACACTTTCGGCCCACGCCTGGAGATTCTTTTCGGCATGCTTCCTGCGCCGGCGGTCTCGCTGCGGCGACGAAATTATCGACTCCACAATATGCGCCAGAACCACTTCCTGCGCTGGAAGATTCTTCAGGATGTCCGCCAGACGCAGGATCGCCGGCTCGCTCCGGGCTGTCGCGACCAGAACTCGTTTGAACATGGTTCTTCTGCCTCCATCAGCACGCTCAATTTGGCCCATATATCATAACACACATTGCTCAGTGCACCATAACGAAAAGGGAAACACCCGCCGGAAGACGAATCATGACATGGTGGCTTTTTTTCACTTCGATTTCCATGTGGGGGTTTCATGTCTAAAAACTTTCCCAAAAGCACCGCGGAGCGCTATGACAGGTGGTTTCAGACGCCGTTTGGAAGCCGGGCTGCGACGATGGAGAAGCAGGTTTTGCAGGAGCTGCTGGGACCGGGCGATGGACAGTCGCTTTTAGACATCGGCTGTGGAACCGGCTATTTCACCGAATGGGTGCGTACGCTGGGTTACGAGGTGGCGGCCGTAGATTCGTCGGAGACGATGCTGAAGGCCGCCCGGAGCCGGTTTGCCGGAGAGGTGCAGGTGCGACAGATGGAAGCCGAGCTTCTCCGCTTTCCCCCTGACAGCTTCGACATGGCACTGATGATGACGAGCCTGGAATTCACCGATGATCCCGCCCGCGCTCTCCGCGAGGCAGTGCGGGTTTCACAAAACGGGATCGTCGTCGGTGTTCTCAACCGCTACAACCCGCTGGCCGTATGGCGCAAGCTCACCTCACTCATTAAAGGCGGAACCTACAAAAAAGCGCGCTTCTTTTCCGCCGCTCAGCTCATCAGGATGTGCAAGCAGGCCGCTGAAGCGGCTGGCAAAGAGGTGACAGTGACATGGACCGGCGGCGTGTGTCTCGGACAGGCACTCCTCCGACGCCCTGTGCGCAATCCGGGGGCCGCCTTCATCGCAGTGCGCGCAAGCTTCACCGAAAAGGGTTTTGCAAAAGGGCAGGGTAATAGCGAACAGTGATGCGCCGTACGCGAACACCATGCAGCAGTGGGTGAAGACTGCGGCGGTGACGAAGATCCGCCTGACGAACGCTGCTGGAGCCGCTCGTCTGCTGCGAACCGAAGCCACTGTGCGGTGAAGACCGGCGCGAGGAGGCGTGTGAAGAGGTGCCACACGGAATGGAGCACAGAGACGTTGAGTACATGAATGGCCGCGACCGCTGTCCTGCGGCACTGTGGCCGGATGATGAGGCGGACGATACCCGGCGCTGCCAGCACGCCTTCTCGAAATACGCCCGCTGCGGGCTGCCCGCCTTTGCAGACACCTCGGAGGGACCACGATGCCTTTTTCACTCGACAGGAGAGCGAGATCCCGACCTGGTGCGGACGCAGCTTGAGGCGATGGTGCAATGTCACGCCCGGTTGTGGGACGCCGATCTGCAATACGCCGACCTGCTGGGGGCCAAACTGTCCGGAGCCGAGCTTATGGACGCCAACCTCCGGGGCGCCCGGCTGGTGGATGCAGATCTCAGCCACGCGGATCTGTCCGACGCGGATCTGACAGATGTTGACCTGCGCTTTTCAGACCTGCGCCACGCGGATCTCACAGACGCTGATCTGGAGGGCGCGCCTGATCTGCGACAGGCCAATCTCACCGACGCGAAGCTCACGGGCGTGCAGATCAGTCCCCAGTGCAAGCTCGCTCACACGACCTGGGATGAAGACAGCAACACCATCCGGGAGGAGCGCGAGGCCCTGCAGGCGATGAAGGAGGGCAACCACCGGCGCGCCCACGATCTGTTCAATATCGCCGCGATGGTGTACCGGCAGATCAAGCAGGCATACCAGGATGGCGGTGACCATCAAACGGGTGGAAATGTCTTCATTCGAGAAATGGAATGCCGGCGGGCGCAGCTGCGCATCCACACCAGAGACCATCCGCGCGGGCGTGTATGGGAGCGGGCGCTGTGGTGGCTGATGCATCATATCTGCGGATACGGTGAGTGGCCGGGGCGTCTGGCGCTCACGGGTGCGATCATGGTAGTGGCTTTTGCCATCATTCACGGATATTTCTGCGGCTTCAATGACGGCGTCGTCCGCGGCATCCAGGTTGGTCCCGGGATTGATTGGATTCCGAGTGCCGCCGGTGTGCTCAACTTCATCGCCGCCCTGTACTTCAGTGTGGTAACCTTTACAGGACTCGGATATGGAGACATTCATCCGATCAATGCACCCGGTCGCATGGTCGCCAGTGCCGAGGTTGTTCTGGGCTTTGTGACCCTGAGTCTGCTGTTGGTGACCATCGTGCGTAAATGGAGTCGATAGGGCGAAAAGGTATTATGGACGAATACACCAATGGCCAACAACAATGGCCCGATGAGCGCTGGGAATCGTACGACGGCGATCCGCCGGACGAGGCCAGGTGCCAGCACGAGATGTACGGTGAGATGCGGTGCGGCCTGCCCGCCTTTGCCACAGGGCCTGATGGAGAGCCGCGGTGTATCTTCCATTTTTCGGGGCAGCGGGACCCCGAAAAGCTCCAGCAGGCGGTATCACAGGCCGTTGTGCGGGGCGCCCATCTGTGGAAGGCGAATCTCGAAGGATGCGATTTGCACCGCATGGATCTGCGGGATGCGCACCTGCCCAGGGCGAACCTCACAGACGCCGTGATGACTAATGTTCAAACCGAAAACGCGGACCTGTATGGTGCTCAGATGCAGGGCGTGGATTTTCGGGGTGCGCAGATCGGGGCGAACGCCGACCTGCGAGCCGCCGACCTGTCGGGGGCGCGACTGGCGTGGGCCGAGATAAGCAGCGCTGCCAGGCTTGCTG
>JAWODS010000233.1:0-2916 GCA_046483205.1 Armatimonadota bacterium | reverse complement strand
ATGAAGAGAGGTCAACTCGATGAAGCATCTCCGGCGATCGAAGCTGAGTTTCTTCGTATGTTTGACAGCCATGATAGCATCTGCAGCAATCTCATCGGCTCAACTCAGAATTGTCCCACAGATTGTCCGCCCCACGCTCATGCCGGGACAGACACAGACCGTTCGCATTGCGGTGCAGAATGTGACGGAGACGACGCGGACGTTGAACACACGCGTGGATAACATAACGCTGTCGCCTGAGGGCCGTCCCCATCGCGCGGGCGAGGATGCACCGCGGGGCTGCCGGGAATGGCTGACGGTAACACCTGAAAGCGTGGATGTGCAGCCCGAGGTCTCGCAGGTCTTCGAATGTACCATCAGCCCGCCCCGCACGGCCAGCGGCGGCTATTACGCGATGGTCACCTTCAGCACGCGTTTCCAGGAGCCCGAACAACAACCGGAGGTGGAAGAGGGTAGTGCAGCCATGATAGGCCTGTCTTCATCAATCTCTGCTGTGTTTCTGGTGACGGTTCGGGGCAGGGACATGTCTGTGGGCGCGGAGGCGCAGGGTGTGGCGCTGGGCGTGCCGAGCGATGAGGAGCGGGCGCGCACCGGGAAACAGTGGAAGGCCGCCGTGGATGTGGTCAACACCGGCAACATGCACGCCATCATGGAAGGGACGCTTTCGATCCTCAGTGAGGATGGGCGCACCGAACTGGATAAATGCAGCCTTTCGTCCGGGCTGGGGTACGTCCTGCCGGGGATGACGCGGCGATTTATCGGAGCAGGCGAGTATAATCTGCCTGACTCTGCGTATCTGGCCCTGAGCCGAATCGGACCGACCCATGCTCCGAAATCAAGCTGGGCGCGCCGGATCACGCCCTTTTTCGTCCACGACGGCAGGCTGCAGCCGGGTGAGCCGACCGACGAAATGCGCCAGACAGCCGAGCTTCTCGGTGCCCGGGTGATGGTGCGGCCGGCCCGGGTGACCTTCGATGTCCCACCACGCGGCCGCAGAACAAAGCCGATTGACCTCCGCAACCCCTCCGAGCAACCCATTATCCTGGAACCGGAGATTGCTGACTGGACCATCACCCGTGACGGGGAAATACAGGTTGCCGAGAATCTCCACGGCGACCGGAGCCGGCCCGAGATGGTCCAGATGCCCCGGCGCCTGCAGGTGCCTCCCCGCAGCCACCGCACGGTGCCCGTCGCCGTACAGATGCCTCAGGATGCAGTGGGGGATTACTATCCGGCTGTGGTATTCCGGGCAGTCATAGACGGCGAAAAACAGCCGCAGGATGCCACCTTCCTCCCCTCGACGATGCTGCATTGCACCGCGACAAACACTGGTGAGGCGCACCTGGAGATTGAAAGCGCGGAGGCGACGCGGCAATCAGACGGTGGCGTGGTGTTTGAGATGGTGGTCAAAAACACGGGCACTTTGACCGTCAACGTCAGCGGTCGTGTCCGGATTGACGCGCCGGACGGATCGGCAGTTACTGGTGCTCTGGCTCTGGGCGGAGAGGACCTGCAGCTTCTTGCCGCCGCAAGCCGCCATGTCAGAGCGACGTGGTACGGCAGCCAGGAGCCGGGGGAATATACGGCCCACTTTTCTGCGGTCGCAGCCGAGGTCGACAGTGCCTCCGCCCGAACTACCTTCACCATCCCCGCGCCAGACGAAAAAGACGAGCCTGAGTTGTAGCCCAACACCATTTATTCCCGATATTTATCGACGGAGGATCATATGACCACGCCTCACAGAGGATCGCTGCACTTTATTGGATACTGGATGATTATATGCCTGTGTCTCGCTGTGGCTGTAACGTCAGTGCAGGGGGCAGATGAACAGGAGACAGCGGCTGATGCGGCCGCCGAAGAGGCTCAGCAGCAGGATGAGGATAACGATGGTCTCACAACCATCACGCCCGATGATGAAACCGCTGGCCCCCGCGAAACTACGACGGAGCGGGCACAGACACCCGACGACGAGGGCCGGGGGCTGGTGAACAACGTCTTTTTCAGCACTCCACTGCAGCAGGCACTCATGGATGTTGGTGCACAGACGGGCGTCACCATCCTCGTGGGCCCCAATGTCGAAGGCACCGTAACGCTCGACCTGCAGGATGTGGAAGTCGAGAAGGCCCTTGAGCTGATGCTCATGCCCAACGGCATGGTCTTCAACCGGCTCGAAGACGGCGAGTATCTGGTCATGGCTCCTGACCCATCCTCTCCGAATTTCGAGAGAATCGCCGAGACCGAAATTGTCTCCCTGGCCTATCTGCAGCCCAAGACGGTCGTAAATGCATTGCCCATCCGCTACGCCGAATATGTAACTGTCAATGAGACCTCGCAGGAGCTTATCGTGAGCGCCCCGCGGCCGCTGCTTGGCACCATTAAGGATCTGATCGCAAAGATTGATCATGACAAGCAGCAGGTCATGATTGAGGCGCTCGTCATTGAGACTGAAGCCGGCGCGATGAGGGAGTATGATCCCAGCTTTGCGACATCACATATCGCGGGGAATCTGATGGGCGGCATCATCAACTACCAGTCGAGCGCCCCCGCGGACGATGGTGACAACGATGGATTCTTTGCGGGCCGATCTCCGAGCCCGGAGGCAGGAAATATCCTGCTCGGGATTCGATGGCTGCTACAGAATGAGCGAGCTTCGATTCGTGCGAACCCCTCCATCGTCGCACTCGAAGGTGATGAGGCCAGCATAAAAGTTGGCACAGATCAATATTTCAGCATTGTGCCGGGATCCGCAGCCTATGCCTACAGCCGCCTGGAGCAGGTTTCTGCCGCCATCTCGCTGAATATCGAGCCGCATATCATACCGGATAGTGATGAAATACTCTGCCGGCTCGAACCGAATGTCGAAGATGTCGTCGGCAAGGGTGAGGGTGGCCTGCCGGTTATCACCGTGCGAAACGC
>JAWODS010000229.1:0-19852 GCA_046483205.1 Armatimonadota bacterium | reverse complement strand
ACAAAAAGCAGTGCTGCCAGGCCGCTGTTAGACAGCCGCTTGAGCTTCGACGGCTCTTCACCGAGAAGACCAAAAACAAAGCCGATTTTGTCCTGCAGGTCTTTACCCTGCAGCTCGGCCTCCGATGCCGTCCCCAGGTTGACAATCGGGGCCGTGATGCCGTCTCTGGGGGTTTCGGGAGAATGGGCCAGCGGATGGCACGCCGACTGGCGCCATTTTCCGGATGTATTGATCTGAAGATGGGCGGCCTCGTATGTCCAGCCGACGGCCGGGAATTCCTGAATCTCGACCGAGAGACCGCATTTCTCCATCTGGTTGCCCATATAGCGGGCGGCTTCGTCTTCCTTATCGCTTCCCGCCGGGCGGTTTCCGATCTGCTTGGCGATATGCTGCATGCGCTTTTGAACCATGCCTGCGGTAATATCTATTCTGTCGTTGGGTGACAATTGCGTCAACTCCCCCCTGCGTTTGTTCGTATCGGTATCGTTATTTCGGCTTCAATACTCCACGATGCTGCATTGGTGGTCAGGTACACTTCACCGTGACTCCAGTGGGGGCACGCCGTCACTGGTCTTCCCAGTGATTGCTCCATTCATCCCGTCTGACGATTTCGGAAAGAGGTTTGCGATTCTTGGGGCCGGGTTCGCCGTCCGGATAGCCCAGCGCCATAAGCTGCACCACGCGTATGGAGGCTGGAGCATCAATGACCTCACGGGCCATATCCTCGTTAAACGCCCCCACCCAGCAGGTTCCAAGACCCTCTTCGACCGCCTGCAGTGCGATATGCTCCAGGGCGATGGCAACATCAATGGAGTAAGCATACTGTCCACAGGGCATCTGTCGCTCATCGGTCTCTGCACACGCCACAATGACAACCGGCGCATGTTCGATGAAGCGCTGGCCCTGGGCGGCTTCCCGGAGATCCCGCCGCCTGTGTGGTGAGGTGACCAGCACAAACCGCCACTCCTGGACATTGCTGGCCGATGGCGCCAGCCGTGCGGCCTCCATGATCTTTGTCAGCGTGTCCTCCGGGACCGGCTTATCCTGATATTTGCGAACACTGTACCGCTGCTTTATGGCATCCATGACATTCATCAGAGATCATCCTCCATGCGTCACGTCTTTCGTCGCTGCGAAGAATCACCGAAAAGCAACACGACTCCTTCTGGATATTAGATTAGTCGAACGGTTCCCTTATTCCTCCACGTGCACACCAAAGAGTGGGCAATATGGGGCGGACACGCATTTGCGACAGATACCCGCAGTGGTGTATAAAAGAAGTGCCGGAATTGGCCGGCAATTTCCCACCCGTCAGAACCTGTTATCCGCTTTGAAGGATGATGACCGTGGCCCGGAGGTTCCGCAGGCGCCAGGACCCGACCCTGAATCGGACACGGCCTGGCGATATCGAGCCTGAAAACCCTCTCTACTATCTGCGGCCCGTCTCCCCCGGCGCCATGAGCTTCTTTTTCGAGCAGCTCTCGGAGATGTTCGAGGCCGGGGTCACCGTCTATGACGCCCTGGAGACCATATCGCAGCAGAAGATCGACGGCAGGCTGCACAGCGCCGTGGAGAAGATGGTGCCTGAAATCTCCGCGGGCGCCTCACTCGCCGACCAGATGGAGCGGTTCCCGGAGCTGTTTGATCCGCAAATCCGGGGTCTCATCAGGGCGGGGGAGATAAGCGGGCGGCTGCCGGAAATCACCGCCTACATCGCCGAAGAGCTGCGGCAAAAGCAGAGCGCCTCGTGGAAAATCCTGCTCGCACAGATATGGTTCACCATCCCCCTGGTGCTGATTGCACTGGTGCTCCCGCTGCCCCGGATCATTGACCTGGGGTTTCAGTGGTATCTCAATTTCATTGTGCGGGTGTCAATACCGATCGTTTTGGGCCTCACGGGCGTCTATCTGCTGGGAAAGGTTGTGTTGAACCTTCGAGCGGTGCGGCCATTTCGTGACCGCATCATGTACGCGCTTCCCGTGGCCGGTAAGCTGGTGCAGAAGGCTGCTCTGCGACGCTATCTGCAGGCGCTTGATGCCCTGATGGCCAGTGGTGTGCAGATACAGGAGGGGATGGCCCTGGCGGCGGAGGCTGCCGGAAATGTTGTCCTCGAAAAGGAGCTGAAGCAGGTGGCGGATCGCGTTCGCAGGGGACAGCCGGTGGGAACGGCCCTCACGAAGGCGCGGTCGATTCCTCCACAAATCCGCCAAACCCTCACCACCGCGGAGCGCACCGGCAACTACGACCGGGCGCTGGATGAACTGCAGGCGTGGGCAAAGGATGATCAATCGCGCATCACCCAGATGGCGGCATGGGGTGGATATGGTCTGGCCATGCTCGTGACCGCCGTCGCGGTGGCGGTCGCCGTGTATTTTGCCTACAAATTCTATGTTGAGGCGATCTTCGCCCGCGCCGAAGAATGGATGCCCTGAAATCACACCCGGGGATGCAATTTGTGCCACCCGGCCCTGTATAACAATAACACCCATTCACGCCGCCCGGACCCGTGTTTCCCGGCGGGCTGAAAGGTGCAGGTATAGATCATGAAACGTCTCTGGATATTATTGGCGACCCTGGTGCTGGTTGCAGCCTCTGTCCCGGGTGCAGCACTCACCAACGGCGGTTTTGAGGACAGTTTCGCCGGGTGGAGCCATTCGCCCGAGGGCGTCGAAATTCGGACTGAAAAACCGGCCGATGGTGCCAGATGCGTCGCGCTTTCATCATCTGCCAACCGGACGGCGTCAGTCACCTCCGATCCTGCGACACTTTTTGCAGATACCCCCGTGAAGCTTTCCTGGAAGTACCGGGCAATGTCGGGCGAAGGCAGCCTGTCCACCGCCGTCGTTTCCGGGAGCATGCAAAGAACTTTGTGGGTGACACAGACGCCTGGCGACGACCGGTGGCACACGGTTGAAATAATGCTGCAGGGAAGCCCCGGGGAGGAGTCGTCAGTTGTCTTCACGGCGTCGGGTGAGGGCCAGTGGGGGCTCGATTCGGTGATGGTGAGTCCGACGGGACTGCTGGAAGCAGCGAGCCATCCGGAGTTTGCGGCTGATACCACCTATCCTGAAGCGCTCGAAGACGGCTGGAGCCCTGAAGGCTATCTCGATGCCCGGTGTCGGGATTTGATGGGACAGAAAGAGCTTGTTGTCAATCTCGGCCCCCTGAAGATTACGCTGCCTGCAGAGGATTCCTGCCGGAGAGGTGTGCGGCATGGACTGGCGACGTTCTGCACCAACGGCTCGAAGTGGGAGCGGGAGCTGACGGTATCGGTGCAGGGCCCTGCCGGGACGCGCGTCCCCGACTGGACGATCCCCATTGTCGGGAATGCCCGCATGAAATTCCGTCTTCCGGTGCAGTGCATGCGCACCGGCGATCATTATGTAAAGCTCACCTTCACCCTGGAGGGCGAATCGGCATCCGCACCGGTGCTGCTGCACTGCTCGGCGTGGTATCCGGCGTTCGGAGCCGCCTTCAACACGCCCGACCATCCTTCGGAGGAGGCGCTGGCCGCCGTGGAGGCCGCTGGATGCCGCCTGCAGGCGATTCACACCGGCCGCCGGGATGTCACCGGACTGTCTGGTATGAACGGCGAGCTGGTTGTCACGGTGCCGACGGGACCCGAGGTGCAGGATCCGGCAGATCTGCCCGGACTGCTGCAATCAATCCCGCCCACCGCCTTCTGGATCCCCGAGCCGAAAGGGGTGACGGGGAAAGAGGCCATCACTTCACTCGCCGGGGCCGTCAGGACTGCTGGAGTTGTCCCGCAGATGATGTCGTATCCGCTGCGCCTGGTCTATGACGCCGCTGTGGGAGAGCTTCGCCCTCAGCACCCGGACGAGTTTGAGACTCTCGCGGCGGCGATGTCAGACCTGTCCCTGCCCGGCGGGGGGAGCATCAACAGCGCCGTATTGCAGATGCCCGATGTCCCCGGCCCCGTGATTGTCGGGGCAAAGCGTGACGGCAGGGATTATGCAGACACCATCTTCGGCGCCGTGGAACGAAACCGGATGGTGGAACTGGCGCCGGTGCGGGCGGCCGCGCGCTCGTCGGGTGTGAATTTGCCCTTTTCGATCACCACCCTCTCGCTTCATCCAACAGGCGACCGGGCTCTGGATGCCCTGGAGGTGACGAAAGCGACGGCTGCCGGCATATATCAGGGGATGACGGCGCTGTGTCTGCCGCTCGTGACGGGGCCGGATGCTGTAGGATTGATACCATCATCCGGATCGCCGGATAACGATCCGGTCATGCAGGCGATCGGTGCGCTTGCGGGGGAGCTGACAGGCGCCACCCCGGTTGTGGGACCCGGGGAAGCAGATGGGATGTCGGTCCGGCCTGATGCACGGGTGAGTTACAGGGTCTTTCTGCGCGACCGTGAGGGCATTGTGCTGATGTGGAATAACACCGGCCGGCCCATCGAGGTGGCGGTTGACTTCCGCTCTCAGCCAGTGACCTGCCGCCTGCTGCGTTTTTCACCGGGTGAGCCTTTTTTGACCGAGCAATTTCAGCCGATTTTCAGACTCACACAGGACGCGCGAGACCGCAACGAGCTGGCTGTCTATGAAAGCCTGAACCCCAACGAAATCGTCTGCATCACCACCATGCTCGCCGACCCCAGCATAGGCTGGCTCAGGGCTGTCAGGGCGAAGGGCAGGGCGACACACAAAAAACCGGTGCTGCCCGAATACGACCGGCGGCCATGGTGGGAGCAACTCGGAGGGGCCGGCGACTGAGTGTTTCAAAGAATCCTGGAGGTGTCGTGAGTGAACGGAGAAGACAAAGCGGCCGAAGAAGCCGTCCCCGCGTGGATCCAGTTTATGCAGTCGTTTTCGGAGGGGGGAAGCCTCGCCGAAAAGCTCGGGGTCGCCGTCATGGTGATTGTCCTCGCTCTGCTGACGTACTGGATCGTGCACACGTTTATCGCTCGTGCCCGGCGCCGCCTGGAGCAGGACGCCGAAGAGGCAGACGCCCGATCCAGACAGCGGCTGCAGCGGGCGATCACGGTCCTTGAACTGGTCGGAAACGTGGCCAAATGGATCATCGGCATCGGGGCGGTTCTGTGGCTGCTGGTGACCCTGGGAGTGCCCATCGCCCCACTGCTGGCGGGCGCCGGCATCATCGGCATCGCCTTTGGCTTCGGATCGCAGACGCTGGTGAAGGATCTCATTAGCGGACTTTTCCTGCTTATCGAAGGACAGCACGCGGTGGGGGATTACGTGGAAATCAGCGGAAAATTCGGCCTGGTGGAAGCCATCGGCCTGCGTGTGACGGTGCTCAAGGACCTCGATAACCAGCTCCATTACCTCCCCAACGGCACCATCACCGCCATCACCGTGTACGAGGAGCCGTTTGTCAATTACATGGTCGAGGTGCCGGTCTCTTCGGATGGTGACGCCAAAGCCGTCATGGAAAAGATGCAGGAGGTAATCGCCGACATGAAGGATGAGTTCCCGCAGCACCTTCCCCTGGCGGGGCCGGTCAGAGTGGACAGGACGGAAAGCGGGCAGAGCGTCGTCCGGATTCCGGTCGGCGTTTTCCCCACCCAGGAATGGCTGGCCAATGAGGCGGTTCCGGCAAGAGCCAACCAGGTGCTGCAGGAGCTCGAAATTACGCTTCCACCCGGCAGACAGGTACGCACATACGCTGACCTCAGCCGGATGCCATTGCCGCCGAAATACGAGGACGTCGAGCACACGGCCACAACCCTCGGCCTGGACTGCCGCAACCTGTTCCGACGACTTTCCGGAGAGGAAATGGATGCCGAAGAGAATGCAGATTGACCTCTCGGACAGAACCGTCGTCATCACGGGCGGATCACAGGGGATCGGACGGGCAACAGCGTTAGAATTCGCCCGCCAGGGATGCAGAGTGGCCGTCGCCGCTCGGACGGAAGCGGACCTGCAGGCCACCGTCCAGGACATCGAGAAAGCCGGCGGCCGCGGCATGTATGTCGTCACCGATCTCCGCGAAAAAGAGCAAATCCGCGAGCTTGTGCAGAGGGTCCTACAGGAATGGGGGCGGATCGATGTCTGGATCAACAACGCCGGTGTCAATGTTGATTACGACACCCTCATGGCCGCCGAAGAATGGGTGGAAGCCATCTTCGCGGTGAATCTCGAGGCCGTCTATTGGGGGATGAGGTACGCAGCCCACGCAATGATGAGCAACAATGGAGATGACGGTGGTATCATCGTCAATGTTTCCAGCCTGGCGAGCGAGATGCCGACCTTCCCCCGCTTCAGCCTCTACAAGGCCACCAAGAAGGCCGTTGATATTCTGAGTGAAGGGGTGGCCCTGGAGCTGGCGCCGACTTCGATAGAGGTCATCAATGTTCTGCCGGGCTTCACCGCGACGGATTTCAGCGCCCACCAGCTTGGAGAACCGGCGGAGAAGGGCCGGCCCACAGCCTCCGACTGGATGCGCATTGATCCATCAATCGTTGCCCGGAAAATCGTCCGGGCCGTGTCGGCCGGCAGGAGCAATCCGCGCGTGACTGTCACAATGCTTGATCGCATCGGCGTATGGCTGGCAGAGCCGTTTACGGGCGTGGTTAACTGGATGAACCGCAGGCGGGCCAGAGGGCGTAAACTGGACGAGCCCGTGGAAAAATCAGCTCATAAAGCGCCCGGAGAATGAAAATCCTTTTGTCCAACATTCCAAACGGGTATACTTTATACACTACACATTCTTGTGGAGGTGAATGTCTCATGCAGCGACGCGGTTTCACACTCATTGAGTTGCTGGTGGTCATAGCGATTATCGCCATATTGGCTGCCATTCTTTTCCCGGTCTTTGCCCGGGCGCGAGAAAAGGCGCGGCAGAGCAGTTGTCTGTCGAATCTCAAACAGATTGGCCTGGGACACCTGATGTACGCCCAGGATTTCGACGAACGGTTCTTGAGGGGCCGATATCCGGGGACGTGCATCTACGGGCACAATCACACGGCCTCCGATGGGATTACGGAGTACATGGCCTGGCACAACCACCTGCAGCCGTATGTAAAAAACGCCCAGATTTTTGTCTGCCCGAGCGCAAGCCCGGACCACTGCACCAGTGGCAGCGGCAGGGCGTATATCGAAAACGCGTACGGATACAACTATGACGGCCTTATGGGCACAGCCATTGCCCGGATCGAAACACCGGCTGAAACAATGATGTTTCAGGACATGGCATCGTCATTCGTCATCAGCAGCACCAACACCCGGAGCAACTGTCTTTCGGGGATGGGCAACGGCCTCGAGCGGCACAACGGCGGCGCCAATGTCGTATTCTGTGACGGTCACGCCAAGTGGCTGCAGGGACAGACGATCCGGGGCCTGATCCCGGAAGCGGGCGAGTATTGCCAGTATCTGGGTATTACAATGGAGTAGTTTTCAAAACGCTGCTGACAATACAAAAAAGGGGCCCCTTCACAGAGGGCCCCTTCTTTTATGCTGCACCGTTTTTGAATGCCTGGATATCCCTGTCCACCTGTCCCCGGAATATCCCGACGTCCTCAACGCTGGTGACCCTGCAGACAGCGGGGTCTGCCACTAGCTGTTAATAATCGCGTCGAGATGCGCGGCAGTGTCATACACCATCTGCTCGGGAAACTGCGGATACGGGCTCAGCTCGGCCGTCAGGTATCCTCCGTATCCCAGGCCCCGCAGGGCATTGATGACGCGCGGATAATCAACATCCCCCGACAGCAGCGAGACAAACGACTTGGTGTCGGTGTTGAAATCCTTGATGTGGACCTTGGCGATGCGCTTGCCCAGGATATCAATCCACTGGTGGGGGTAGCCGTACAGCAGGATATTGCCGACATCAAAGTAGGCTTTAACGAGATCGTCATCGAGCGCGTCGATAAAGTCACGAAACTCCAGGGGGCTCAACAGGAACCGGTTCCACACATTCTCCAGGGCCATGGTGATTCCGTGCTCCCGCGCGGTGGGGATAAGCTCCCGGATACTCTTCTGGGCGAGATCGTACGCTGCGGCGTACGATACATCTTCAGTGACGACGCCTGGAACGACGAGGACGGTGTCAGCGCCCGCAATTGAGGCCACCTCAATGGCGCGTTTGATCCCCTCGATTCCGGCCAGTCGAATATCTTCGTCTGTACTTGACAGCGGCAGCTGCCAGTGTGTGCCGCCCATCACACCATGAATCTCCAGCCCAATATCTTCGGCGACGCCGGCGACCTCTTCGGCTTCCTGCTGCGTCTCGAAGTTTGGTATTTCAATACCGTCGAACCCTGCATCTTTCGCAATACCCAGCTTCTCTTCAACGGAGAGCTTTCTGGGCAGACTGCTGAAGCAAATACCTTTTTTCACTGGATCGCCTCCCGTGCATGGCGTTGGATAGATCCTATAGTCATCTTCTCCGTATGAAGCGGGCTTCCCTTTTATGGCTGCAAAAAAGCCGCCGCCACCCCGCCTCCATCAGCATGCCTGCGGCCCACCCTCGTACTTCCCGATGGCCCACGCGTGATCATACATCTCTACGATATTCTCGGGAGGGCTCACCGGCTGGATGTTGTGGCAGGGGCCGAGAATATAGCCTCCGCCCTCGCCGAGAATTGCGATATTTTCTTCGACCTCGCGTTTGACCTCTTCAACCGAGCCGAAGGCGAGGGTGTACTGGTTGTCCATGGCGCCCATGAAGGCGATGTCGTCACCGAATTCGTCTTTCAATTCCCGGCGATCCATCCCCTTACACCGCCACTGTACTGGTTCGAGGACATCGATTCCCGCGTCAACCATCCCGGGCAGGTTTGCCCGTGGCGCCCCGTCTGAATGATGAAACGCATAGGCGCCGTTTCCGTGCACCAGGTCTATCATCCGCTTCATGTGTGGCAGCAAAAACTCCTGAATCTGCTCCAGAGAGATGAAGAGCCCCTCCTGTCCGGCCACGTCCTCGGCAACCCACGTCCAGAGCACCTTCCCCGGGATCTGCCGGTAGATGGAGGCGGCGTTTTCGTATCGGAGGTCGGTGAGCCTGCCCATGCAGTAGTGCACCATGTCGGGCTTTTCAATGAGATCAATATACGCCCGCTGGACACCGCGCAGAAACTTGTAGGTTGCGAACTCCTCGTACATCCCGCCGCGGATGACCCACTCCTCCTTCCCCTCGATCTGTGAGGGAACAGTGGAGTAATCCCACCATTCTGGCTCCGGCCACTCGTAATTCGCCTCGATTTCCGAGACGGTCTCATATTCGGCGAGGGGGTGACAGACGGCATCGCGGTATGTGCCGGCCCCGTAATCGGTGTGCTGGTAACCGATGCCGAAGACATCGGTGTCGGGATCCAGCGCAGGCCCTACGTACTCGGGGGCAACGGTGAGAACCGGGTCAATATGCAGTCGCTCGAACATTGCCTGCTGGCTTTCGACCTGCAGATAATCCATCAGCGTCTCGGTGAACTCCGGTGTTGAGCGATATGACAGTGGCAGCCGGTCATAGGGCTGGCCGTTCAGCAGCGCGATCCACCGTTCTCGTGGTGTCATACGTACCCCCTGCTGTGGCGGATTGTTTGGTGTGCGATTCGCCGTGTTGCCATCAGAAGCCTGCCTCAAAGAAGAAAGCCCACGCCGGGTGACGTGGGCTTCCTCTGTGATAGTGGCGATGGACGGCTAATAGGGCAGCAGCGTGATTGACTGTGAAACCAGCGCGAAGGCAATGGAAAGCATCGACACCAGCCCCATGCCGCAGGAGAAGCCTGCGTACAGCACGGGCGGCCAGTCCCGCCAGTTCTGCTCGCCGAACCGCTTGCGCATGTAGTAGCGGCCTACCAGCGCGCCGAGAAGCTCGGGGAAGATGAAATGCGGCATGTGGCCCAGTCCCCGGATGAAGCCGTAGATCAAAAGCACCGGCGCGTTCACGACGTTCAAAAGCCAGTAGATGCCCAGGCCAAAGCCGAGGCCGCCGACCATCAACCACGGCTTGATGGCGCGCTGGAACATCTCGGTGTGTCCACCTTCGGCGGTCGAGGAGAACCACACCCACTGCTGAAGGGCGATGAAGTCCCAGAATTTCTGGGCGTAGGGATACTGCACGCTGGGAATCGGGTTGAGCTTCCAGATGTAGCTCCAGAACAGAAAGCTGCACAGGATGATGATCGGGAAGGTCAGAAGCTCGGCCTTCAGCACGGAGATAAACTTTGTGCCGGTCAACTCCACCTCGCGGAACTTCTGGCTGGTGGCTCCATAGTTCGACAGCGGAATCGGGGCGAACCAGATGTCCACTCCCTTGTATCCGCTGAGGATAAACGTCGCTTCCCGGATCATCGGGAAGGCCAGGTTCTGT
Organism: Armatimonadota bacterium; assembly: GCA_046483205.1. Classification (GTDB taxonomy): domain Bacteria; phylum Armatimonadota; class Zipacnadia; order Zipacnadales; family UBA11051; genus JBKHJK01. The sequence continues at coordinate 9,562 of JAWODS010000229.1, read as the reverse complement.
CCCGTCAGCCCTTTCATCCGTGCATTGGCGTATGACTGAAATGGGGTCCACAGGTAGCTGAAGAACACGATGAACACCAGCGGGAAGTCCGGGATGAGCACACGGCACAGCACCACGTATCCGGTAGAGGCTGCAAAAAACAGAAGCAGCATGAACCATACATTGAAATCACCGCGGTCATATTTGGGCTTGCCAAAGCCCAGCCCTCCACCGGTCTCACCACTGCGGCGGGCGTGCATAAACTGAAGGTAGCTTTTGTACATTCCAATGAACGCAACAGCGAAGGCGGTGCCGATGCCGAAGGAGAGCCAGATATCAATCTGGGTGGCCCACAGGGTGCGGGTAGATTCCATGCCTGGACGCCAGGTCGGCAGGTACCCCGCCTTCTGAGCCAGCGGGTTTATGGCGAACGTGGTCAGCGCAGCGATGGCGGATCCTGCAACCATCCAGAACGGCAGCACAAAGCCCAAAAACACCAGCGAGAGATTGGTCCCGATACCGGTTGGAGCTCCAGGCAAAAACTTCTCCGTGCCGTTGGTGAAGTCAATCCACGGAATCGGAAGGATCGAAACCGGCTGCACCAGCATCACTCCGGTGATGGTGGGAAGCGCGACATAGATAAATCCGAAGGTGATGCCGATCATGCTGCCGACGGAGAATATGCGCCAGCGCCAGGTTTCTTCCTTGGAGGTCGCCTCCGCCAGTGCTGTGGCGCCCTGAGCGGTGATCGGTGCCAGCGGATAGGGAAGCTTTTCCCCATCCGAAACAAGCCGGAACAGAACGTACCCGAACGTAAACCATGCAATCCTCGAAAAGATCTGAGTTAAAAGCAGCACCCCGACCGCGGGGAGCCAGTCTGAATGGAGAAAGGTACGGCCTGCAATTGCTGCGGATTCCTCAGGTGGAGCGACCCAGTTGGGCACCTGTTCGCCGAGTCCGCCGGGCGCGGACTTGCGCAAAAACTGCCACCATATCAGCTTCGCAAACGGCCCGCCCGACAGCGCAAGGCCTCCGGTCATGGCGGTCAGACCGGCAGCGATATAGTACAGGATATAGACTTCCTGGCGGGTGAGTTGTGTCAGTGACCGCCGCGCGACCTCCGTGAACAAAATGATAGTCGTCCACTCAGCGGCCGGCCCCATCGTTTGACCGGCAACCAGCCCCAGGTAAATCGAACCCGGCATCATCACAAAACCGATGAACAGCGCGCCGACAACTGTCTTCCAGTTAAACCCGTCTCGATAGGTATCCGGGTCCTCCATCAAGTCCCGGTATTCCTTGAGTTCCTCTATCTCCCGCATTTGCGGTCGTGCCGTTGCCATTCTTTGCGTTCCCCTATCCGGCACAGCGCTTCTATATACAAATGAGTCCGCATATTTTAGTCGAACTTCATGATTTTAGCAATATATTTTTTGTTGTATGGGGCAGTCTTTTCTCACGCAAAATGCACACATCTGCCGGAGACCCTTCGGGGGTGCAGGGAAGCGAAAAAATGCGTCATAAAAAAAGAGCCCACACCGCGCGGTGTGGGCTCGCTTCCGTCCAATTGTAGGAGACCGGCCTTAGTACGGGAGCAGGGTGATGGACTGTGAAATCAGCGCGAAGGCAATCGAAAGCATCGACACCAGCCCCATGCCACACGAGAAGCCTGCGTACAACACCGGTGGCCAGTCACGCCAGTTCTGCTCGCCGAAGCGCTTCTTCATGTAGTAGCGCCCGACCATCGCCCCGATCAGCTCGGGGAAGATGAAGTGCGGCATGCGGCCCAGTCCCCGAATGAAGCCGTAGATCAAAAGGACCGGGGCATTCAGTATGTTCAACACCCAGTAGATAGCAAGACCGAAGCCGAGACCACCGACCATCAGCCAGGGCTTGATTGCGCGGTAGAACATCTCCGCATGTCCACCCTCGGCTGTCGAGGAGTACCAGACCCACTGCTGCAGGGCGATGAAGTCCCAGAACTTCTGTGCGTACGGATACTGAACACTGGGGATCGGGTTGAGCCTCCAGATGTACGTCCAGAACATGAAGCTGCAAACAATGATGATCGGAAGCTGCAGCAACTCGGCCTTGAGGATGGAGGTGAACTTGGTCCCGGTCAGCTCGACCTCCCGGAACTTCTGGCTTGTTGCCCCGTAGTTGGACAGGGGGATCGGCGCAAACCAGATATCCACCCCTTCATAGCCGCTGAGAATAAAGGTTGCCTCCCGGATCATCGGAAAGGCCAGGTTCTGTCCGGTCAGTCCCTTCATCCGCGCATTGGCGTACGACTGGAAGGGGGTCCATAGATAGGCGAAGATAATGATGAAAGCCATCGGGAAGTCCGGGATAAGGATCCGGCACAAAATGACGTAACCGGTGGAAGTCAAAAAGAACAGTCCCAGCATCAGCCAGGCGTTGAAGTCACCCCGCTCGTACTTTGGCTTGCCGAAGCCAAACGCCTGGGATGTGTCGCCCTCCGCGCGCATCTGCAGCCACTGCACATACGTCTTGTAAAAGCCGATGAAAGCGACGGCGAAGCCGCTGCCAATACCGAAAGAGAGCCAGATGTCGATCTGGGTGGCCCACAGGGTACGCGTCGATTCCATCCCCGGACGCCAGGTGGGGAGATATCCCATGTGGTATGCAATCGGGTTGACGATGAAGGTGGCGACTGAGGCGATGGCGGATCCTGCGACCATCCAGAACGGCAGGACCATGCCCAAAAACACCAGATTCATGTTCGTGCCGATACCGGTCGCCGCACCGGGTAGGAATTTTTCAGTCCCGTTGGTAAAGTCAATCCATGGAATGGGGAGGATGGAAACCGGCTGCACGAGCATGGTTCCTGTGATTGTTGGCAGTGCAACGTAGATGAAACCGAAGGCGATGCCGATCATGCTGCCGATGGAGAAGATACGCCAGCGCCACGTTTCTTCCTTGGTGGTTGCTTCGGCGAGAGCGGTGGCGCCCTGAGCGGTCACGGGGGCCAGCGGGTAGGGCAGCTTCTCACCATCCGAGACGAGGCGGTACAGCACATATCCCATGGTAAACCATGCGACGCGGGAGAAGACGTGCGAGGCCATCAGCACCCCGATCGCCGGGAGCCAGTCGTCGTGCAAAAATGTTCTGTCACGCACGCCCGGTGAATCGGCCGGTGGCGCTACCCAGTTGGGAACCTGCTCGCCGAGACCGCCCGGTGCAGCCTGGCGCAGAAACTGCCACCAGACGAGCTTTGCGAAGGGCATACCGGAAATACGCAGTGCGCCCTGCATTGCCGTCAGGCCTGCAGCGATATAGTACAGGACATAGACTTCCTGTTTGGTCAGCGTCGTCAGCGACCGGCGGGCCACTTCCGTAAAGAGAATGATCGTTGTCCACTCGGCCGCCGGGCCCATGCTTTGTCCCGCTACCAGGCCCAGGTAAATGGACCCGGGCATCATGACGAAGCCGATGAAAAGAGCACCTATGACGGTTTTCCAGTTAAACCCGTCCCGGTACTCATCGGGCTCCAGCATCAGGTCCCGGTATTCTTTCAGCTCTTCAATCTCACGCATTTGCGGGGCTTTTGCCATCGGATTTGCTCCACTTCTCGGATTTCGTTCGGAGTCTCACAGCAAAAAAACGCGTCATGAGTCTACTATAGACATGTATTCCGCGCAAATTATGGGCAGACCTCCCTGCCCCTTAAAAAAGCTGCCAGTTGGAGCGAAGTGTGGTGTTTTTGGGTGCCATCCCACGGTTATTCAACGCTCCCGTGGGTCCTGGGCATCCCTCATCTCCTGCAGCAGCGTCCGGGCGGATGCGGTCATGAAAGTCATGACGATCTGGCGTTTCACGACGTCGGGGTGCATCGCAATCCGGAATTGACTCGCGTCAAAAGTGGCCGGCAGGAGAACCTCCAGCTCCGTATGAAGCTCCCTGCGCTCTGTCTGCAATTGGTCCTCGGTCATCAGCGCTACCCGCTCGAAAAATGCCCGCAGATCCTGCTCTTGTGCCTCCTCCACAGGCGGCTCGGTGGCTGTGGCAATCGCCTGTATCAATTCCTCGATGCATTGTGCCACCGGCTTTTCAGCACGCTCATCAACAAGATCTTTCAGCTCCGGAATGATGACGGAGGCGGCATATTTCCCGCGGTCCTGAGCTGCCGGTCGGCTCCAGCCACTGAGGAGCCTGGCCAGTTGCTCGTCCGTCAATATCCCCTGGATCTGTTCGACCGACTGCTCGATTTGCCGGGCCATGTCGTCATCAATTTGAGATGTCATCGCCTCGCGCAGCAGCTTGCGATCACTGGCGGTCGGCTGTTCGCCGCGCAGAAGACGCTGCCGAAGAGCTTGCAGGTCGGCCTGCATCTTTGCAGAGATTTCCGGCAGATTCTCATCAAGAACAGCCAGGATCCCGTCCATCTGGTCGGCGGTCAACTGCAGTGGCGCCAGTTGCATCAACTGCATGACCTGGCGATACTCCGTCATCGCCAGCATGCTGAAATATGCCTGCCTTTGTCTATCGTTTGCCGCCGACGCCGGTGCAACCAGTGTCGCGACAAACACAAAAAGCACTGCAGCAAGTACCAGCACGCGTTTCATTGATTATCACTCCCACGCAAAGATTAACGTCACGACGCACCGCAAAAAGCGGCGTGCGACACCATCGCAAGACGGGTACCTCAACGGGCGGAAATGATTTCCTGCAGTCTCTTCAGATTAACATCCACAGCCCCGCTGTCATCTCGCCGGTCAAGGTCCTTCCACACCTCGAGAGCGTCCTGGAGTCGTCCGACGGCCTCGAGCGCATGGGCGTAGGTGCGGGCGAATTGCGGGGGCGCACCAAGTTCGAGACTGCGTTTAAGATGCGGCAGCGCAAGCAGAGACTGATCGTGGCGGTAGTAGTAAAAACCCAGCTCGAAGGAGGCATTCCACGACATCGGGTTGTGCTCAATGCCGCGTCGGTACATTGTTATCGCCGCACCGTGCCTGCCCATGGACCACAGCAGCCAGGCGCTGTTGGCGTATAATTCGACAAACTGCGGATCCAAAAATAGCGCCGTGTCGTTACTGCGGATGGCCTGGTCGTAGTCACCGGCGTGGAACCACGCGTCCGCCTCCAGCACGAGTGCGGAAACGGCCGCATCCCGCGCGTCTTCCCAGCCGTCGATCTGCTGAAAAAGGTCATCCGGAAACGGGAACTGATTGTAACGCGGCTGGCCATCTTGGGCGTCCGCCAGCAGGCGGCTGATGAGGGGGTTGTTTTTGGCCCCGGTTGTCGCAAGAATATGCTTGCTTTCGGGCGTGTCGATGGTGAAAAGTCCGTAGATCGCATACGCCTTCAGCCACTCGGGCCCCTGGTACAGAGCCGCCCTGCATCCGGCAAGTCCCATGGCGTCACCGTACTGTGCCAGTCCAACCCCGGCCATGATACGAACATCGCGGTCCGGGTCCTCCATGGCTTTCTCCAGCGCCACCAGAGCGGCGTCAGTGCCCACCTGCCCGAGGATGAAGGCGGCCCGGCGGCGGGTGAGGCTGTCGGAGTCATTGATGTTTTCCACGGCCGGTTCGACGAGGATGCTGCGGTCTTTCAGCGCCGGAAGCGGTGCCCAGCCCAAAACTTCTGCGGATGGACGGGGCAGAGGGTCCTGGCAGTGGGCGGATGCGGCAAAAACACAGAGGACGGCGACACAAATGATTCTGCGCACGACATTTGCCCCTTTGTAAACGATGTGGATGCGAAGGCTTTATCGCGAAAAATGGAAAATACCTGCCGGCACGTGATACCTTTGTTCGCTAAAGAATTGTGCGGCACCTGCCGATGTTTTAAGTGTGGCCACAGGGGGTATATTTAAAATGTCACCTCCGGAGGATAAGATAGATCACGGAGCTTGAAAATCCCAAAGGGAAAGGACGGTGGGACCACCCGATAATGAAACCTGCTGTCAGAGGAGCTCGCCCTATCCGCCCCGCAGAAAAAATGAACATTTGGAGGTAAGAGTCGTCGGAAATTAACGACCGCCTCACCGAGAGACATCTCTCAAAAAGATGCGGGCACGGAGACGCACAGGGCGAGTTCTTATCTTTACCGGACCTTCAAAAAAAATTTTCCGAAAAAAGAAGGACATTCGCAGAGAAGTGGCGAATAGTCTATACGACAAAGTTCATCGCGCGATGGATGCCGGACCGCACACAGCGAACCTTGTCAGGGAGTGATGCCTATGACTGTATCCAGCTCACTCCGAGGCCCTTTTCGCCGGGGCTAAAAGAGGCGAAGAAGATAGAGATCGCGTGACAGGAGTGGTGCGCTTGATTGTACCTATCTTCTTCCGATGCCCCCGCCGCCGGGGCTGATTGGCGGCAGAAGGCGAGCACATGGGGTGACACGCTGTAGCGCCCCCGGGAGTGATGCGTATGGAAGTACCTGGCTCCCATTAAACCCGTACCGCTGCGGGTGATCAGCGGAAAAGTGTGTACCTTCAAAGCACAGGGAGTGATGCCTATGACTGTATCCAGCTCACTCCGAGGCCCTTTTCGCCGGGGCTAAAAGAGGCGAAGAAGATAGAGATCGCGTGACAGGAGTGGTGCGCTTGATTGTACCTATCTTCTTCCGACGCCCCCGCCGCCGGGGCTAAGGGGCGGCAGAAGGCGAACACGAAGCAGGGAGTGGTGCCTATGGAAGTAGCTGACTCCCCTTCAAACCCGTACCGCTGCGGGTAATTAGCGGTGAAGTGTGTACCTTCAAAGTACAGGGCTTGATGCCTATGATTGTACGATGCTGAAGTTCGTTCCGTGCGCTGCGGACAATCAGCGCAGAGGATGAACTGATGGCACAGGGAGTGATGCCTATGTATGAGCCCAACTCCCTTCGAGGCCCTGTTCGCCGGGGCTAAAAGGGCGAAGAAGGTAATCACGGGTACACAGGAGTGGTGCCTATGATTGTACACACCTTTCGACGACGCCCCCGTCGCCCGGGCTAAGAGGCGACAGAAGGCGAACATGACGCAGGGAGTGATGTGTATGGTTGTACGTAACTCCCTTTCGCCCCGCCGCCGCTTCGGGTAATAAGCGGACCTCGTACAAAAAAACTCCAGCCCGCCACAGACGATTGTGGCGGGCTAATTCATTGGTTGAACATTTTGAAAGACACTCTCAGCGCACGAAGATCGGACTCGACCACGCCATCTGCCCGTTTTGCTGGATGACCCGCAGATAGTAGTAATCCCCCGTCTTTGCACGATCCACCAGCGCACTCGCCGATTCGCAGTCTCCCAGCGGCCGGGCCGTGTGGAATTTGAACTTCGGCCCAAATTCGTCATCGCCGCATATCACGACGCTGGAGCCCCGGCACAGCTCTCCGAGTGTCATGCTGAAATCGTGGCTCCGGGTGGAGACATTCAGGCCCGTGGTCTCATCACCGCCCACGGTAAATACAATCTGCTGGGTCGCCTCCCGTCCGTTGCGGCAGTGGCGCCACTCGTCGGTCAGGCCTATATTGACGTGCGTCTGCCACTCAGAGGCATCATGATCCAGTGACATGATGCGGTTGGGGCCCGGTGAGCCGAAGTTCGGGCTGGCGTCCAGTATCTCGCCCCTTTCGACCTCCAGGCGACCGTCCCACACAGTGTTTTCCCTTTCACGGCCCCAGCCCCATTCCAGACGCACCCGGTACGCATCGTCGCGGCTCTCGTTGGCGGTGTCACTGACGAAAACGTTGCCATTTTTGACGATCTCGACGCGGTCGATGGCGTCCATGGCCCTGACACAGTACTCGATCTCACAGTCGCCCGGCTCGATTTCAGACCCCATCGGGCTGCCGTTGGCGGTAAAGTCAATAACAATCCGGTCGCCTGTCACTCCGTAGCACCGGCGGCTGCGAAACGCCTCGAACAGGCCCTCGCGTGTGAGTTCTTCTGCGTACACCGCCGCCAGCCCCATCAGGTAGTTGCCCGGATAGCCGCCGTGTCCGTCGGAGGAGCCGATGACCCCAAACCGGTGGCCGCGGTTGAGGCCCTCCCTGACCGTCCCCGCCGTTGCCCTCGGACCCATCCACGGCAGATCCATCGGGAAGGGCCCCGGCTCACATTCGGAGGATCCGTGCATGGAGAATATCTCCACCAGCGGCATGACGTCAGGGATGAAATCGTCCCAGTCCAGCCCGCGGATCCCGGAGATATACCCGGTGTGATGAGGGATGAGAATGGCGTCGTTATCGCGTGCAAATTCCGCGAAATCCCGCACATCCTCCGGCAGATACCCCTCGGCCTCATCGGACGGGAAATAGATGTTGAAGTCGCCGCCGATGGACGTGTATTCGTAGGCCAGGATGGTCACGAAGCTTCCGGGATCGTTATGCCTGCTAATGACCCTTTGCGTCTCGGGCCAGTTGTCCATGAACTTCGTATGCCAGCTTTCGATACCTGCCGAGGAGCAGATATGATCCGCACACGCCCAGAAATCCAGATGTGCCCTCGCCTCGGCCGCGGCCTCTTCGGGCGTACCCTGGCCGTCGGAATAGCCCGTGTGGGTGTGTATCTCGCCCCAGTACAGCTTCATGTCATCATTCATGATCAGTCACCCAGGACTGCCTCGGGATTTTCAAAATGCTCTGCGAGATCGGCCAGAAAGCGGGCACCGTCGGCGCCGTCCACGGATTTGTGGTCCATCGTCAGCGACAGCCACACCGTGTTGGCCGTGACCACGCGGCCTTTAATCGCGACCGGCTTTTCCATGATGGAGCCGAGGGCGAGAATCGCCGTCTGGGGTGGGGAGATGATGGCATCGAAAACATCGATCCCGATCGGGCCTATATTGGAGATTGTAAAGCCCGCTCCCATCTGAAGCGAGGCACGCAACCGGCCCCGCCGGGCTTTATCGATCATATCGGCGGTATCCCGCGCGATCTCCTCCAGCGGCTTTTCGTCCGCATTAAACACGGTCGGAAGCATCACGCCGTCGTCGGTGTCAACCGCAAAACCGACATTGATATTCTCAAGCAGCTTGAGGCCCTCATCAGCACACCACGCGTTCAGCCGCGGATGGTCCGGAAGCACCGCGGCGACAAGCTTGATGATGATGTCGTTGTAGGTCGGAATGATATCGCCGCCGGCTTCTTTCAGGCGGCTGCGAAACTCGACGAGACCGTCGGCAATCGCCTGCTTTTGCACGCGAAATTGCGGAATCTCGTTGACGCTCTTCAACGTTCTTTCGCCTATCGCCCGGCGGATGCGGGTGTGCTCTATCTGTTCAAATTCCTGGTCATCTGGTCGCCTGGACACGGTTCATTTTCTCCTTGTATCTTTGCATGTGTGTATGATTCCTGTGGCGCTGAGAGCCGTCGATTTCAGTCCCCCGTAGGCCTACTGTACTGTTTGTCCATCAACTGCTCATAAATGTCCTCGATTGCAGCTGTGGTTTCTTGGACACTGAAATGATTGACGACTCGCTTACGAGCGTTTTCTCCCATCTGCCGCCGGCGTTGTTGGTCTCCAAGGAGCTCAACGAGAGCTCCTGCGAGTGCTGTACTGTTTTCCGGTGGCACCAGCAGCCCGGCGTCCGAGTGGTCCATGACCTCAGCGGGCCCCGGGATATCGGTTGCC
>JAWODS010000164.1:0-18991 GCA_046483205.1 Armatimonadota bacterium | reverse complement strand
CATGAGTGTTGGGTCGGAGTATATTTGTTCAGTAACCGGACGGCACCTTCCTCTTTTATTCAGTTTTCAGAAAAGGTGACTGTGGAAACAGGTCCATGGCCACAGGCGCCCCGGCACTTTTGCCCCGCTGCGGCGGACGCTCTTCGTAGTGAGCGCCCTCAAAATGCACCTGCACAGCAGGCTACTGCACCACACGACGTCGCGTGCCGGACAGACCAAGGTAATCAGACAGAAGCTGGCCGGTGCGGTCATAGACGGCTTTCTGTGCCGCCTGGGTGTCGTCGGTATCGCGGAGCGTGAATTCGTACGCCTGGCGGATTTCTGTGGCGATGTTGATCTTGGCAATCCCCAGCTTCATGGCTTCCAGCACGTATTCCTGGTTGACACTGGAGCCCCCGTGCAGGACCAGGGGGATACCGGTGGCCTCGGCGAGCTTTGCGAGGTGGTCCAGGTCAATGCGGGCCTCGACCTTCTTCTGATCTTTGTCCATGCCGCTGATGGCGCCGTGAACGGTCCCCACGGCCACCGACAGCCAGTCGCAATCAGTCTCCTTCACGAAGCGGCGCGCCTGCTCGACGTTGGTGAAGCCGCGCCCGGACGCAAACAGCTCCTCGTAGGAGGGTCGGGGGCCGTCCTCGTGTCCGAAAACGGCGCCCAGCTCCGCCTCGCAGGGCAAATCCGCATGATGCGCCATCTCCACAGCAAGGCTCGTTTTTTCGATATTGCCCTCAAGGTCGAGGCGCGAGCCGTCTATCATTAACGACTGAAAGCCCGCCTCGATGGCCTCCTGAAAGATTGGCTGCCAGTCAACCTCGCAGTCGTCCTCGTCAATCACCGGGATATGGTCCAGGTGCAGCCGTACGTGGCCCGGGTCCTCGTGTTTGAAAAACTCCCGGGCGACCTCGGAGAGGCCGATGGCGCTCATTTTGGTCCACTCCAGCCGCGCCACCTCGACGAAGGCGAAGGCATCCTCATCCCGCACCGCCGCAATGACCGGCTCCATCATCTCCAGGTGCGGAATGTTGAAGGCGGGAACGGCCAGGTTCTCAGAATAGGCATTTTCCACGACGGTAAAGCTATCTGGCATGCGAAGACCTGCTTTCTCGTGTGATATAGCTATGGTGAAACGTTCGCGCCGCGCCCCGCTCGGACCTGCGGAAAATGCAGGTTGCGAGGGAGACGGTGCCGAAAATGTGCAATTGCTGCGGAGCCATCATCAGGACATGACGGACGAAAGCGGGGCCGGACCATGCGGCATATTGCTTTTGCGGTTCTTCTGTCGGTTGCATCGATCGGTGCGGCGAATGCACAGGCGACCTTCGAGAACTTCGAGACCGATTTCGTGCCGGATACGTGGGAGACCGCGGGCAATAATTCATACGTGCACCTGACCGGTCTGCGATACAAGTCAGGCCATCGCAGCCTGCTGTGGCGGTTCGATGAAGGCGGAAGCCTGACATACCGCGCTCCTGAAGGCTTCGGAGCACTGACCGAAGCGACGGAGAAGGAGCCCGGCAGTGCACTGGGCTTCTGGATGTACAACGAAGCGGTCATGGATGCGTTCATGCCCGTGGAGTTTCTCGACGGTGACGAAGTGGTCGGTGAATGCTGGATTGCCATGGACTTCACCGGCTGGCGGCCAATCGGGATGCCCTACAGCGAGGTTCTTGAGAATGGTGAGAATGTCGATGCAGTCCGGTTCGTGTCTCCGGAGGATATGGGGCAGTGGCGCGTGTACATCGACTACTTCACACCCAATGTCGTCGCCGCCGTTCCCCGCAGCTACCAGGTTCCATGGGTGGGTGTGGACGATGGGCTTGAGAATCCGGAGCGTGTCCGCAAAAGCCCCGACGATATCGCACTCAACCGCCCGTGGATCCCCGAGTGTAAAAACCTGGAGGCGATCGACCGGCAGACGCGCGAAGACATCGAGTATCTCCAGGACAGATGGCTGCCTGAGGCGCCAAAACCCGGGAGCGGCGTGGAGGCAAACACCCTGGCTGACCTTCGGGAGCAGATGGAGGAGTGGAATATCGAGGATGATGACGACGTAATCACGGGACGGCCGGTGGATCATGCCTCCTTCATCAAGCCGCCCGATGCGGTGGATATTGAGGAGTATATGAATTTCTGCGGACGGGTGAAGGATGCTTATCTCCGCTCGAAGGGCGAAAACCGCGACGAGCTGGCGGAGATGTTCGTGACACTTACCCGGCATTTCCTGGACCAGGGCTGGGATTATGGAAGCGGACTGCGCCGCAAGCCGTCGGGCTACGTGTATCGCAACTGGCCGCCGATCTTCTACTCGATGCGCGCGGTGCTTACCGAGGCCGGTATCATCCGTCAGGTGGCGCTGGCCCTTTTGCACCAGATGGCCGGCAGTGAGAACGCTCTCTCCGAAGAGCCCTATGCCAGTATGGACACACTGCACCTGGCGAACAAGGCGCTTTTGCCGTGTATCTGTATGCTCCCCGACATCCCCGAACGCGAGCAGTGGCTGCGGGCGATCCAGCGGTATTACAGCGTGGTGCTGGTCAACCGGAAGACACTCGGGCCCGACGGCTGCGCGTATCACCACTGGTTCCACCATTTCTCCTATGCCTCCTATTCAATGCCCTTCGCGATCCGGGCGGCACACAGCCTTGCCGACACCGTCTTCCGCATCGGCCAGGATGCCCACGAGCGGCTGAAGCGGTACGTGTACGCGATGTCCTTCGCCGAGCTGCAGGGCACCCAGCCGTGGAACATGAACGGCAGAGCCGGGACACCAATTTCGCACGGCATGACTTCAGAGGCACGGCTGCTGGCGGAAATGGGAACCCCGGACGGCACAAAACAGGTGGATCCACAGATGGCGGCCCTGTACCTGCGCCTGACCGATGAGCCACAACAGGAACCCGCGACCACGTGGCGAGAACAGGGCATCGAACCTGCGTCTCTCACCGGGCATCTCACCCTCAACGGCACTGCCGCGGCATTGCACCGGCGCGATAACTGGCTGGTGAGTGTGGTCGGGATGATCAAATTCTGGCGGGGGCTGGAGATTTACGGGTGGCACCAGAGCAACAATTATGGCCGCTACGCCCGCCACGGCTCGATTTTCGTCGGCGCCGCCGGGGACCCTCCGACGGTCGAAAGCAGCGGCTATCAGCAGGAGGGCTGGAACTGGTGCCATTTCCCCGGCACTACCTGTCTGCAGCGCCCGGTGCACGAGATGTTCAACGGGTACGCGATGTTCGGCAATCCCTCACCGGTCGCCGGTGGCACGACGCTGGGGGATAACGGCACCTGGGGGATGGATTTTCAGGGCCTCGACGTGCATTTCAAGCAGTCGGTTTTCTGCTTCGATAACCGGATCACGGTGATGAAGACCGGTATCACCAGCGAACAGGACCGGCCCGTCGTCACGACACTGTTTCAAAACTCCATGAAAGAGGAGCCTGAGCCGCTGTGTGTGGATGGGACTGAAGTATCAGAATATCCATGGACCATGAAACTGTCGGCAGATGCGCCCCGGTGGCTGATGGATAACCGTGGAACGGGCTACTACATCCATCCCGGCCATGACCCGATACAGCTTGCATGCCACGAGCAGCAGTGGACGTACATGTTCGACAAATACCTCAAAGATCCGGATGACAACCCGGTGATCAACTACCTCAAGCGCCAGTACCGGCACGATGATATGAAGAAGAATCACGAATACTTCGAGCCGACCACCGGGCGCTTTGCCCTCGGATATTACGACCACGGCACAAAGCCCAAGGACTCCCGCCTCGTGTACACAATGCTGGTGGATTCGTCGCCTGAAGAGGTTAACGCATTCGCCGAACAGATGAGAGGCCCCGACCAGGCGCCCATAGAGGTGCGTCAGGCCGACAGCAGCGCCCACATTCTCCGGGACGTTGCCACCGACACGACCGGTTACACGCTTTTCACCGCGGCCGAAGAGATCCCCGCCGGGGGGCATCTGCGGGGTGCCAGCCGCCCCTGCTTTGTGATGATAAAGGAAAACGCGGCCAGCCTGGACCTCAGTGTCTCCTCCAGCGATATCGAGAACACAAAGCCGATTGAGCTGCGCATCCGCGACTTCTGGCACGTGGCCGCACATGAGGGCATCCCGGGGGAACCGGAGATTTCACGCGACGGCTTCGCGACCGTCATCACGCTTCCGTATGAGTATTACATGCCGATGACGCTGCACCTGGTGCCGAGGCGATAAGCCCCTATTTCAGCCACAGCAGGCGGCCGTCCGCAAATCCGGCCAGAACCGCGTCTCCTGCGACCTGCAGGGCAGTCAACGCGGCTTCAGACGGATAGTGACCCGAGATTTCCCCGTTGCTGGTGATGCGCACCAATCCGCGGTTCCGGGTTCCTGCGTAGATCTCTCCGTCCCGGGCGGCGAGAACGTCGCAAATATCATCCACGCTCACCCGCCACAGGGGTGTTCCGTCGGCGTCGAAGGCATAGACGAACATGGCGTCGGATGAGACAATGACCTCGCGGTCGGCGTCATCATCAATATTTGCAGTGATGATGGCACGCGGCTGGTCGCCGACACTCTGACGCCATATCGTCCGGCCCTGGTGGTCCACACAATGAATACTGGCGGCGCAATCACCGGTTCCGAAGAGGCTTTCCATCTGTCCGTCACCGTTCAGGTCATCAACGGCCAGCGCGGTACATCCCGGGCCGCCCCGCATGGACCACAGGCTGCCGCCGGTGTGGTCGTATATCGGCCAGCCGTAATACTCGCTTCCGGTGACCACCTCCAGGTCTCCGTCACCATCAATATCGGCAAGCTGTCCCTGAGTGGTTGCGTGGGGATGTCCCTTACGCCACACCTGGCTACCCTGCGGGTCGAGGCAGTACCAGTGCCAGGCCTCGGTGCCCACGACAATGCCCATCTCTCCGGTGCCGGTCAGGTCACCGACATCCATGGCTACCACGCGGCCGTCGCGGGAGTGAAAGTCCTCCAACTCGTGCTCCCAGAGCTGCTGGCCCGATGCGCTGATGAGTCGAACCTTCTGGTCATCACCACCGGCAACTATTTCGATTGTTCCATCACCGGTCAGATCGGCGGCACGGATGATCCTGACGGCGCGGTCGGCTTGAAGCCTCCACAACTCATTGCCGTCTTCTTGGAGTGCGACGATAGCCCCATTTTCGGTTCCGGCAATTGTCTCTTCAGCCCCGTCGCCGTCAATATCAGCCCGGCACAGTGAGCGAATTTTGCTGTCGAACGCGGCCTGCCGGTCGGGGGTGAGCTGCTGTGTCTCGAAATCGCCTCCCTGCGGCTGTTGTAGCGCCGTGGCTGCATCGATCGCCTGGACAAAACCTGCGGGGACGGTCAGCGAGACGTCTTCCGGCTGCTGCGCCGAAAACAGCTCGCGGTCATCGAAGGAAATCTGTGTGGCCCCTGCAGCGTGCAGTTCTTCGCCCTCGATAAAGACGATGGCGGCGTCCGCAGAGAGTGCGCCAGTCTCGATAGGACCACCGCCAGGGGGACGAATTGCGGCCAGGGCCGGTTCCTCGGCGCCCGTAATCCGGGCGGCGGTAGGGGAGAGATACTCGATGTCGAGGCTTCGCTGCTTTTGTTCGTCACTGGTGTACAGCAGGTTCATGAAACAGCGGGCGTCCCCGGGCTGCATGGAGGTGTCAGCGATTTGCTGGAGGGTCTTGACCTCCGGGTCGGCGTACTCGTAGCCCACCCAGTATCCGTTTTTGCGTGGATGGCCGCGCTGCAAAAATGACGATGTATGCAGGCGGGCCCCGTCGGCGTTTTTGATGTAGAAGTGGCTCCATTTGCGCTCGACGTCATCACGCGGGAAGATTGCAGTCTCGCTCCCGTTGGCGTCAATCTGAAAGATGCTCAGATCATCGAACCAGCAGGTTCCCGTGGCATCTTCGGCCTCCTGCGAACTGAGGCGAATACACACCTGGGCGGTGACGGCGTTTTCGGGCGCGGTGTCCACGATGTCCATGGCCGTCCAGTCCTGCTGCCCACTTTGCGGGCCACCCCGGGCGCTTTCCGGCAGGCGGCTGCGGCCTTCACCGGTCCAGTAGATGGTCGTGGTGGCACTGCAGCCCGGCTCCGTGTCTGTTTTGCACATGGTGTGGAAGCGGTATTTCTCCCCACCCTCCACCGGCCAGAAGGCGTAAATGACGGCATAGCCCTTCTCCTCGCAGTCGATGCGGATGGAGGCCGGTGCGGAATGGTAGGTCTCGTGGTCGAGCGCCGAAGTCGTATGGACCTCACCCCAGCGGTTGCTGTAGCTGGCGGTAAAGCCGTCGGGGATGCCGTCGCGGTTTGTGTCCTGGTCGGGGTGAAACACGGCGTAAGAGTCCCGCTCACCGGCCTGGCGTACATGAAAATCTCCCCCGGTGGTCTCTGTTTCACCGAGCGTCCGCCAGATGGTCTTGAGCCGGTAATCGCCCTCCTCGTATGCCGAGAAGTTGTCCATGAAGACCAGATATTCGCCCTTCGACCAGAAGATGTTGCGCTCCCAGTCGGTCCCCGTGTAGTGGGGGAGGGTGGTGCGCAGCAGGGCGGCCTCCCCGAAATCTTTCAGATAATCGCACCGGGCCAGCGACTTCTGGTTTTCCGATGCTCCGTCTTTGATGACAACTGCCGAATTGTGCCACTTCGGAGCCCTGCGGATATAGTCGCAATCCACCAGCCAGATGCGCTCATTGTCCGTCATGCGGATGACGGCGTTGGCGTCGTCGTGGCCGTGCTCACCGGCGGTCATGCCGTCGAGAATGAGATACTGGTCGTCCGGATCAAAGCCCTCCCGCAGGCTGATTTTGTCCCAGGCCTCGTCAATGGGGACAATGCCGGGCGGCAGGTCATCGTCGGGGCTATGTCCGGCGAGGTATTCGTAAAAGGTCGGGCCGATATTGAAGCGGTACAGCCCCAGCAGCTCTTCGGGCTCCACCGGTTCGATGTTATTGGCGTAATAGCCGGGATCCGTGACGTTTCGGTCGCGGATCGCCCACTTGTACTTCCCGTCCTGATACAGCCAGCTCGCCATGCTGTACATGGTTGACTGTGGCCCGGCGAAGGGGCTTCCGGCGTCACCGTTCTGCGCCCGGTAGCCGAGGTTGTCCAGCATCATCTGCGTGTACATCACAAACCGCCCGAACTGCCCATTGGTGACATAATCCCAGTCACCGCTGATCCGGGCGTGGCGCAGCAGGAACCAGTACGCCGCGTGATTGTAGTCATTGGCGTCGTGGCGGAGGCGATGGTATTTCGCTGACGTCTCAAACCGCCACTTCACCGCATCAAGCCATTCGCGGGCTTCTTCGGTTCCGTAATACTTCCAGAAATAATCTGCGAGGCAGAACAGGCAAAGGTTCTGGTCGAGTTGATGGCCGCCGGAAATCTCATTTCGGGCCTTGAAAGACCCCGCATAGCGCTTCCGGTCGGTGCGCCCGACCTGCAGAAGAAAGTTGGTGATCTGCAGCCGTTCCTCGTCGGTGAAACAGGGGGCCTCCTCGCAGGTCTCCCACGCCCAGTAGGGGTCCCAGAGCCACTCCATCGGCCATGGCCCGCTTTCATCCCAGATATCCCTGGCCTCCAGCATCAGAGCCCGAAACAGCCGCGCCCACTGCTCGTCACCGGTCCGGTTGTAGCGGATGCCGTATGAGGCAAATCGGTTCAGTGCCCACTCCGGAGCATCTCCGGACTCCCGCCAGCGCCGATACCCGTCAACATGCTCCTGGATGGTCTCATCGGTTGGAGGACTTGGGCGGGACTGGGGCGGCCCCAGCTCGACATCGAGGATGCGGGGGAGAGTGTCCGAATCGGCCGCCGCGATGTGCTCACACAGACGCTGAACAGCGCTTGCAGTGCCGTCCGAGTCGCTTCCGGATGCTGTCACGACGTTGTGGCCGGCACCCAGTGGATTGTGCACGGTCCGGACGGCATAACCGCCCTCGCCGGGATAGACGCGGTCCGCATAGACGAAGCCCCTGTTATACAGCACCTCGATGACCGGGTTGTTCAGCGCACTGCCGATGGCGATGATGGTGCGGCTTTGCATGTTGTCTTCGAGCCCATCCGCCGCACGTTTCATGGGAAGCGTCAGCCCGCAGCTTTCCTGCACGGCGGCCTGCACCTGTTTCCCCAGTTCCTGTGCGTTATCGCTGTCCGGCAGCGCGATGATGGCGTCCTCCATCGGGGTGTCGATATGCATATTCTTCAGTTGTGTGATGGGGTCGCCCTCGATTGCTTCTGCTCCGGCTCTTTTCGCGGCTTCGACGGCACTGACCGTGACCCCCTCCGTGCCTGACAGGACAACCTTTGTCCCCCCGGACAGGCCGAGAAGAAATGTGTGAGAGATGGAGCGGTCGGGGAGGCTGCATGCGGCGCCGAGTGTTTGGCCCTCGGCCGACACCACGACTTCCCCGGCGCCGGTGGTGATAAACTCCACGGTGCTGGTATCGGCCGGAAGTGTGACTGAGGCCTGCTGTTCGCCCCGGTCAACTGTGTCTTCGTCCGCAGGGCCAAAGACCTTCATCTCGCCAACCCACATGATATTGCTGCGCCCGGGAGGGCCGTCAGTCGGTTTTTGAAGCACCCGGATGGCCGGAGTCGAAAGCGGTTCCTTCAGCATCACCGTGTCAAATGCGTGACGCTGCTCGCCGCCGACCTCTCCGATCGTCTGCCAGTCGTCGCCGTTTTGCGCCTGCACGATTGCGCGTTTTGATGTCTGAAAGCCCCGGTCGAACGCCCAATACACGGTCACGGCACTGACTTGCTGCGTCTCAGGCCATGACAGGGTGATCCAGTGTTCTTTCGGCTCGTCTGTGCTGGCCCAGCCGGCCAGAGTCCAGTCGTCGCTGGTGACGATCTCAAGCCCGTCCGTCAGCGTTTCGGCACTGTAACCCTGGTAACAGCTATCCACGGCCACGGTGCAATCATTGGAGCGGGCGATATTATCGGCATGAAGCGGCAAAACAATGACGACGGCGAGACAAATAATGGCACTTTTCAGACGCATGATGGGCCTCCTGTGGGCGCTCTGCATCAGCAGCGGATCACATCAAATCTTCAACACGATCATTTCCAGACATGCTCCGGGTTCTCCTTCGAGATGGGCTCCCTCTCCGCGACACCTCAACCGGTGAAATTGTTCGCACCTCTGCACATGCACGCACACCTTCAAAAAATCTTTATGAAAAGAAGGAATTGAGAAGATAGGGGTTAAATAAACATGTGTGGAGTTTGTGTCCACAGAAAAGATACGTGGCCGATAGTGCCCCGGAGGATAACTGAAAACGACGGATGCAGGCGATGGTTTTCATGCCAGCTCCGGGAAAGTCGCCGTGTTTTGTCAATGGAAGCCGTCTGCCTGTGGTGCCGGATGTTTTTTCGGGCCATGGCAGAAAATCCCATGACGATGGTACAGCAGCAGTGATGCATACTCACGGTGCCTGCCATCGTACAGCGGTTGCGTATGACGGCATTCGTGCCTGACGCGGCCCCGTCCAGGATCAACGTGAAAAAGGAGTGCCACCATGAGCAATTCTTTCCGGCGCACCCAGGACCACCTACGCATTCTTTACATGGTTGCAATCGTTGTGTTGATGCTCGGCTGTGTTACGGCCGCGGTGGGACAGAACCTCCCGAAAATGACTCTGCCCAGCGGCCAGGTTGTCACCCTCGGCTGGATCCCCGATCCACCTGAAGTGCTCCGGGCGCACCAGGTGCAGCCGTGGCAGATAACGGGCGTGCTGGGTCGGGGCGAGAACCTCCGGGCCGCCGCCGACAACAGCGCTAACATGCCCCCGGTCGGCAACCAGGGCGGACAGGGCTCCTGTGCATCCTGGGCCACCGGCTATTATCACAAGGGACACCAGGAGTGGCAGGAACACGGATGGGACCAGTCAAACGCATCTCATCAGTTCAGCCCCGCCTTCTTATACAACCAGGTGCGCGTGGCAGGTGGCGGCAGCAGCCTGGGAGGCAATATGCAGCTTATGGTAGATAAGGGCTGTGCCACGATGGCCGATTTCCCCTTTGATGAACACGATGACGACCGCTGGCCCAAAAGCACAGCCACCTGGCTGACGGCTCTCGATTACCGTGCTGATTCCTACAGCGCTCTGCCGACGTCCAACGACACAGAGCTCAATGCGCTGAAAACACTGATCGACAATGGCGGCACCTTCTGTATCGGTTTCACGGTTTATAGCGATTTTTACACGAAAACTCTCGACGATGATTTTTACGAGGGGCCGGACAGCGGAGCAGATGTTTGGGGCGGTCACGGTATCTGCATTGTCGGGTATGATGATGACAAGGACGCCGGGGATGGAGACGGCATAACCGGCGGCTTTAAGTTCGTCAACTCGTGGGGCGCTGCCTGGGCCGGAGATGGCTATGCCTGGCTTTCGTATGATTTCTTCAAAACAGGCGATGTAAGCTGGGCGTATTTCATGACCGATAAGATCGGCTATTCCCCTGATTCATGGGCCGCATTTGAAATCGACCACGGCTGTCACGCTGATCTGACAGTCACCGTCGAAAATGCCAATGGCATGGCAAGTGTGACTCCGTTCGACCAGACGGGCCATCGCGCCGACGACGGGGATGATGACGCCGACCTGTACGCCGTGGTGGATCTCACGGACGAGGGAGCATACCTCCCGGCCACCCATAACGATCCGTGGTATCTCACCGTGCAGGACAAAGTGAGCGGCGAATCCGGCACAATCCAGCATTTCTCAATCACCAGCCCCGGCAACTACGTGGAAAGTTTTGCCACACCGCAGACCCTGGCAGATCTGAGCACCGTACAGTTGCGGACACCGACCAACCACGTACCCAGTGTGGACAGTGTCTCAATCTCGCCCGATCCGCCGGTGGCAGATGACACACTGACAGCCACTCCGAGCGGATGGGACGACGCTGACGGCGATCCGGAGAATTACGACTGGCAGTGGCACAAAGAGGTCGGCGGCTCGTGGCAGAACATCCCCGGCGCCACCTCCGATACACTCGCCAGCAGCCAGTTCACCGGTGGGGACCATATCCGTGTTGAATGCACCCCCAACGACGGCATCGAAACTGGGGCTCCGGTGTACGACGACGTCACGGTTCAAAACAGCCCCCCGAGTGTTGACAGTGTCGCCATCGAGCCCGACCCGGCGACCACCAACAACACCCTCACCGCCGTTCCGGGGACGTGGACTGATATTGACGGCGATCCGGAGAGCTATAACTATCAGTGGCAAAAGGAAAATGGGACCTGGGAGGACCTCACCGGAGAAACCAACGATACTCTGGACAGCTCGAATTTCCAGAAGGGTGACCATATCCGCGTCGCCTGCACACCGGACGACGGCCAGGTCGAGGGCGACACGGTGTACGACGACATCACCATTTCCAACGCCGCACCGAGTCAGCCCGATGTTGACGTCACGCCCGACCAGCCGTACACGACAGAAGATCTGACGGTCGCGGCAAGCGGCAGCACCGACGCCGATGGCGGTGACACCGTCAGCTACGCATATCAGTGGTATAAGGACGGCGTGCACCAGGGCGACTACGATGACGCCACCACCATTCCCGCATCGGCTACGACCAAAGGTGAAGTATGGCGGTGTGACGTGACGCCCAGCGACGGCACCGATAACGGACCGGTTGGCAGCGACTCGGTGACAATCCAGAACAGCGCACCCAGCCAGCCGGATGTGGATGTGACGCCTGATGACCCGCAGACGGGCGACAACCTGTCGGTTTCGGCCAGTGGAAGCACCGACGCCGACGATGGTGACACGGTCATTTATCGCTACGAATGGTATAAAGACGGCGTCCACCAGCCCTCGTACGACGCGGAGACCACCATTCCATCATCCGCAACGGCGAAGGGCGAAGTGTGGGAGTGCCAGGTGACGGCCACCGACGGCGAGGTGAGCAGTACAGTGGGCTCTGATTCTGAGACAATCCAGAATACTGCCCCGAACGCGCCGACCGTATCAATCGATCCCGCCGAACCCACCAGCCAGGACGACATCACCGCCAGCGCAAGCGGAGATGATCCGGACGATGATCCGCTGACCTTCAGCTATGCATGGTACAAAGACGGGACCCACCAGCCGGCGTATGATGATCAGCAGACGGTTCCGGCGAGTGCCCTCAGTAAAGGGGAGACGTGGGAATGCCGGGTGATCGCCAGCGACGGCACGGAGGACAGCGCTCCCGGAAGCGCGTCAGTGACGATTCAGAGCGCACCGCCCACCCAGCCCACCGTCACCATTACACCTGCGGATCCTTTGGCCAACGACACCCTGGAGGTCAGTGTGTCCGACTGCACGGATCCCGACGATGACCCCATCACCTACAGCTACCGGTGGTACCAGCTCGGCTCACCGCAGGGCGCGTATGACGACGAGACGCAGATCCCCGCATCCGCCACGGCAAAGGGTGATGTGTGGCGCTGTGAGGTCACACCCAGCGACGGGACAGCCGACGGGCCGATGGGTACTGCCTCAGTGACCATCAACAACAGCCCGCCGGAACAGCCCACCGTTGATGTGACACCTGACGATCCGACCACACAAGACGATCTGTCGGTGACGGCCTCGGCAGACGATCCCGACGAAGAAACGCTGACCTACAGCTACAGGTGGACCAAAGACGGTGTGGCACAGCCTGACTATGATGATGAAACCACAGTACCGTCCTCGGCAACCTCCGAGGGAGAGACCTGGGAGTGCGAGGTTATCGCCAATGACGGCGATGCCGACAGCCCACCCGCCACAGACGCGGTGACAATCGGGAACTCGCCACCCTCGGCGCCCGACGTGGACGTCACTCCGGACAAGCCGGTCACCGACGACGATCTGTCGGTTACCGCTACGGCAACCGACCCGGACGGGGAAGCCGTGACATACAACTACACCTGGTACAAAGACGGCGTGCACCAGGCTGATTATGACGGACAGACCACCGTGCCCGCGTCGGCGACTTCCAGGGGCGAAACCTGGCGGTGCGAGGTGACGGCGAACGATGGCACCACCGACGGTCCGGCCGGATCGGATTCAGTAACCATCGGCAATACCGGGCCGACACAGCCGACCGTTGAAATCGCCCCTGACGATCCCGCCACCGGTGACGATCTGACCGTAACGGCCTCGGGCAGCACCGATCCCGACGGGGATACGGTCGAATACTCCTATAAGTGGTACCGTGACGGCCGATATCTGTCGGAATATAATGACGAGACCACTGTCCCTGCATCAGAGACCTCCGAGGGCGAGACATGGCGCTGTGAGGTCACACCGAGCGACGGAGAGGACGACGGGCCCGTGGGGTCGGATGAAGTCGGCATTGTCAATGCTCCACCGACCGAGCCGACCGTCACCATCAGCCCTGACAACCCGGCGACTGACGACGATCTGACCGCTTCGGCAAGTGGAAGCACGGACCCCGACGGCGATCCGATCACATATTCCTACACCTGGTATCGAGATGGCACACATGTCGCTGATTACGACGATGAAACGGTCGTCCCGTCTTCGGCCACCACCCGGGGAGAGACGTGGCGGTGTGAGGTGACGGCCAACGACGGGCAGCAGGACAGCGCGGTCGGCTCGGAGGAGGTCACAATCGAAAACTCCGCTCCCACACAGCCGACTGTCGATGTGACGCCGGACGATCCTGCAGACAGTGACGACCTCGCTGTGGACGCCAGTGGGAGCACGGATCCCGATGAGGACGCCGTTGATTATAAGTATGAATGGTACAAAAACGACCAGCACCAGCCGGACTATGACGACGAGACGACGGTTGACGCCGCAGCAACGGCTGCCGGAGAGACCTGGAAGTGTGTGGTCACACCGACCGACGGCGATATGGAGGGCCCGACCGCCGATGACTCTGTCACCATCGGCTGCTCCGTTGAAATCACCGCGGGGCCCGAGGGCACACCGAACCCGGTTCCCTCTGGATGGCCCGTAGAGTGTACTGTCTCGGCGACAGACGCTCTCGGACACGACCTGACATACCGCTGGAGGGCCACCGACGGTGACGGCAACGAGGTCGGCTGGTTTAAGGACCGCACCGGCAATGCGCCGACATGGTATCCACCGAAAAACCAGACTGATGAAACGATGCAGGTGACGATTGCTGTGACGGCCACGTGCACAGAGGGGCGCCAGGCGACCGCACAATACGTGCAGGAAATTCTGCCCGAACCCGAGACGATTCCGGCCCCCGTGCCCTACATCTGTGTTGATGATCATCCCGACGATCAGGGAACCGCTCTCGACCTGTGCTGGCCCAAATCTCCGGACGACGGCGCCGATACGCCCTACGAAATGGTATATCACATCTTCCGGAAACCGCACCACGGAACATTCAGGCTGATTGAAAGCGTGCCTGCGACAGGCCAGGACCGGTACAATTACACGGATAATAACCTGCAGCGTGCTACGCTGTACATGTACGCTGTGACCGCCGCCAACGCGAAGGGCGGCTCAGAGGCGCGCTACCAGTGGCGAAAGACCGTTGACAACCTTGCGGACGCCCCGGAGCCGGTGACAAACCTGGAGGCCCACGATAGACCCGGCGACACGGGTAACGCAATCCTCGTGAAGTGGGACGCTTCGGCGAGCGAAAATGCCGACGTACAGGCGGCCCAGGCCGGGCCGGATCCCGTGCAGAAGTACTTCATCTTCCGCCGCAGATATCACGGCGGCACCTTTATCTTCGTCAATGAGGTGCCGGCGGACGGATCCGACAGTTACGAATTCACCGACACCACCTGCACCAGTGGCCATGTGCTGCAGTATGCGGTGCGGGCGTATGACGGCAACAAGCAGTCGGTGCCGGTCTTTGACAACGCAACAGCGTTTGAAAACAGTGCGCCATTCACGCCTCGCAACTTTGTAGCAGTCAACATGCCCGACTACAACGGTCGCAGTGTGCATCTGCAGTGGGATGCCTCTCTTGATGACGGGCGGGGATCTGACGATGTGAAGGAATACTGGTTCTGGCGGCGGCAGCTACCGGATGGCGAAATGGAGCTCGTCGGCAAGAAACAGGCCGATGACAGCCCGTCGTATGTATATCTGGACCTGCACACGCTCTCACCGGGCACGACCTACGAGTATTATCTGCGCGCATGGGATGGTCAAAATCAGTCCGACATCGCCACAGCTCGCGTGCAGACTGTGGACGAGACGGCACCACAACCCCCAATCGGAGCCGCAGCCGAATACCTCGGCCAGCAGCAGGTCCGTGTGACGTGGAACGCCTCGCCCGATGATGGCGGCGGTGTTGATGATGTAACCAGCTACCGCATCTGGCGGAAGATGGGCACCGGTGATTTCGAGATGCTCGAGCCGGTTCCGGCGACCGATGCAGCGACCTATGAGCACACCGACAGCACCGCCACCGAGGGCGTGCTGTGCATCTACCTCATCGAAGCCTGGGACGGGCAAAATCGCTCCGATCAGGCGTACGCGCAGGTGAGAACAGATGCCATCGGTATCGCGCACGTGTTCGCCGCGAAGGCCGACCCGTACATGATCGGCCTGCCGGGTGGCGCGACGGTCAATACGGGGTCCGTCGCCTACTATGACGCCGAGGGCGGAGAGCTCGTCGCCGCTGATGGAACAGTCGCCGGACAGGGCTACGTGGCGAAGTTCGACAGAGCTGTCGAGACGGCCGCAGTACCCGACAACGGCGTGGTGACGTATCCGGTCAGGCAGGGCTGGAACCTGATCGCCTCGCCGTTCACGGAACCGATTGGCTTCGATGGGGCAGAGGGGCCGATCCTGCCATACGCCTGGACGGACCAGGGCGACGGCTACGAGCTTGCCGCAGCGCTGGATCAGCCGGGTGTGTCGCAGATGCTCCAGCCCTGGCAGAGCTACTGGGTGTACGCCGAATCCGACGGCGAGCTCACCTTCCGCAAAACCGCCGAGACGAGTGGAGTGCAGAGCGTGGTCGATGGTGACGGCTGGCTGGTACAGCTCGTCGCGCAGGCTGATGGCGATGTTGACGCCTGCAACTGGATCGGCGCGGGCAGCAGCAACCTCGCCATCCCCAATCCGCCGCAGCTCAGCAACGGCGTTGACCTGCACATCGCCGCCGATGAGCCAATGGCCGCCAGCACGCAGGCTGCCGCTCCCGAAATGAGCTGGGATGTCGTGGTCACCAGCGCCACCGATGAGCCGGTGACCCTCACCTTCCCGGACCTGTCAGCGGTGCCGAACAAATACCGTCTGACGCTGGTCGATGAAGCTGCCGGGAAGACCACGAACATGCGCACAAGCAACGGTTACACGGTGCGCGGGAGCGCGAAGCTGACGATCACCGCCACGGAGGGCAATGGCAATACGCTGACGGTCAGCGGCGTGAGCACCCAGCAGATCGGCTCACAGGCGACGATTGCCTATACGCTGTCGGCTGATGCAAACGTGACGGTGGACATCCGCAACATTGCCGGCCGCACCATCAGCCGGATCCCGTGCGGGAGCGAGACCGCGGGCGTCAACTCGGCCACCTGGAACCTCCGCAACACCTCCGGCGCAGTGGTGCCGAGTGGCACCTACCTGTGCACCATCACCGCCCGCTCGGATGATGGTACGCAAACAAGCGCCGTCCGCACCATGAGGATCACGCGGTGACACAAATGGCGCAGACAGAGCATCAGATTTCACCCCCGGTGACTTTCTGCCGGGGGTGTCACTTTTTGTGCGGGCTTCTGTGTGTGTTTCTTTTGGGAAAAGACTTCTTGCTTGTGTCGTGATGCAGGGATATAGCAAACTCTCGGATCACGGAACAAAAGGCAGCAGGAGATGACTGACTGATGGCGAAGTGGTGTTTTGATGGTACGTAATACGGCGGGCCCTAATCCTGCAGGTCACTGGTCTGGGAGGAATCTGGAATGCGGTTGGATGCGGATACGCCCGATGGCAGCGATTTGAACGTACTGAAGGCCATGGTGCTGGTAGTGTTTTTGTTGACGGTTGGAGTGTTTGTCGCGCCTGCAACAGCCGGAACCACCGAGCGGGTGAGCGTATCCAGCGGCGGGTTCGAAGCCAATGATACCAGCCAGTATTCAGCCATCAGCGCAGACGGTCGCTATGTGGCTTTTGCTTCACACGCCAGCAATCTGGTGTCCGATGACATGAACGACCGGAAAGATGTCTTCGTCAGGGACACGGTCGCCGCCCGGACCACCCGCGTGAGTGTCGCCAGTGACGGAACGGAGAGCAACGCCGACAGCAGCGCAATCAGTTTACCCTCCATTAGCGCAGACGGTCGCTATGTCGCCTTTGTCTCCGATGCCAGCAATCTGGTAGCGGGAGACACGAACGAGAATCGCTGGGGGCTTCCAGCGCGTGACGTTTTTGTGCATGATTCCCTGACCGGGCAGACTGAACGAGTCAGTGTGGCCAGTGACGGGACGCAGGGCAACGGTAACAGTAAGGCCGTGTCTATCAGCCCCGAGGGTCGTTATGTGGCCTTTGCATCATACGCCAGCAACCTGGTGCCGGGGGACACCAATAAAGACGATATGGGTTCGCCCGCATTGGACGTTTTTGTGCATGACCGCGTGACCGGGCAGACCGAACGAGTCAGTGTGGCCAGTGACGGGACGCAGGGCAATGATGAAAGCTGGGGCGGATCCATCAGCGCGAACGGCCGCTATGTGGCCTTTTGCTCATCGGCCACCAACCTGGTGCCGGGCGATACGAACGGTGAATCAGATATTTTTGTGCGGGACCGTCAGACAGGCACCACCACGCGGGTAAATGTAGCCAGCGACGGCACGCAGGCCCATAGTTCGAGCGACCTATGGTATGCCGAAGGAAGCTATGGTGGATCCATCAGCGCTGATGGCCGTTATGTGGCCTTCACCTCTTACGCCAACAATCTGGTACCTGGAGATACCAATGAAAACTCTATGGGTCTGCCAGTACGCGACATCTTTGTGCATGACCGTATGACCGGCGAAACCGAACGAGTCAGTGTAGCCAGTGACGGGACGCAGAGCAACGATTACAGCGCAGAGGAAAACATCAGTGCCGATGGTCGTTATGTGGCCTTTCTCTCTGGGGCCAGCAATCTCGTGCCGGAAGACACAAACGGCCACGGGGACGTCTTTGTTCACGACCGACGGACGGGGGAGACCAGCCGCATAAGTGTATCCAGCAATGGAGTGGCAGGCGACGGTTACAGCCACTGTGCCGCCATCAGCGCCGACGGCCGGTATGTGGCATTTGAGTCAGAGGCAAGCAACCTGGTGCGCCGGGACATGAATTTCGAAGCTGACATCTTCATCCACGACCGGGGTATCCCCGGCCACAATGTCGCCATCAACGCCGGCCCTGCGGGTGATGCAAATCCTGCGGAGTCTGGGGCGGACGTACAGTGTTCGGTGACTGCGGAGTGTAGTGAGGGGCACAGTCTGAGCTATCAGTGGACGGCGGAGGACGGTGAAGGTAATCCTGCGGGGACGTTTGATGATGCGACGGCACAGAATCCGGCGTGGACAGCTCCGGTCAACGACACCTCTGCGTCTGTGGATTACACCATATCTGTCACTGTCACCTGCTCTGAAGGGGCCGAGGCGAGCGGCAGCTTCACGCAGACGGTCTATCCGGCTGGGCGGCCGCCTGCGTATATCTGTGTCAATGACCATCCCGATGATAATGGCACGCAGATGGATCTTGTGTGGCCGGCCTCGCCGGATGACGGATCAGGGTCTGATACCGTCACTGGTTACAACGTCTTCCGCAAGCCGCGCGGTGGGACCATGGTATTCGTCGGCTCGGTTGATGCAGTTGATGCCGGACCGTATGAATACACCGATACGGGTCTGCAGCCGCAGACGCTGTATTATTACGCGGTCCGGGCGGTCTCGGAAACCGGTGCGTCAGGGGCTGTGGGGCGCTGGCGCAAGACCGTCAATGACCAGCTCCCTCCGCCGGGAGACATAACGGATCTTGACGCCCATGACCGGCC
>JAWODS010000324.1:0-9993 GCA_046483205.1 Armatimonadota bacterium | reverse complement strand
ATGAAGATAATCTCGTCGGGTGCCGGGATATCATGGTGCTCGCCGTACATCTCTGTATGCGGCAGCTCGATGCACTCTCCGATGCCCTCGACAATCGGGTGGCCCGGCGAAAGCACCCACAGGCGCTCTTTTTCGCCGATTTCGCGCCATTTGAGCTGGCAGGTGGTGCCCATGAGGGTCATGAAAATCTTCGACTTGTGCGACGAATGCAGCGGGATGAGGCCCATGCCCTGCAGAATCCGGGCGTGGATCTTTTCGACGATCTCGTCTTTGACCTCCTGGTGCGCGCCGTGGCCCCACCATGTGAGGACATCGGTATTTTCCAGCACCTCGTCGGTGAGGCCGTGCTGTGGCTCATCGAGGGTGGCGGTGCGGACCTGCAAATCATCCTCGGGCCGCAAAAAGTCCGCAATGGCCTCGTGGATTCCATCGGGATACACCGCGGCGACGTCGGGGTTGTCATGCTCGTGGCGGTATTCATGCCACACGGTCACTCGGATCGGATCAGCCATCGTCTATTCCTCCAGTACTCGCTGTAAAATTCACACTGAACCTCTTCGGCACAGGCGGCACAATCCCTCCAGGAGGCGCTATTGTTGGAGATCGTTCTTTTCACGTATCATCGGCAGGACGACAGCCGCGGCAATGATGAGAAAGCCAATTGCCACCGGCACGATCAGCGGCACCATCTCCAGCAGCGAGCGGTCGCCGTAGATGACGTCGTTCACCATGAGGTAAATCGTATTCACAAACACAAGGAACCATGCCGCAAGGGCAATCGAACGCAGCGCCCGTCCGGCCCATCCTCCGGACATTCGGTGTCGCCTCCCGGCCATGCCGCCGCCGTTATGTCGGCGGTTTCCATATACAGGTTTCTTCATGCGGGCGGGAATTCTTTCAATCCATCTTAAAAATGACACAGGGAGGGAAAACGACGGTTTGCAGGCAGATTCTGGTGTCGAGGCTATCAGCCTCAAAGGCATCAATGCTCATTAGACAACCAGCAGCGAATATGGGATAATTGCTGCCGGGAAGTCGGGGGAAACAACCGCCCTGGTGGCGGGCCCTCTTTTCAACGTCAGCCCCGCATAAACACACTCACAATAGCGCCGGCAGCGTGCCGGTGATTCAAATCCATTCCATTGGGAGATCTTCACCATGCCCAAAGATATTGACGTTCTTCCGCATTTCCAGCGAGGCCAGATAGATATCGATTCAATCCCCATGTTTTTATATGAGGGAGATCTCGCCTCAGAGCTTGAGGGGGACCTGACCGCCGACGAGGCCCTCAGGATGCTGGATCACATGCTGCATATCCGCAACTTCGAGCAGACGATCGTGCAGCTCAAGAGCGGCCGCTATAAGCCGCTGGGGGATTTCCGGTTCATCGGAGCCACCCATCTGTCCATCGGCCAGGAGGCCGTCGCCATCGGGACGATGTCGGCACTGAATCCCGACGACTATATCACCTCCACGCATCGCGGTCACGGCCACTCCATCGCCAAGGGCGCCTTTGTCCTGGAGCGTGGAGACACCGATTATCTGCTCGATTATCTCGGCGATGCAGCCGATAAATACGATTTTGACAGCTCCGACCGCGACAGTATCCTGGGTGCCGCCCTGCAGGAGCATCTTTTCCGCACGATGGCCGAGCTGTTCGGCAAGGAAGAGGGTTACTGCCGGGGCCGCGGTGGCGGCATGCATATCGCGGATTTCAACATGGGACATCTCGGCGCCAATGCCATCGTCGGTGGCTCGTACGCGATGGCCGTGGGCGCCGCAATGGCCGCAGACAAGATGGATTCAGGCAAAGTCTGTGTATGCCTGGTCGGTGACGGCGCCTCCAATAATGGCATCTGCCACGAGGCGTATAATTTCGCCGCCATGGACCAGTTCGAAGACGGCTGTCCCGTGGTTTTCCTCGTGGAGAATAACCAGTACGGTATGACCGGCCAGCAGGTCGGCGAGGTGACCGGCATTCAGCGTCTCGCTCGCCGTGGCGCCGGCTATAACGAACAGAACATAAATGCCGAGGTCGTCAACGGCATGGACCCGCTGGCGGTTCGCGATGCGGTCAAGCGCGCCAGCGAGAAATGCCGAAATGGTGAGGGCCCGGTGCTTCTGGAGTGCCTCACCTACCGCTTCAAGGGCCATTCTCTGTCCGACACCTGCGACACCTACCGCAGCGATGAAGAGGAATGCGCATGGATGGAGCAGGACCCGCTGAAGACCTTCCCGCGGCAGCTTCTGGATAACGCGATTATCACCGAAGATGAGCTTCAGCAGCGGCAGAACCGGGCGGCGGACCGCATCGAACAGTCCGCACTGATGGCCGCCGATGCCACCGACCCGAAGCCTGAAGACATCACTGATGGACTGTACGCATCTACGACCTCCGACGATATCGGCGATGAATGGGCCACGCCCGAAAAAGAGCTGCTGGCAAAGCCGGAAAAGGCCCGCCGGGACGGCCGCGGGCGGATACTGGCACGTCACGCCGTGGCCGAAGCGCTGACTGAAGAGATGGTACGCGACCGCCGCGTCATCGTCTATGGCGAGGATGTCGCCGACTATGGCGGAGCGTTCGGCGCCACCCGCGGGATGCTTGAGGTCTTCGGGCGCAACCGAATCTTCAATGCGCCCATCTCCGAGGCGGCCATCGTCGGCACAGCCGCCGGAGCCTCCATGGCGGGGATGCGGCCGGTGTGTGAAATCATGTACATCGACTTCGTACTCATGGCCATGGACCAGCTCGGCAACCAGGCCGCCAAAAACCGCTATATGTTCGGCGGCAAGGCCACACTACCCATGGTCGTGCGGACATCCATCGGTGGCGGCAAGGGCTATGCGGGACAGCATTCACAGAGCCTCGAGGCCGTCGTGACGATGTTCCCGGGCCTGAAGGTCGTCGCTCCCTCCAGCCCCTATGACATTAAGGGCCTGCTGAAATCAGCCATCCGTGACGATAACCCCGTGGTCTTCATCGAACACCAGCACGTCTATACCGACAAGGGCGAGGTGCCGGAAGAGGAATACACCATCCCGCTGGGTGAGGGCACCATCGTCCGCGAGGGCACCGACATCACGCTGCTGGCCTATTCATGGATGCGCATCCGTGCCGAGGAAGCCGCCGAGCTGGCCGAGGATGCCGGTATATCTGTGGAGCTTATTGATCCGCGCACCCTCCGGCCGCTGGACACCGACCTGATCGCCGGCTCCGTGAAGAAAACCGGCCACCTGCTGTGCGTCCAGCAGGCGCCGTCGGTCGGCTGCTACGCCGAGCATATCGCCTACAAGGCCCAGGAAGCCTGCTTTGATGATCTGAAGGCTCCCGTGCGCATCGTGGCCGCCCACGACGTCCCGCCACCCATGGCGGCACCGCTGGAAAACGAAAACCTGCCCTCTCCCGAAAAGATCTTCCGCAACATCAAAGAGGTCCTCGGGAGATAGCGAAGGCTGACAGAAAAGGTAAGAAACGGTCCGGGCGAGATGTCCGGGCCGTTTGTGATTCACGGCGCAGCGGGGGTCGCCGCCTCCAAAAACGGTCCGGAAACCTTCGTCGCGGGAAGGGATTTACGTGCCCGGCAGGCAATTGCCTCCGTGATGCTGACTATCCGTCCCGCGAAGGGGTGCTGAGGATGCTGGAGCTTTCTATTCCTGTACTGTTGACTGCGGCGCTGTTGCTTGTGGCCGTGACCTCTCAGGCCGATCCTATTGCCATCGGCTCCCGGCTGGAGCCGATGGTGGATGACTTTCTCATTGACACGATGGACGATGCGGAGCTGACACTGCATCATCCCACCGCCCGGGAAATCGTTATGCGATTTGACGAGCCCTGGGAGGGCAGTGGCTGTGGGTATGTGACGATGTTTGAGGATGAGGGCACCTTCAGAATGTATTACAAGGCCTGGGACCTCGGCGTCCATGAAGAGGGCACGAAACCCTCGAAGCTGAAAGTCGGCTACGCCGAGAGTGATGACGGAATAGACTGGAGCAAACCGGAGCTGGGGATCATTGAGTTCGACGGCTCCACGGCCAATAACCTGGTGTGGGACGGGCCCGGCTCTCACGGCTTCGCGCCCTTCAAAGATCCCAATCCGGATGTGGAACCCGAAGCCGCCTATAAAGCCGTCGGCGAAGGCACCACGGAGGCCGGAAAGGGCCTGCTGGCACTGCAGTCAGCAGACGGCATCCACTGGGAGCTGATGCGCAAGGAGCCGATCCTGACCGGCTGTCCCTTTGATTCGCAAAACCTCGCGTTCTGGGACCCGGTGCGGGAGGAATACCGGGCGTACGTGCGTGATTTCCGCGAGGGCCGCCGGAGCATCAAGACCGCGACATCGGAGAATTTCGTCAACTGGACGGAGCTTCAGTGGCTCGATTTTCCGGGCGCACGCAAGGAGCAGCTTTACACAAACCAGGTGCAGCCATACCCCCGCGCCCCGCATATTTTCATCGGCTTTCCCACCCGATATTTCGAACGCGGCTGGTCGCCATCGCTGGAGAAGCTCCCCGACCTGGAAAACCGCCGGATGCGCTCACGGGGCAGCAACCGCTACGGCATGGCCATCACCGACGCCCTACTGATGACCAGCCGGGACGGACAGACCTTCAACCGGTGGGCGGAGGCGCTCGTCCGACCGGGGCCCGAGCGACCGGGAAGCTGGGCGTACGGCGACATGTATCTGCAGTGGGGGCTCGTCCGCACCGCCTCACACATGAAAGGGGCCGCAGACCGCTGGTCGCTGTATTCCAAGGAAGGCTTCTGGCTGACGGGCGACACCCGGATGCGCCGCTACGACATCCGTATTGACGGCTTCGCATCTGTCACCGCACCAATGGCTGGTGGCGAAATGATCACAAGACCGCTGGTGTTCGACGGCGACTGCCTCGTGATAAACTTCTCCACCTCCGGCTCCGGCGGCATCCACGTGGAAATCCAGGACGCCGACGGCCAACCTATCGAGGGCTACACGCTGGATGAGTCTGACGAGGTCTTCGGCGACAGCATCTCCCGCACCGTAACGTGGCGCGACGGCGACAGCGACCTTAGCGAGCTTTCAGGAAAGCCCGTCCGCCTGCGCTTCGTCCTCCGCGACGCCGACCTGTACGCCCTGCGCTTTCAGAAAGACAGCAACAGATAGGCCCGAGAGGTGAAGAAGACAAAACACCCGCAGCCGAAAGTGCGCTGCGGGTGTTGGTGATTCTCCTGGGGCGTGATTTATTCCTCCGGCTCTGCCAGCGGCCAGTCGAAGCTGCTGTCCTTCTCCACCGCCGCCTCCAGCAGGCCCGGCTCGGTTTCGCTGAAGGGAATGTCGAAATTCTCGTGGGCATTGTGTTCGAAGACGAGATCGCTGATGACCGTGGGACGCTCGGGGTCCAGCTCTGACTCCCCGTACAGCATCACCGCACGGCCGCCGGGATTGTAGTTGTAGAAGTAGTTGTCGTAAATATGCCCGTGGCGCAGGTCGGCGATGGCCAGCAGGGCACCGCGGTCATCGATGTTCTTGCGAAAAATGTTGTCATGGATGGACACCGCACGGCACAGGCGGTCGAGCATCACGGTGTGGGGCACGCCTTCGACAGGCAGAATATCGACATTGGCATACCCGTTGCCCTCAAAGTAGCTGTTGCACAGCGTGAGGTTGCGGATCCCGCTCATGATGATGGCGGCCTTTGCGTTTCGTTCAAAGGCACAGCTTTCCACCCGAGAGCCGTGCACGCCGTTGAACTTGATGCCGATGGCATTGCGCTGGAAATAAAAGTCGCGGATCATGTTGTCATTGAAATGCCCTCCGGCGTAAAAGCCGATATTGGAGCACCATCGCACGACGCAGTCCTCAAAGCGGCTGGAATAGCCCTCCGTATAGATGCCGTACTCCGATGCACCTACAATGTAGCAGTTTTCCAGGTGGAAGCGGTTGTGATATTTGATATTCAGGCCGATTTCACCCCCGGCGATGGTCATATTGGCGAGGTGTCCGTGGACCGCGGAGTTTTTGGCGTCCGGGCCGGTCCAGTTGATGCAGTTTTGGCCCTCAGCCTGCTGGGAGATTTTCGTCTTGAACCGATCCGCACCGAACATGTAGATGTAATTGCGCACAAACGGCGTCCCCTCCACCTCCACCGGCTCGATGGTGATGGCCTGCTGTATCCTGTACTCCCCGACCGGCAGGTAGATCGGCTGCTGTGTTTCGCGCGCCTCTGCAATGGCCGCCTGGAAGGCCGGCTGCCAGTCCTCATTCTCCCCGTCTGGATCAACAACCCTGTCGCTGAAATCGGTGATAGTGATGACGTCATCGGCCAGCTGCGCATAGGCCACACCGCTAAACAGCAGGCAGATCAGGATGATGGTCAGCACGCGTTGAGCGTTCATAGAATCCCTCCGATGTCAGTGTTGTGATACTTGATGTTTCTCTTGTGCCGCCGATTGGACCTTCTAATACACGACCGCGTAGGGACGCAGTTATCGGTCGTTACGGTTTCAGATGTTTGTGACTGCGTGCACGCAGGTATCATCATCCGCAGCCCCGAAGTTACCGGCAGGAGGGATGTATGATGGTCAATGATCTGCGCGTGCTGGCGGTTGTGGCACATCCCGACGACGAAAGCCTGATGTCGGGGACACTGGCGCTGCAGAGTCGTGCCGGAATCGACGTGACCCTCGCCGTGGCGTGCAACGGCAACATGGGCGGGCTGATGGGCGCTGAACCCCGGGTCCGTGCCGATACTCGCCACCGGGAGATGCAGGAGGTATGCGAGGTGCTGGGCGTGTCCCTGGAGTGGCTTGATTACGGTGATGATGACTTCATGGAGCATTACCACGATCACTACCAGGACATGGAGATGGCCTTCCGCAACCTCGTGCGCCGGGTGGATCCGCAGCTTCTGATCACCCTGAGCCCTGATGACTACCACCATCACCACCGCCTGACGGCCGAGGTGACGCTCAACGCCTCCATCAATGCGGGCAACGCCAATATCAAAAGCGAGGAGCCGGCCTCGGGCGGCATCCCCATCACCCTTCATTGTGCGCCGATGCCCGGATGCCCGTTTGAGCCCACGATGTACGTGGATATCGGGGAGACGTTCGAGGTGAAAATCGAGGCACTGAAGGCTCACAGGAGCCAGCACCAGTACCTTGAGGACCATCATAAAACCGACATTTTCGCACAGACTGAGGCCGCCGCGCGGTATTACGGCTCGATATGTGGTGTCAATTTCGCCGAACCGTTTGCCTTCGCCCGCCGCTTCAATCGTGCGGCGCCTATTGACAGGCTCGCTCCATTCTTTCCCACCATCCGCACCTGAGAGGAGCTCTCATCATGGCATTTGGCAAAGATATGCTCGATATGCTCCCATACCGCGACGCCGACGTGTGTGACTACGTCCGCAGTATCAGCAAAAAACATATTACCCGGCGTGAGCCACAGCATCACCAGCAGTTTGAGATACAGGTGATCGAGCAATCGGCTGAGCTTTACGAATGTCTCGCCGATGATATACACAGTCGGATTGTGGCCGCGGCCGAAGAAGACCGGCCCTTTGTCGCCGTCCTCCCTGTCGGTCCCACCGCACAGTATCCGCTGCTGGCCGAAAAGATCAACGAAGAAGGCACCGACCTCGGCCACGTTCACCTGTTTTTCATGGATGAATATGCCTATCCCGACGGCAGCACCATTGACAAGGATTCGCCGTGGTCATTTGAAAAAACAGCACATGATGGTCTTTTTTCAGCGATTGATGAGGCGCTGCGGCCTTCTGATGACCAGATTCACTTTCCGGGCCCCGAAAACATTGACGCCTACGACGACATGATTGAGGAGACTTCCGGTGGTGAGGGCGCGGAGGTCGTGTACGGCGGCATCGGCTGGTCGGGGCATTTCGCCTTCTGGGACCCGCACCTGTGGCAGGAGTTCGGTGGGGATGAGTCGATCTGGCGACAGGCCCGCGCTTCATTCGTCACCCTTCATCCGATGACCATTCTCCACAACTCCCTGAGGGCGGGGGGCGACTGGTCATCAATCCCTCCGTGCGCCTATACCATCGGACCCAATATCTTCCTGGGCGCGAGGTACCGCAGCTTCTGGTGTGACGCATACCTCGGTGAGGGTATGAGCTGGCAGCGCTTCATCGGGCGGCTCTGCACGCATGGCGAGGTGACACCGAAGGTCCCCGCCAGCTATATCCAGACACTCCCGGGCCGGGTGACCTTCCTGGGCGCGGTCGCCGAAGACATCGGCGGCCCCAGAAGATCCTGGCAGTGAAATACGGAGGTGCACACATGGCTTTCAACTGGCTTTCTGACGATGATGTTGAGCGGATGAATGAGGCGAGCCTGCAGATACTTCAGGAGATCGGCATCCGGTTTGAAAAGGAATCGGTGCGAGAGCTACTTTGGGACAGCGGCTGCACCGAGGGCGATGGGCCTGAGATGGTGCGCATCCCCCGGGAGCTGGTGGACGAATGCGTCGGGGAGGCGCCGGAGACCTTCGAGCTGGCCTCACTTGACGGTTCAATGAGAAAGATCGGCCCCGAGCAGCCACCCGTGTTCTGGACGGGGAATGCGCTGTATTTCGATGAGGGCCGGAGTATCCGGCCCATTGAAACCCCCGAGTTCGTTGACCTGTGCCGGGTGGCACAGGAATGTGAGATGATCCATGCGATGGTGGGAACCGCCTTGCATGATTATCCGGCGGAGACGCGCGATTTCGTGGGCTTTCGGATTATGGCAAACAACTTCGATGGTCACCTCCGGCCATGTATTTACACACCCGACGGGACCGTCGCCATGCGGGAGATGGCGGAGGTGCTGCTTGACGGGACGCCGCTGTCGGAGCGGCCGATATTCAGCCTGGGATTCACCGCTGTCAGCCCGCTGCAGTGGTCGGCGCTGGGGCTGGAATCGTTCGAAAAAAGCTCCGGGCACGGCATCCCCATGATGGTCAACTCCGAGCCGGTTGCCGGAGCCACCGCGCCGGTGACACTCGCCGGGGCACTGACCATCGGCAACGCGGAGGCGCTGGCGGGCGTGGTGGCTCTGCAGCTTTTGGAGCCCGGCCGTCCCACCATCTTCAACATCGGCTTCGCTCACACCATGGACATGCGCACCGCCGTCACCCGCACCGGCAGCCCGGAATGTGCGCTCATCCAGTCGGCGGCCGCACAGTTCACCCGCTTCCACGGAATGCCCAGCGCCTCGTGGTCCTCCACCGAGAGCATGATGGCCGATTCGCAGGCCGCTTATGAAAGCCTGCTGACGGGTATGGCTCACGCGATGGGTGGGGTGAGCATCGTCTGGGGCGCCGGGAATCTCGAATCAACCCGCGTGATGTCGCTGCCACAGCTTGTCATTGATAACGAACTGGCACGGGTGGGCACTCGCGTCGCCCGGGGGATCGAGGTCACCGACGAAACCATCGCCGCCGATGTCATCAAAGAGATGGGGACCGCCGCACAGTACCTGGGCTGCGATCACACCATGGACCATTTCCGCGAACTGGTAGAGCCGGAAGTCACCTACACCGCCAGCCGCGAGGGATGGCAGAACGCAGGCAGCCGCTCGATGACCGAGGTCGCCGCCGAAAAAGCTGAGGAGATCCTCGCCGCAGAGCATACGCCACTTATTGACGATGACACGGACGCAGCATTGGCTGAGATTGAGGAGCGATGGATGAAGCGGCTGGTCGAGTAGAGGTCGCAGCATCCCCCTCCGGCGTGGCTGGCGACCGGCTTTCAGTCGCTGCTGTACGGAGATGGCCGGTCTGTTACTCGACCTTTACACCGAGGTCCTCGACGGTGAAGATACTGTAGAAGGTGTAGCCGGCCTCTTGGATGGCCTCGCGCGCACCGGCGAGGCGATCCACCATGGCGATGACGGCCTCGACGGAGGCATTGCCCTTGGAAGAAGTGGGCGAAGGCTTCCGGCTGGTGGCCGAGGCCGGCGATTCCATGAAGGTGATTATAAAACCTTGGGATTGATATGCCTTTTAT